>CAZJJC010000473.1:0-2592 GCA_964546195.1 uncultured Enterobacteriaceae bacterium | reverse complement strand
AGCTTGCCTTCGGTGCCGACCTCGCGCGCCACGCGCGAGACCTCGCCGGCGAAGCCGTTGAGCTGGTCGACCATGCGATTGATGGTGTTCTTCAGCTCGAGCTTCTCGCCGCGCACGTCGACCGTCATCTTCTTCGACAGGTCGCCGTTCGCCACCGCGGTGATCACCTCGGCGATGTTCCTCACCTGGCCGGTGAGGTTTGCGGCCATCGAGTTCACGTTGTCGGTGAGGTCCTTCCATACCCCCGCGACGCCCTTCACCTGCGCCTGGCCGCCGAGCTTGCCGTCGGTGCCCACCTCGCGCGCCACCCGCGTCACCTCGGAGGAGAAGTTGGCGAGCTGGTCCACCAGGGTGTTGATGGTGTCCTTGAGCTCCAGCACCTCGCCCTTCACGTCGGCCGTGATCTTCCTGGACAGGTCGCCCTTGGCGATCGCCGTGGTCACCTCGGCGATGTTCCTCACCTGGCCGGTGAGGTTGGCCGCCATCGAGTTCACGTTGTCGGTGAGGTCCTTCCACACCCCGCCGACCCCCGGCACCCGCGCCTGGCCGCCGAGCTTTCCCTCCGTCCCCACCTCCCGCGCGACACGCGTGACCTCCGCGCCGAAGGCGTTCAGCTGGCCCACCATCGTGTTCACCACCATGCCCAGGCGCAGCGCCTCGCCGCGCAGCGGCCGGCCGTCGACCTCGAGCACCATGGTCTGCGAAAGGTCGCCCTTCGCCACCGAGCCGATCACGCGCGCCACCTCGGTCACCGGGTACACCAGGTCGCCGACCAGCGTGTTGACGGCCTCGGTGCACTCGGCCCAGGCGCCGCCGGCCCCCGGCAGGCTCACGCGCTGGCTGATCTGCCCTTCCCGGCCCACCTGGTCGCCGACGCGGGCGATCTCGGCGAGCAGCGCCTCGTTCATCTCGATCACATCGTTGAAGGCCTGCGCGATCTCGCCGTCCATGCCGGACAGGTTGAGGGGCAGGCGCACGCCGAAGTCGCCGCGCCTGAAGGCGCGCAGTCCCTTCAGCAGCTCGCCGCGGTCCAGCATCAGGTGAAGTCCGGCCTGGATCGATTCCATGGAGCTCCCGTCGGGGGGTTCTTGTGGACTAAAAGCGTGATTCTGCGAGGGAATTCCAGGCAGGGGTATCGCAGGAGCCCCCGGCCTACTGTAGTACTTTGAACTACAAAAAAGCTAATCCACCAAGTGGTGGGCGATGGCGTAGTGCATCAGCTCCGCGTTCGACTTCATGTTCATCTTGCGCAGGATCCGGGTGCGGTGGGTGGAGACGGTGTTGGGGCTGAGGAAAAGCTCGTCGGCTATCTGGCGCACGGTTTTGCCCGAGGCGATCATCCACATGACCTGGTATTCGCGGTCCGACAGGGTTTCGTGGAGCGGCTTGCCGCGGTTGTCCTCGAGCTCCAGGGCGAGCTTCTCGCCCAGCGTCGGGGTGACGTAGCGCCCGCCGCCGGCGACCTTGCGGATGGCGCTCACGAGCTCCTCGGGCGCGCTTTCCTTGGTGAGGTAACCCGAGGCGCCGGCCTTGAGCGCGCGCACCGCGTAGCGGTCCTCGGGGTACATGCTCAGGATGAGCACCGCGCGGCCGGGGTAGCGCTGGCGCAGCTCCTTGATGAGCTCCAGGCCGTTCTTTCCCGGCATGTTGTAGTCGAGCACCGCCACTTCCCAGGGCACGCGGCGCGACAGATCGACGACTTCCTGGCCGTTGCGCGCCTCGCCGACGACCGTCAGGTCCGATTCGACCGAGAGCATCTGGCGCAGACCCTGGCGGACCACGGGGTGATCGTCGGCAATAATGACTTTCATGGGCCGCCTTTAGGACCTGGATCTAGTTGGAATGCTGACCGCCACGCGAGTTCCGTGCCCGGGCGCGCCGCTGATGTGGACCTCTCCCCCGAACAGCAGGGCGCGCTCGCGCATTCCGAGCAGCCCGAGCGATTTCTTGCCGTCCAGCTCGCTGTCGGCGATGCCCACCCCGTTGTCGGCGACCTCGAGGCGCAGCTCCTCTTCGCCCACTTCCAGGTCGATGTCGACCCGCGTGGCGCGCGAGTGGCGCGCGACGTTTGTAAGAATTTCCTGGAAGATGCGGAACGCCGTGGTCGACACGTCGATGTCGAGCTTGGTGGTCTCGGGCGGCAGCTTCACGCGGCAGCGGATGCCGGTGCGCTTCTGGAAGTCCTTCGCCTGCCAGCCGACCGCCGCCACCAGGCCCATGTCGTCGAGCATCTCGGGGCGCAGGCCGGTGGCGATCTTGCGCACCGTCTGCACCGTGGAATCGATGAGCTTGGACATCGAGTCGGTCTTCTCGAGCAGCGCCGGCTCCTTCAGCCGCTTGGCGAGCCAGCCGACCTCCATCTTGATGCCGGTGAGCACCTGCCCGAGCTCGTCGTGGATCTCGCGGGCAATATGCGCTCTTTCTTCTTCTCTGACACTTATTAAATGAGCCGCCAATCGGCGCAGCTTGTCTTCGGACTCCCTCAGGCGCTCGCTCTTGCGGTGCAGCTCGACGAACACCGCCACCTTGGATTTCAGGATTTCCGGCACCACCGGTTTCATCAGGTAGTCCACCGCGCCCACCTCGTAGCCG
>CAZJJC010000472.1:0-2709 GCA_964546195.1 uncultured Enterobacteriaceae bacterium | reverse complement strand
GCGCCGTGCGGCCGCCGAGTGCGACCTGATCGTGACCTCGGGCGGCGTCTCGGTCGGCGACGCCGACTACGTGAAGCCCGCGGTGGAGGCCGAAGGCAGGCTCCTGATGTGGCGCATTGCCATGAAGCCGGGGCGGCCGCTCGCCTTCGGCACCGTGCGGGACGCCTTCTTCATCGGGCTGCCGGGCAATCCGGTCTCCAGCTTCGTCACCTTCCTGATTTTCGTGCGCCCCTTCCTGCTGAAGGTCCAAGGGTTGAATCAGGTCGAGCCCAAAGCCATCGCCGCGCGCGCGGATTTCGACTGGCCCGAGCCCGACGCGCGGCGCGAGTTCCTGCGCGTAAAATGGAACGCGCAGGGGGGGCTGGACCTCTACCCGACGCAGGATTCCGCGGTGCTGACTTCCACCTCCTGGGCCGACGGCCTGGTGGACAATCCCGCGCAGCAGGCGATCCGCAAGGGCGACACGGTGCGCTTCCTGCCGTACTCGGAGCTCTACCGTTGAAGCTGAAGATTCTGTTCTTTGCAGGCTTGCGCGAGCAACTCGGCGCCTCGAGCGAGGAAATCGAAGTGCCGGCGGACATCACCACCGTTGCCGGCCTTCGTTCGCACCTGAGCTCGCGCGGCGGTGCTTATGAGAAGGCACTCGCCGACCGGAACCTGGTGCGCATCGCGGTCAACCAGGACATGGTCCCTGCTACGGCTCGCATCAAGGCGGGCGACGAAGTCGCGTTCTTCCCGCCGGTGACCGGCGGATGAAGGTCTCGATCCAGAGGGAAGATTTCGACGCAGGGCTGGAGATGCGCGCGCTTTCCCGCGATTCCAAAGTCGGGGCGGTGGCAAGCTTCGTGGGCGTGGTGCGCGAGGTGCCGATGACCCTCGAGCACTACGCGGGGATGACCGAGCGCGAGATCGCGAAGATCGTCGAGGAAGCCCGGTCGCGCTGGCAGGTGATGGACTGCACCGTGATCCACCGCGTCGGCGAGCTCCAGCCCACCGACCAGATCGTGCTGGTGGCGGTGGCGAGCGCGCACCGCGGCGACGCCTTCGCCGCCTGCGAGTTCATCATGGATTACCTCAAGACGCGCGCGCCGTTCTGGAAGAAGGAGCAGCGCGCCGGCGGCGCGCAATGGGTCGAGGCGCGGGCGAGCGATGATCAGGCTGCCGAGCGCTGGGAAATCAAGCCGGGCGCAGTGAAGTCCTGAGCTCCGCGAGCTCGGCTTCGGCCAGCGTTTCCTTTTCGAGCAGCTTGCGCGCCCAGGCTTCCAGCAGAGTCTTTTTCTCCGAAAGAATTGCCAGCGCCTTGTCGTGAGCAGCCTTCACGATGTCGCGCACCGCGATGTCGATCTCGCGCGCCGTCTGCTCGCTGTACTCGCGGTGGCCGGTCGGCATCGGGCCGCCGAGAAACGGCGAGCGTTCCTCCTCGTAGGCGACGAAGCCCAGGCTTTTCACCATGCCGTAGCGCATGACCATGCTGCGCGCGATGTCGGTGACCTTGGCGAGATCGTCGGCCGCGCCGGTCGAAAGGTGGTTGAACACCGCCTCCTCGGCGGCGCGCCCGCCGAGCAGCACCGCCATCTTGTTCTCCAGCTCCTCGCGCGTCATCAGGAAGCGGTCCTCGGTGGGCCGCTGGATGGTGTAGCCCAGGGCGCCGATGCCGCGCGGGATGATGGAGATCTTGTGCACGGGATCGGTGCCGGGCAGCGACATCGCGACCATGGCATGGCCCATCTCGTGGTGCGCCACCACGCGGCGCTCGTTGGGGTTGAGCAGGCGATTCTTCTTTTCCAGGCCGGCGATGAGGCGCTCGATCGCCTGGTTGAAGTCCTCGAGGGTCACGCTCTCGGCGCCGCGCCGCGTGGCGAGCAGGGCCGCCTCGTTCACGAGGTTCGCGAGGTCGGCGCCGGTAAAACCGGGCGTGAGCGCGGCCACCTGCTCGAGGTCCACGTCTATGGCGAGTCGGACCTTCTTCGCGTGTACCTTGAGGATCTGCACGCGGCCGATCTTGTCCGGCCGGTCGACCAGCACCTGGCGGTCGAAGCGCCCGGCGCGCAGCAGCGCCGGGTCGAGGATCTCGGGACGGTTGGTCGCCGCGAGCAGCACCAGGCCGGTGCTCGGGTCGAAGCCGTCGAGCTCGACCAGCAGCTGGTTCAGCGTCTGCTCCTTCTCGTCGTGGCCGCCGAAGCCGCCGGCGCCGCGCGCGCGGCCGAGCGCGTCCAGCTCGTCGATGAAGATGATGGCGGGGGCCTTCTGGCGCGCCTGCTCGAAGAGGTCGCGCACCCGGGCCGCGCCGACGCCGACGAACATCTCGACGAACTCGGAGCCCGAGATGGAGAAGAACGACACGCCGGCTTCGCCCGCCACGGCGCGCGCGAGCAGCGTCTTGCCGGTGCCCGGCGGCCCGACCAGCAGCACGCCCTTCGGGATGTGGGCGCCGAGCCGGCCGTACCTGCCGGGGTCCTTGAGGAACTCGACCACTTCCTGCAGCTCGGCCTTGGCCTCGTCGACCCCCGCGACGTCGGCGAAGGTCACGCCGGTGCTTTTTTCGACGTAGATCTTGGCGCGGCTCTTGCCGATGCTCATGAAGCCGCCCAGGCCGCCGCCCGCCTGGTTGGCCATGCGCCGCACCAGCAGGAACCACACGCCGAAGAACACCAGCGCCGGCAGCACCCAGGACAGGATGTCGCGCAGGAAGGTGCTTTCGTGGACGCG
>CAZJJC010000471.1:0-10563 GCA_964546195.1 uncultured Enterobacteriaceae bacterium | reverse complement strand
GTGGTACAGGTCGTTGTGGTTGAAGTGCCGGTGCAGCGCGACCCCGCCCGCCTGCGCCAGCGCCGCGGCCACCGACACCGCCACCCCCGCCAGCATCCAGCCGTTGAAGCGCCACAGGTGCAGCGCGCCGACGATCGCGAGCGCGGCTGCGGTGTCGGCAATCACCCAGATGAACTCGTCGTGGAACAGCATCCAGCCGCTGTAGGCGAGCAGCTTCGCTCCCGCAAGCAGCACGAGGATGGTGCCGGGGCTCCCGGAAAGCGTTTTCTTCGCCGAACCGGCCACCATGCCGAAGCTCGCCAAGCCGACGCACAGGAGCGTCGCTTTCCACAGCAGATCGTTCTGAAAAAGCCCGTGCCAGGTGCCGCCGAGGAATGCGGCGAGGGCGAGCGCGAGAAAGGCGAGCGCCCAGTAGCGGGAAAACCTGAACAGCCGCACGCCGAGGTACGCCGACACCGCGCCGATCGCGTAGTCGGTGAGCAGCGTGACCGGCTCGCTGATCATGCGAGCCGCCTGCGGTGCCAAAGGCCGACCAGGATGACGAACGCCGCCAGCACCCAGTGGAAGAAGATCGGGATCACCGCGGCCTCGGGCCTGAAGGCGAGCTGCAGCGCGTAGCGCGCGAGCATCACCGCGAGATAAAGCCAGCCGAACCACAGCCAGGGGCCGGCGAAAAAGCGCCGCGGCCGCACGAAGAAGCCGCGGCCGCGGGTGAAGTCGATGCTGATTTTCGCCATCAAGGCGAGGATCAGGACCTGGGAAGGCAAAAGGTACCGGTACGGCATCAGGCCGGAGTACCAGCGCTCCATCGGCGGCAGCCATTGCACGCCGAAGAAGGCGACGAGAAACTGGCCTGCGACCCGCAGCGCGAACAGGGCGAGCAGCGCCCACAGCGCGGGGCTCAGTTCGACGGGCTCATTTCTCCGGAAAATACATCCTCTTGTAGTGCCGGTACCACTCGCTCTGGAAGATCTCTTCCGGGTCGTACTTGAGCTTCAGCTTGAGGAACTCCGGCATCTGCGGGTAGCAGACATTGACCTGGCGCTGCAGCGCGTAGCGATTGTAGGTCGGGTAATAGCTGCCGCCATGGCGCAGGCCGAGGTCGATCAGGCGGCGCAGGGCGTCGGCGCCGCGGATCACGCCGCCGGTGGTGTGCTCGATGTGCACGTTGAAGATGACGCAGGCGTAGGGCTTGCGCGCCCATGCGAGGAAGCTCTCGTTGTCGTGCTCGATCAGGCGCACGGTGCCGTAGACCACGCTGACGTTGTTGCGCTGCACGTACTCGCGCGCCTCGCCCATGAAACGCTCCAGCGCATCGCGCTCGCAATAGATCTCGGTGATCGCCTCGGAGGCCCGGTTCTCCGCCTGCATGCGGCGCTCCAGCACACGGTGGTAGTCGTCCGGATAGGCGCTCATCTGGTGCTCGTCGGACCAGTAAAGCTGCCCGTTGGTCGACAGGTAGTAGCTCGCGTAGCGCTTGAACGCCTCGGATTTCTTGGTGTGCGCGAGATAGAGCAGATCCACCCAGTCGCGGTTGCCGAGCTCGCGCTGCAGCCCGAGCATGGGCGTCGCGTCGTCCACCGGCCGGTAGCAGCAGAACACGCCCTGGCGCATGAAGTCCGGCGAGCGCTCGTCGATCGCGTACTGGAAGTCGCCGTAGAGGAAGCCCTCGCCGATGCGCTCGGCGAAGGCGCCGGCCAGGCCCTCGATGCTGCGCACCTCGACCACGCGCTCGAGCTTCAGCCGCGGCACCAGGCGCAGGGTCGCCGAATAGATGAAGCCGAACAGGCCGTAGCCGCCGATGGCGAGGGCGAACAGCTCGCTGTTCTCGCTGCGGCTGCAGTTGCGCAAGCCGCCCTTCGCGTCGATCAGCTTGAAGGACTCGACGTCGCCGATGAACGGCGCCATCGCGAGGCCGCGGCCGTGGATGTTGGCCGACAGGCAGCCGCCGATGGTGAGCCGGTCGGCGCCGGTCTGCTTCTGCGCGAAGGCCCAGGGCCTGGGCTCGCCGCGCTGCGATTCGTGCAGGTACTCGAGCAGCTGCGGCCACTGCACGCCCGACTCGACCTCGATCAGGCCGCGCTCGCGATCGAACGACAGCACGCGGTTCAGCTTGCGGATGTCGAGCATCACCGCGTCGGCGCAGAACTGCTGGCCGCCCATCGCGTGGCGCGACCCGGAGATGCAGACGTTGCGCTCCTCCTTGCGCGCCGCGCGCAGCGCCGAGCGCACCTCGCCGAGCGTCTGCGGCGTGGCGATGCGCCAGACGCGCGCCGAGTTGAGCTGCGAGTGGACGTCGTTGACGAGGATGGTCCCGGGTTCGGGCTTGGGCTTCTTCCCCCCCTGCTGGGACCATGCTTGATGGGGCAAGGCCGCCGCCAATGCGGCCAGCCGGACGAAATCGCGGCGCGAGGTCACGCGCCGGATTGTAGGGCTACTCGGAGCGTTTGATGTCCAGCGGCAGCGTGCCGGGGGGCAAATCCTCGTGCCGCAGGCCGCGCGGGCCGGGCTCGGAGAGCGACTGCACCGCGGGCGGCGTGGCGTTCTTCTTCGGGCGCCCGGGCCGGTGGGTGACCTGGAAAATCTTCACCGGCGGCACGGCGGGCGGGCTTTCCAGGAAGCGGCAGTCCGATTCGGTGGGCACGCTGAGCAGCGCGCCGAGCCGCCTGCCGTTGAGCAGGATCGTGTAACGCAGCATGTGGGCCGAGCCCAGGGCGGGCTGCGCCACGATGTCGTACTTGCCGATCTTGAAATTTCTGCGCTCGACTGCCGGAAGAGCCATGAAGTCCTCTGCGGAATGGGAGCTGCGAAGCCCGCCATTTTATAACGCGTCGAAGCTGAAGGCCAGTCCTAGGGCTTCGTCGGCTCGAACACGCTGGAGAGGTCGACGTCGCCGATCTTGACCGAGGCCTTGGAGGCGGCTGCCATCGCCGCCTTCATTTCGGGCGTCTCGCGCGAAGCGGCGTCGAAGGCCTCCGCCAGCCGGAAGCACAAGGTGGCCACGGCCTTGGGATCGGGCTTCTTCTGCTCCGGATTCGGCGGCGCGGCGTAGATGCGCGAGGCCATGCTGATGAAAAGCGCGCGGGCCAGCTCGACGTTGGGATCGCTCATGCAGGCGAGCGTAGCGGGCGGACGGGGCGCTTGGCAAGGACAAAGAACATGGAGCCCAGCCCGGCGAGCACGGCGAGCACGGTGAACCCCAGGCGGTAGTTGCCGGTGGCGTCGGCCAGCATGCCGGCGATCATCGGGCCGCCGACCTGGCCGATGACGATGATCATGAACGACAGGCCCAGGATCATGCCGATCGCGCTGCGCCCGAAGTAGTCGGCGCGCATCGCCTGCATGAACGGCCCGCGCAGGCCCCAGGCGATGCCGTGCAGCGCGGTGAAGCCGATGAGCCAGGGCAGGCCGCTCGCGTAGGTGAGGCACAGAAGGCCGAGCATGTGCATCAGCATGCACGCCGCGGCGATGTAGCGCTTCTCGTAGCGATCGCCGATCGCCCAGCCGAGCATCACGCCGATGAGCTGGCATGTCGTGAGCAGCGTGATGACGGCGGCCGCGGCGCCCACGCTGTAGCCGAGCGCCTCCTTCATGTGCGCGATGGCGTGCACGCTCACGGCGCCCACGACGAACAGCGCGAAGCCGTGGCCGAGCGAGAGCAGCCAGAACGCCGGCGTGCGCAGGGCCTCGCGCGCGGTAAAGTCTTTTGAGGAAGAAACGGAGGCTTCGACTGCGTCTGCGGAAGCGGGCGGATGGGCAATGCCATCGACCGTTTCGCCGTAATCCTCCGGGCGCCGGCGCATCACCAGCGCGCGCGGAAAGCCGGCCACGATGGCGAGCACGCCCGAGCCGAACGCCGTGGCGCGCCAGCCGTAGGTGGTCAGCGACCAGCCGACCACCGGCACGAAGAAGCCGCCGAGCGCGAGGCCGAGCGACATGGCGGAGAGCGCGCGCGCCCGCTTGCGCTCGAACCAGTTGATGAGCGCCACGTTCAGCGGAAAGAACCCGCACAGGCTGGAGCCGAGCGCGACCAGGATGAAGGCGGCGTAGAACTCCAGCAGCGTCTCGACCCGGCTGAGCAGCATGAAGCCGCCGCCGAAGAGCAACACGCCCAGGCGGATCACGCCCTGCGGCCCGAAGCGGTCCATTACCCAGCCCAGCAGCGGCCCGAGGATCGCCGCCTCCATCTGCTGCAGCGCCGCCGCGCCCGAGAGCGCCGTCTTGCTCCAGCCGCGGTCGTCCTGCAGCACCGCCACGTAGCCGCCGAAGGCGTGGTGCAGCAGGCCTGCCTGCAGGAACTGCAGGCCGCAGCCCGCCCCGACCATCTTCCAGCCGTGGAAGAGCTTGCCGATTTCAGGCTTCCTGTTTTCTGACCGCTTCTAAGACTGCGGTATGGTAGGCATCGCCCAGCCCGAGCGCCAGCGTGCGCTCGAGCATGCGCCGCGCGGTGCCCGCCGCCTGCAGGTCCAGCCCCGCCGAGCGCGCCAGCTCGAGCGCGCATGCCAGGTCCTTCAGCATGTAGCGCACCGGAAAGGCGTTTTCGGGATGCTCGCCCGGCAGCAGCGCTCTCATGCCGTGATTGCGCAGCGCGAAGCTGTCGGCCGAGCCCTTGGCGAGCGTCTCGAAGAGCCGCGCGGGCTCGACCGCGCCGCTCGCCTGCGCCACCGCGAGCGCCTCGGCGAGGGCGAGCACGGTGACCGACAGCACCATGTTGTTGAGCAGCTTCACCGCCTGGCCGGCGCCCGGCGGCCCGCAATGCGTGACGTCGCTCGCCATGCACAGGAGCAGCGGCTCGAGGCGCGCGTAGAGCTGCGGGCTCGCGCCGACCATGATGCTGAGCGTGCCCTCGAGCGCCGCCTGGCGCGTGCGCGCCACCGGCGCGTCGGCGAACTGCGCGAAGCGCCCGGCAAGCTCGCGCGCCAGCGCCACCGGCGCGGTGCTGCAGTCCACCACGGTGCGGGTGGACGGAATTTCGTCCGCCACCGCCCGGATCTCGCTTTCTCCCGGCAGCGAAAGAAACACGATCTCGGCGCGTTCGGCCACTTCGGCGACCGAGCGGGCGGGAAGCGCACTGTCGGGCGCGGGCTGGCGCAGGTCGTAGGCGATGACCGGGCGGCCGGACTTGCGCGCGAGGTTGCGGCACATCGGCGCGCCCATCACGCCGAGACCGATGAACCCGAGTGTGGCATCTGCCATGCGCAACTATAGTCTGTAGGTGATATTGTGATGCGTGGATAGCAAAGTCGAAGCGCAGCTACGGGCGGTTTTCCGGCGCAGGCCGGACCTGCAGCGCTTCGTGATCCAGGATCGCGCCTCGCTGCCCGATCATATCGACCCCGCAACCCTGCAGGGGGAGTTGTTCATCACCCAGATCACGCTCTACCCGCGGCGCGGCAGCCGGCAGTACGACGAGGTCTACGCGGACATTGCGCGCGCCATCACCGAGGTCATCGCCGAGCGTCCCGACGCGCTAAGCCTGCTGCGCGGCAGCGTTTTCGTCCGCGCGCTGCACTGAGCGGGTCTGGAACTTGCTGTACCCGGGTCATGAAACTCGCTGACCTGGGCAGTCTGGGTACCGACGCGCCCCACATCGAGCAGGACCTCGCCGTGCGTGTCGATGCCATCTTCGAGCGCTGCCCGTCGCTGCAGGGCTTCTCCATCCAGGATGCCGCCGGGCTGCCCAGGCACCTGAAGCGAGCTGCCCTGGAAGGCCTGGTGGTCACCGATATCGGCATCTACCCGGAGCTCGAGCCCGCAGTCACCGAGCGCGTCTACGATGAAATTGCGGTGGCGCTGCTGGACTTCATCTGCGCGCGCCCGGACGCAAGGTCGGTGCTGCATGGCCGCACCTTCGTTCGCAACCTTCACTAGAAGCAAGACTTAGTCAGCGCCGCGCAGTACTGCCGCGCGCACGCGCTGCGTGCGGCCTAAGCTGCAGCCATGAGTCATCGCCATGGCTGATCCCACCAAGCGTCGTCCCGCAGCGACAGGACTCGACCTACGCCGTATGGGACCCGGGGGTCGCCCGTTGTATGAAAAGAAGCCGCCTTACGCTGAGGCGGTGAAAAAGCCTGTACCCGCTCCGATCGAGCTGCTGTTCGCGCGCTACCCGGCGCTGTGGGGCTTTTCGGTGCGCGGCCTCGCCGACGTGCCCGACAGCTGCAGCCGCAGCGGCGACGAGGGCGAGCTGTTCGTCTCCGACATCGGGGTTTCTCCCTCTCTTGGCGGCGAGCAGTACGGCGAGATTTTCCAGCAGATCGCGACCACCCTGTCGGAGCTCCTGCTCGAGCAGCCGGGCGCCTGCGAGCTGCTGTGCGGGCGCACTTTCGCCCGCAGCCTGCACTAATTCACACCGCCTGAACTAATCACACCGCCTGAACTAATTCACACTTCACGCGCGCGTGGGCCCTTTTCTTTCCCGCCTAGGGGTTTTGGTGTAGTCGTCTCAGGTATTTCCTTATTGGGGTTTGCACTACAGCCCGTTAGTGTTCGTCCCATGAAAACGATCGAGTTTAAGCCGGGCCTGCCGGAGACGCTTCTGGGCAGGGTGGAGGCCGACGTAGCAGCCAAGATCAACCGCCTGTTTGCCCGCTGCCCCGCGCTGTGCGGGTTCGCGGTGCAGGACCGCGCCAGCCTGCCCAAGGACGTGGACAGGAACCGCATTCCCGACGCCGACCTCTTCGTCACCGAGATCGGCATCTTCCCCACGCTCGACACCGTTCAGTACGGCGAGATCTACGACGAGATCACGCTCGCCATCTCGGACCTGGTGTACGAGCAGCCGCACGCCTACGACTACCTGCGCGGCCGCACCTTCGCAAGGACCCTGCACTGACCAAGTAGCAAGTTTGCGGTTCGGCCGGGAGGACAGCTCAGGGGAACCAGGGAGGCTTCCCGGCCGGACCGAGTAGTTCCTATCTGAAACGATAAACCACGACCTTGTCGGCGGCCGACTCGGGCGTCCACACCTCGCCCTTGCGGCCGTGGATCTGGCGCACGTTGGCGGTGCGGCTCGAGGATTTGAAAGTCTCGAACTTCTCGGTGGCCGGGTCGAAGCGCAGCATGACCTGCGCGGCCCATTCCGCTACCCAGACTTTATCGGTCTCGTCCACGTACACCGCGTACACCTGCGCGCCCTCGCCGGGGGCTTTCCACGCCGACCACTTGCCGGTGCGCGGCTCGTAGCGGCTGAGATTGCCCGAGTGCCATTCGGCCACCCAGACATTGCCCCTGGAATCCGACCAGACGCGCCGCGCGCCCTGGCGCGGCGTCGGCGGCTCGATCACCGTCGCCTCGCCGCTCGCGCCGTCGATGCGGGCGATATGCGAGCCGGCGAGCGAGGCGTAATAGACCACGCCCTGCGGCGTGACGTGGATGCCGTAGGGCCCGCGGCCCCTGGGCGCCTTGAAGACCTGCAGCTCGCCGCTGCGCGGATCCAGGCGGCCGTAGATGCCGCTCTGGCCGGTAAACCAGTGCATGCCCTTGGCGTCGAAGATCGCGGTGTTCAGGTTGGCGTAGCCGCTGCCTGCCGGCAGCTTCCACGCTTTCACCGCGCGCGTTTTCGGATCGACGCGCACGATGGCGTTCTGGCCGCTGTCGGTGAGCCAGGGCGCGCCGTCCGGGCCGGCGATGACCCCGTGCGGCGAGGATCCCTCGCCCAGCGCGACGAGCTCCACCTTGCCGCTTTTCGGGTCGAGGATGCCGAGGTGGCCGCTGCCCTGCGCGGAGAACCACACCGGACCGTTTGGCGCCGCATCGGCCCACACGTCGTGCACGCGATGCCCGCCCGGGATGCGGTATTCCTGCACGCTCACCTGGGCGACTACGGGAAAAGACAGAAAGCAAAGGAGCAGAAGGGCTTTCATGCGGGCCTCATGGCATGATGGAGAAGATGCCTAAGGGTAACCCAAGGGGTAACCTGAGCCTCCAGGTGGGCAAGTACGACGTCCAGCGGATGCTGGGCAAGGGCGCGACCGGGACGGTGTATCTCGCCAAGGACCAGTTCACCGGCCGCGAGGTGGCCCTGAAGACCATCGAGCCCGAGGTGTTCCGCGACGCGGAGTTCGGCGCGGTGTACCGCACGCAGTTCCAGAACGAGGCCTCGCTCGCCGGGAAGCTGCGCCACCCGCACATCGTGGCGATCCTCGACGCGGTGGTCGGCGAGGACTCGGGCCATATCGCCATGGAGCTGGTGAGCGGCGGCGACCTGTCGCAGCACGTGACGCCCGACAGGCTGCTGCCGCCGGCGGACGTGCTGCAGATCGGCTTCAAGTGCTGCGGGGCGATGGATTACGCCTACCGCGAGGCCGGCATCGTGCACCGCGATATCAAGCCGGCGAACATCATGATCGTGCGCGGCACCGAGATCCGCATCGCCGACTTCGGCGCCGCCTTCCTGAAGAAGAGCCAGGCGGCGCAGACCGCGGCGCTGGGCTCGCCGTTCTACATGGCGCCCGAGCAGATCGAGGGCCGCGATCCCACTTTCCACAGCGACATGTACTCCCTCGGCGTGGTGCTGTACGAGCTGCTGGCGGGGCGGCGGCCGTTCCGCGCCGAAAAGCTGGAGCTGCTCATCGAGCAGATCCTGCACACCGACCCGCCGCCGCCGAGCGAGCTGCGCGCCGGGCTGCCGCCCGAGGTCGACGCGGTGGTGCTGCGCGCGATGAAGAAGGACCCGGCGCAGCGCTACGGCACCTGGGCGCAGTTCGGCGTCGAGCTGTCGAACGTGGTGGGCCGGGTGCTGCCGGCGAGCGCCATCCCGGACAGCGAGAAATACCTGGCGCTGAGCAGGGTCGAGATGCTGCAGCTGCTCTCGGACGCGGAGTTCTGGGAGCTCGCCGGCGCGGGCAAGTGGACGCGGGTCCCGAAGGGGGAGGTGATCGTCCAGGAAGACCGCCCGGGCGCGAGCTTCTTCTTCCTCGCGAAGGGGCAGGCCAAGGTGACCAAGCAGGGCCGCCTGCTCAACATGATCCACGAAGGCGAATGCTTCGGCGAGATGGCGTTCATCCGCGGCGGCGAGGAGCCCAGGCATGCGAGCGTCGAGGCGATGAGCGAGCTTGTGCTCGCCGAGCTGCCGCCCGAGACCGTGGACAAGATGAGCCTCAGCGCGCAGCTGCATCTCACGCGCGCGCTGGTGCGCAACGTGGTCGACCGCCTCGCCCTGGCCAACATGCGCATCGCGCGCTAATGCGGCAGAAGCACGTCGCCATCCTGGAAGCGCGCCTGGGCTGCGCCGATGCGATCACTCCAAAACGAAAAGCGGCGCCCGAGGTCGCGCGGTTCGCGTCGCTCTTCTGGGTGGCGGCCTTGGGCTCGGCAGAGCCGGTGCCCCGTTTCATCGCAAACAATGTGCCGGTGCCCGCCGCTCGGGTAGGATTCGCAGCGCCATGAACCTGGAGCTTGCCGGCCGCACTGCGCTCGTCACCGGCGCGAGCATGGGGATCGGGCGAAGCATCGCCCTGTCCCTGGGTCGCGAAGGCGTGCGCCTGGCGGTGATGGCGCGGCGGCGTCCTCTGCTGGAAAGCCTTGAAAAAGAGCTGGGGCAGAAGCTGGTCGTGATCGAGTGCGATTTCCTGCGGGACGATGCGCCCGGGACGATCGCCGCGGCGGCGCTCGAGGGCCTGGGCTCGGTGGACATCCTGGTGAACAATGCCGGCGGCAGCCGCCGCTTCACGCTCGAGTCGAGCGAGGCGCAGTGGGACGAGGCGCTCACCCTGAACTTCGTGCGCCAGCGCCAACTCACGCACCGGCTGCTGGCGCAGATGATCGCTCGCAAGTGGGGCCGCGTCATCAACATCACCGGCAAGTCCGAGCCCGAAGGGCTGAACGGCGCCTTCGCCGCCAAGGCGGCGATGCACTCCTGGGCGAAGGGCCTGTCGCGCGAGGTCGGCAGGCACGGCATCACGGTCAACTCGATCCCGCCCGGGCGCATCCTCAGCGAGCAGATCCTGCGCAACTACTCGCCCGAGCGGCGCGCGCATGAAAGCGAGCACGACATCCCGGTGGGCGAGTACGGCCGGCCCGAGGACGTCGCGCACCTCGCGTGCTATCTCGCCTCGCCGCTCGCGCGCTATATCACCGGCGCGGTGATCCCGGTCGACGGCGGCATGCGCCGCTACCAGTTCTAGGTCGCATGTACGACGTCATCGTGGTGGGCGGAGGCAACGCGGCGCTGTGCGCCGCCCTGTCCGCTTGCGAAGTGGTGAAAAAGATTCTCGTTCTCGAGCGCGCCCCGGAAGAGGAGTCGGGCGGCAACTCGCGCTTCACCGCCGGCCTGATGCGCGTCGCCTACCGCGGCGTGGAGGACCTGAAGCAGGCGATCCCCGACCTGACGGCGGAGGAGATCGCCCGCACCGACTTCGGCACCTATACCGAGGCGCAGTTCCTGGACGACATGGCGCGCGTCACTGAATACCGCTGCGATCCGGACTTGACGGAACTGCTGGTGAAAAACAGCCTTCCGGCGGTGACGTGGATGCGCTCGAAGGGCGTGCGCTTCACCGCGGCGTGGGGACGGCAGGCGTTCAACGTCGGCGGCCGGTTCAAGTTCTGGGGCGGGCTCAC
>CAZJJC010000470.1:0-8576 GCA_964546195.1 uncultured Enterobacteriaceae bacterium | reverse complement strand
CACGTAGAGCGTGTAGGCGTCGTCGGCCCGGCTGTACGAGCCGATCGCCGCGCGCGGCTCGATGGCGTTCGGAATGAGCCGGTTGTTGATGAAGTCGAGCTTCGTGACATGCGCCGCCCTGGCGAAGGCTTCATCCACCTTCGCCTTGTCGCCCAGCGCCCAGACGTAGCAGACGTTGTCGGGGGCGATGTCATGGATGGGTTTGCTCGAAGAGGCCTTTTTCGGATCGACCACGGCGGCCAACACCTCGTAGTCCACCTCGACTTTCTCCGCGGCGTCTCTCGCCTGGTCGAGCGTGCTCGCGATGACCACCGCGACCTGGTCGCCGACGTGGCGCGCCTTGCCTTGCGCTAGGCAGGGATGCGGCGGCTCCTTCATCGGCTGGCCCTGGACGTCGGTGATCAGCCAGCCGCAGGGCAGCCCGCCGACCTTGGCATTGGCGAGATCCGCGCCGGTGAAGATGCCGATCACTCCCGGGGAGGCTTTTGCCTTGTCGGTCTTGATGGACTTGATGTTCGCGTGAGCGTGCGGCGAGCGCACAAACGCGGCGTACGCCTGGTTCGGCAGCGATACGTCGTCCGTGTATTGCCCGGCGCCGGTGAGGAAGCGGTAATCCTCTTTGCGCGGGATGCGTGCACCGATCAGGGGTGCGTTCATGGGTCAGCTCCTCCTTATTTTGCTTACTTGGCCATGGCGCGGGCGCCGGCCACGATGCTTTTGACGATGTTGTGGTAGCCCGTGCAGCGGCACAGGTTCCCCTCCAGGCTTTCGCGCACTTCCTTCTCGCTCGGGTTCGGGTTGTGCTTCGCGAAGTCGAGCGCGTTCATCACCATGCCCGGGGTGCAGAAGCCGCACTGCAGGCCGTGGTTGTCCTTGAAGGCCTGCTGCATCGGGTGCAGCGTGCCGTCGGCCTTGGCCACGCCCTCGATGGTGAGGATGTCGGCGCCCTCGGCCTGCATGGCGACGATCGAGCAGCTCTTGATCGCTTTGCCGTTCATGTGCACCGTGCAAGCGCCGCACTGCGCGGTGTCGCAGCCGACATGCGTACCGGTGAGGCGCAGCTCTTCGCGGATGAAGGTGACCAGCAGGGTGCGCGCCTCGACCTCCGCGGAGGCGGGCTTGCCATTGACTTTCATGGATACCTTGACCGACATGCGGACCTCCCGGGGGGATTTGCCTTCTCGAAGGACAGCCATCCTAGCCAAGCGCGCCGGGCGCGGCAATGTTGCGCTGCGAAAGCGTATATATTTTGAGCCGGCATGCGGCTACTCATCATCGAAGACGACGCGCCCCTGGCCTCCGGCCTGCGCCGCATGCTGGAAGCCGAAGGCCATGCGGTCGACGTCACCGCCCGCGGCGAGGACGCGGTGCTCGCCGCCGCGCACGAGCGCTTCGACCTGGTGATCCTCGACATCGGCCTGCCGCGCATGGACGGCTTTGAGGTCCTGCGGCGCCTGCGGGCGGGGGCATCGGGCAACAGCGAGCCGCCGATGCCCGTCCTGGTGCTGACGGCGCGCGACGCGGTCGAGGACCGGGTGCGCGGCCTGGACCTGGGCGCCGACGACTACATGGTGAAGCCCTTCGCCCTGCCGGAGCTGACCGCGCGCGTGCGCGCGCTGCTGCGCCGCTCCCAGGCGCACGGCGGCCCGCGCATCGTGCACGGCCCGCTCGCGCTCGACACGGTCGCGCGGCGCGCCTTCCTGCGCGGCGAGCCGCTCGAGCTTGCCGCCCGCGAGTGGGCGGTGCTGGAGGTGCTGCTCGCGAAAGTGGAGAAGATCGTTTCCAAGGAGGCCATCATCCAGGCCGTGGCGGGCTGGGGCGACGAGCTCTCGCCCAACGCGATCGAGGTGTACGTGTCGCGGCTGCGCGCCAAGCTCGAGCCCGCCGGCATCCGGATCCGCACGGTGCGCGGCTTCGGCTACATGCTGGAAGAGTTCCAGGAGGGCTGACATGGCGCGCAGCCTGCGCGCGCACCTGCTGCGAATGCTCCTGCCGCCGATCGCGGCGCTGCTTGCGCTGGGTGCCGTGGTGGCGTACTACCCGTCGATCGAGCCCGCCACCGAGGCCTACGACCAGAAGCTGGTCGACATCGGCGTTGCGCTGGGCAGGCAGATCCGCGTCACGCCCGAGGAGTACCGCTTCGATCTGCCCGACGCAGTCGACCGGGTGCTGCGCGCCGACCGCGTGGACGAGATCTACTACCGCGTCGTGAGCCCCGGCGGCCTGGAGATCGCGGGTGATCCGGCGCTGCCCATCGCGCCGGACGATGCCCCGGTGTACAACGCCACCTACAACGGCGCAGACGTGCGCGTGGTTTCCGTGCAGACGCCCTGCGGCCGGTCGACCTGCACGGTGCTGGTCGCCGAGACCACGGTCAAGCGCAGCCAGATGGTGCGCGGCCTGCTGCTGTCGAGCCTCTTTCCGGAGTTGCTGATCGCGCTCGCCACGGTGCTGATCGTGTGGTTCGGCGTGAAGCGCGGCCTGTGGCCGCTCGCGCGCCTGTCCGAGGAGATCAAGGCGCGCTCGCCGCGCGACCTGCGCCCGATCGATGCCGCGGCCGCCCCCGAGGAGACCCGGCCGCTCGTCACGGCGCTGAACGGGCTGCTCGGCGAAGTGGCGAGCGCGGCGCAAAACCAGCAGCGCTTCCTCGCCAACGCCGCGCACCAGCTGCGCACGCCGCTCGCCGGGCTGCGGGCGCACACCGAGCTCGCCCTGGAGCAGCCGATGCCCGAGGCGTGCCGCGCGCACCTCGAGCAGGTACACCAGGCGACCATCCGCACCGCGCGCCTGGCCAACCAGCTTCTCGCGCTGGCGCGCGCCGAGCCCGGCGGGCGCGAGCGCGCGCCGGAAGAGGTCAATCTGAAGTCGGTCGTCGAGACCCAGGCCGATGCCTGGGTGCACCAGGCGCTCGCCCGCGACGTCGACCTTGGCTTCGAGCTGCACGCCGCACCGGTGCACGGCGACGCCTTCCTGCTGCGCGAGGCGATGGCGAACCTCGTGCACAACGCCATCGAGTATTCGCAGCGCGGCGGCCGGGTGACCGTGCGTACCGGGCGCAACGGCAGGGGTTCGTTCATCGAGGTGGAGGACGACGGGCCCGGCATCCCGCCGCACGAGCGCGAGCGCGTCCTCGAGCGCTTTTACCGCGTGCCCGGCACGCCCGGCACCGGCAGCGGCCTGGGGCTCGCCATCGTGCGCGAGATTGCAGCCGGGCACGGCGGGGCGGTTTCTCTGGACAATAACGGGGCCGGGGGCTGCAGAGTCGCGCTAGAATTTCCCGATGGATAGCGTAGACATCGAAGTGCTGCGTACCGCGGAGGCTTGGCGTGCCGGCGGCCGGCGCGTGGCCCTGGGCACCATCGTCAAGACCTGGGGCTCGGCGCCGCGCCCGGTGGGCGCCATGGTGGCGATCCGCGACGACGGCCAGGTGGTGGGCTCGGTCTCGGGCGGCTGCGTCGAAGACGACCTCATCGAGAAGATCAAAGACCGGTCGATCGCGGCCGAGAAGCCCGAGCTCGTCACTTACGGCGTCACCAACGAGGAGGCCACGCGCTGGGGCCTGCCCTGCGGCGGCACGCTGCAGCTGGTGATGGAGCCGCTGCACGACAGGAGCGGCGTGCCCGAGCTGCTGAAGCGCATCAGCGGCCAGCAGCTGGTGAAGCGGCGCCTCGACATGGAAAGCGGGCGCGCCTCGCTCGAGCCGGGGCGCTGGCAGGACGTGCTCGAGTTCGACGGCCGCGTGCTCAGCACCGTGCACGGCCCGCGCTGGCGCCTGGTGCTCATCGGCGCCGGGCAGTTGACGCGCTACCTCGCCGAGATGGCGCGCATGCTCGACTACCACGTGGCGGTGATCGATCCGCGCGAGGAATACGCCGCGGGCTGGGACCTCGCGGCCGTGCCGCTGGAGCGCGGCATGCCCGATGACGTGGTGCGCAGCCTCAACCTCGACGGCCATAGCGCGATGGTGGCCCTCACGCACGACCCCAAGCTCGACGACCTTGCGCTGATGGAGGCGCTGAAATCGGCCGCCTTCTATGTCGGCGCGATCGGCTCGAAGAAGAACAACGACGCGCGGCGCGAGCGCCTGCGCGAATTCGACGTCTCCGACGAGGAAATCGCACGCCTGCGCGGACCGGTCGGGCTTTACCTCGGCTCGAAGACGCCGCCGGAGATCGCGGTGGCGATCCTCGCCGAGATGACCGCGGTGCGCCACGGTGTAGCCGAGCCGAGCTGGGCCGCCAAGCCCGAGCGGCGCTTCGACCCCTCGGCCTGCGAAGTCAAGACTGCGACTTGAACGTCGTCGGGCTGCTGCTCGCCGCAGGCTCCGCCACCCGGTTCGGTTCCGACAAGCTGCAGCATGCCCTGCCTCACGGCGTGGCGATCGCCGCCCAGGCCGCGCGCCACCTTCGAGGCGAAGTTGCACGCATCGTTGCGGTCGTGAAGCCCGGATCGGAGCAGCTGTCCTCACGACTCGAGGGCGAGGGCTGCGAGGTGGTCGTATGCGAGGCCGCCGCGCAAGGGATGGGCGCGAGCCTTGCCTGCGCGGTGCGCGCGGCGGGCAGGGCGGACGGCTACCTGGTCGCGCTGGGCGACATGCCGTTCGTGCGACCCAGCTCGATCGCGGCGGTGCGCGACGCGCTTGCCGGCGGAGCGCCGCTTGCCGCGCCGTACTTCCGCACGCGCCGCGGCCATCCCGTGGGAATTTCAGGATTGTTTTTTGAAGAACTGCTGAAGCTGGAAGGCGACGCGGGCGCGAAGCAGCTGCTGGCCGCCAACGAGGCGGCCCTGCAAAAAATTCCGATAGGCGATCCGGGGGTGATCCGCGACATCGACACCCCCGGCGACCTGGCGCCGCCGCTGCGCGTATGAACCCGAAGCGGGCGATCCTGTTCGCCGACATCGTCGACAGCACCGGCATCTACGAGTCGCTGGGCGACAACCAGGCGCTCTCGCTGGTCAATCTGCTGTTCGGCGCGCTCGCCCGGGACGTGGCGGCGGCGAAGGGCACCGTGGTGAAGACGCTCGGCGACGGCATGGTGTGCCGGTTCGGCTCGCCCGACGCCGCCCTGCGCGCGGCATGCGCAATGCAGGTCGCGGCCCATAAGCTCGCGCCGCGCGTCTCAAGCAGGCTCGCCATCAAGGTGGGCTTTCACTACGGGCCCGTGGTGCTCAAGGACGCCGACGTGTTCGGCGACACGGTCAATGTCTGCGCGCGCCTGGTCGCCATGGCGAATGCGGGGCAGGTGCTGACGACGCAGCAAACGGTGGCTGAACTGCCGCGCGCGCAGCAGCTGCGCTGCCGGGCGCTGTACCCGATGAAGATGAAGGGCCGCGCCGAGCCGGTGTCGGTGTACGACGTGCCGTGGCGCGCCGATCCGGACCTCACCGAGACCAGCATGCACGAGCAGGCGCCGGCGCGCGCCGGTACCTGGGTGCTCAAGCTCACCTACGGCGGCGAGACCTTCGAAATCCCGCCGGAGGGCGGCGCGCGCATCGGGCGCGACAAATCCAACGACGTGGTGATCCCCTCGCCGCGCGCCTCGCGCGTGCATGCGCGCATCTACGCGCGCGAGCGCAACTTCGTCATCGTCGACCAGTCATCCAACGGCACCTTCGTGCTGATCGACGGCAACGACACCGAGGTGACGCTGCGCCGGCAGGAGGTTGTGCTCGGCGAGCGCGGCTGGATCGGCGTGGGCAACCCGGCCTCCAAGCACGGCCAGCACGTGCTGCGCTACCGGCTGACGCGGCGCAAGCCCTAGGGCCGGGCGGCGTAGAACAGGTTCACCTGGCTTTTCACCGGCAGGATGTCGAAGCTCGAGAAGCCCGCCTCGCGCACGAGCTTTTCCGTCGTGCCGGGCCCCATGCAGGTGCCCAGGCCCGGGCCGCCGCGCGCGAGCGACTGCGTCATGCAGTGGAACAGGCTGAAGCCGTAGAACATCGTCGCCACCGGATGGCGGTTGTCCTCCAGCCGGTCGGCGGCCTTGGGCTCGACGATGAACAGCGTGCCGCCGGGCTTTAGCAGCGCGCGTACCTCGCGCAGCGTCGCCACCGGCTCGGCCAGATCGTGGATGCAGTCGCATAGCGTGACCAGATCGAAGCCTTCGCCCCGCTCGAGCCCGCCGGTCGTGGTGGCAAGAAACGTAACCCTCGACTGGAGCTCGCGGGCACGGCCGATCGAGGCCTCGTCCGGGTCGATGCCGACGATTTCCGCATCCGGAAATGTCTTGGCGAAGGCCGCGCAAACCCGCCCGCTACCGCAGCCCACGTCGAGCATGCGCCCGCCCGCCTGCAGCCTTTCGACGACTTCGGGGAGTCCCTGCAGCCAGTAGCCGGTGAAGCGCTGCTCGTATTGGCCGCGGTTGATGAGATCGAGCGCGCTGACGCACTCGGGCCCGAAGTCCTCGAAGCGCACGCCGCCGCCCTTGGCGAAGGCCTCGGCCACTTTCGGCGCGGCGCGCAGGAGCACTGGCACCATCTCGAACATGCCGCCGGCGAAGTGGTCCGAGCCCTCGGAGGCGAGCAGGTAGGCGTGCTCGTCGGACAGCGTGTAGGCGCGCGCCTGCGGCTCGTAATCGAGATAGCCGGCGCTCGCCATGCCCTTCAGCCACTCCTCGACATAGCGCGGCTGCAGCCCGCTGGCGCGCACCACCTCCTCCAGCGTCATCGCCCCCCGGCCTTGCATCGCGCGGAACAGGCCCGTGCGCGTTCCGAGGAACACCATGCCGGCGGTCATGGCGCCGGCCATGTCGCGGAACACCTGCTCGGCGGCGCGCTTGGCTTTTTCCTTGTCCATAGGCCCGCATGCTAGGAGCACAAGCGGTAGGGGTGCAAGCTGCGCCACTGGTAAAATCCCGCGTTTCCCGCCCGGACCCCCATGCTTTCTCCCGACATTCTCGCCCAGTCCGATCCCGAGCTGTGGAACGCGATCCGCCTGGAGAACCAGCGCCAGGAGGATCACATCGAGCTGATCGCCTCGGAGAACTACGTCAGCCGCCAGGTCCTGCTGGCGCAGGGCAGCCAGCTCACCAACAAGTACGCCGAAGGCTATCCCGGCAGGCGCTACTACGGCGGCTGCGAGTACGTGGACATGGCCGAGAGCATCGCCATCGAGCGCGCGAAGCAGCTGTTCGGCGTTCCGTGGGCCAACGTGCAGCCGCACTCGGGCTCCCAGGCCAACCAGGCCGTGTACACCGCGGCGCTCAAGCCGGGCGACACCCTCCTCGGCATGTCGCTCGCGCACGGCGGCCATCTCACGCACGGCTCGCCGGTCAATCTGTCGGGCAAGCTCTACCGCATCGTTTCGTACGGGCTGGACGACAAGGAGGAAATCGACTACGACGCCGCAGAAAAAATCGCGCTTGCCGAAAAGCCGAAGCTCATCGTCACCGGCGCTTCGGCCTACGCGCTGGCGATCGACTGGCAGCGCTTCCGGAGAATCGCCGACAAAGCGGGCGCGCTGCTCATGGCCGACATCGCGCACTACGCCGGGCTGATCGCCGCGGGGCTGTACCCCTCGCCGCTGGGCATCGCCGACTTTGTCACGACCACCACGCACAAGACGCTGCGCGGCCCGCGCGGCGGCATGATTTTCGGCAAGCGCGAGCAGGAAAAGCCCATCAACAGCGCGATCTTCCCGGGCTTGCAGGGCGGGCCGCTCATGCACGTGATCGCCGCCAAGGCGGTGGCGCTGGGCGAGGCGCTGAAGCCCGAGTTCAAGCAATACCAGAAGCAGGTGCTGGAGAACGCGCGCACCATGGCGCACACTCTGGTGGAGCGCGGCCTGCGCATCGTTTCCGGCCGCACCGAGAGCCACATGTTCTTGCTCGATCTCCGGGGAAAGGGCATCACCGGCAAGGACGCGGAAGCGGCGCTCGGCCGCGCGCACATCACCGTGAACAAGAACGCCATCCCGAACGACCCGGAAAAGCCCGCGGTGGCGAGCGGCGTGCGCATCGGCAGCCCGGCGATGACCACGCGCGGCTTGCGCAAGGGGGAAGCCGCGCAGCTCGCCCACCTCATCGCCGACGTGCTCGAGCGTCCCGCCGACGACGCAGGGCTCGCGCGCATCGCCGGCGAAGTGAAGGCGCTCTGCGCCAGATTCCCCGTGTACCCATGAAATGCCCTTTCTGCGGCTCCGAGGACACCCAGGTGGTCGATACCCGGGCGAACCTCGAGGCGAACACCATCCGCCGCCGCAGGAAGTGCGTGCAGTGCGAGAAGCGCTTCACCACGTATGAGCGCGTCGACCTGAAGATGCCGCGCCTGGTGAAGAAGGACGGCAGCCGCACGGACTTCGACCGCGACAAGCTGATGGGCAGCATGATGCTCGCCCTCAGGAAGCGCCCGGTGGCCACCGACGAGATCGAGGGCGCGGGCGACCGCGGGGTCGAGCGGCGGGGCGCCCGCGGCGCGCCCCCGGGTCCCACCAGCCCGGGGGGGGGCGGAGGGGTCAGCCAGCGCGCCCACCCCCACAAACCATGCAAAAACGAAGCCCACAAAGACAAACCACACACGCCTTAAACACACCACCCACCCGCGCACCACAGAACCCCCCACAACAACAACAAGGCAAA
>CAZJJC010000469.1:0-3637 GCA_964546195.1 uncultured Enterobacteriaceae bacterium | reverse complement strand
GTGGCGAGCGCCTCGCCCTCGACTTCCTCGGCGATGATCAGCATCGGCTTGCCCGCCTTGGCGACCTGCTCCAGCACCGGCAGCAGCTCGCGGATCGAGGAGATCTTCTTGTCGTACAGCAGGATGTAGGGATCCTCGAGGACAGCGATCTGCTTCTCGGGGTTGTTGATGAAGTAAGGCGACAGGTAGCCGCGGTCGAACTGCATGCCCTCGACCAGATCGAGCTCGTTCTGCAGCGACTTGCCGTCCTCTACGGTGATCACGCCCTCCTTGCCGACCTTGTCCATCGCATCGGCGATGATCTTGCCGATGTCGGCATCGGCGTTCGCCGAAATGGAGCCGACCTGGGCGATCTCCTTCGAGCTGGAGCAGGGCTTGGAGATCTTCTTCAGCTCCTCGGTGACGGCGATCACCGCCTTGTCGATCCCGCGCTTGAGGTCCATCGGGTTCATGCCGGAGGCGACGAACTTCATGCCTTCGCGCACGATCGCCTGGGCAAGCACGGTGGCGGTGGTGGTGCCGTCGCCGGCGACATCGGAGGTCTTGGAGGCGACTTCCTTCACCATCTGCGCGCCCATGTTCTCGAACTTGTCCTTCAGCTCGATCTCCTTGGCGACCGAGACGCCGTCCTTGGTGACGGTGGGGGCGCCGAACGAGCGCTCGAGCACGACGTTGCGGCCCTTGGGGCCAAGCGTCACTTTGACGGCGTCGGCGAGGATGTTCAGGCCATGCACCATGCGGCTGCGGGCGCCTTCGTGGAAACGGACTTCTTTAGCTGCCATTTGCGGTTCTCCTGATTCGATTCGATAAAAGCGTTATGCGCCTTCGATGACGCCCATGATGTCTTCCTCGCGCATCACGAGGAGCTCCTCGCCCTTGACCTTGACGGTCTGGCCGGAGTACTTGCCGAACAGCACTTTGTCGCCGGGCTTGACGTCCAGGGCGATCAGCTTGCCCTGCTCGTCCTTCTTGCCCTTGCCGACGGCGACGATCTCGCCCTGGTCGGGCTTCTCGGCTGCGGTGTCGGGAATGACGATGCCACCGGCGGACTTGCGCTCTTCCTCGATGCGCTTGACGATCACGCGGTCATGCAGCGGACGGATTTTCATGCGGTCTCCCAGTAGAATGAGAAAAGTTCGATTTACGACAATGGCTTGGAACACCCAAGCCAGAATATGTGGACCTACGATGCTGTTAGCACTCAGTCCTGACGAGTGCTAATGATAAGGACGATGGGCCGCCTTTTCAAGACATTCCCGGCGTTGTTAGCGCTTACTTTCAGCGCTGTGGCCAGCGCGAACCTGCCGCAGCCGGTGCGCCAGGCGCTTCGCGCAGCCGGTATTCCCCAGGCGAGCGCACACGTCGTGGTGCAGGACCTCGGCGCCGCCCGGCCCACCCTAAGCGTCAACGCAAGCCAGGCCGTGAACCCGGCCTCGGTGATGAAGCTGGTCACCACCTACGCGGCGCTCGAGCTGCTGGGGCCGGCCTACCGCTGGAAGACCGAGGTCTACCTCGACGGCGAGGATGTCGTGCTGCGGGGCTACGGCGACCCGCGGCTCAATTACGAGAGCTTCTGGATGCTGCTGCGCAATCTGCGCGGGCGCGGGTTGCGCGAGCTGCGCGGCGATGTAGTGCTGGACCGCAGCTATTTCGGACCCGTGGCCAATGGGCGCGTCGACGACGACGTCTTTCGCCCCTACAACGTCGACCCCGACGCGTTGCTGGTGAATTTCAAGTCGCTGCGCTTCAGCTTCATTCCCGAGAACGGCGCCGTCCGGGTGTTCGCCGAGCCCGCCCTGCCCGGCCTGGAGATCCTCAATTCGCTGAAAGTGAGCGGCGGCAGCTGCGTCGAGGGCCGCGCCTTTCGCGAGCTGATCCAGGCAAGCTTCCAGGCCGCGCCGCCGCGCGCCGCCTTTACCGGCCTGTATCCCGCGGAGTGTGGCGAGCGCGACCTCAATGTCGCGCTGCACAGGCCCGAGGACTACCTCGCCGGCATGATCCGCCAGCTCTGGACCGAGATGGGCGGCAGCTGGACCGGTGCCCTGCGCGAAGGCAGCGCCTCGCCGGCTGCCCGCCTGCTCTACACGCATGAGTCGGCCCCGCTCGCCGCGATCGTGCGCGACATCAACAAGTTCTCCAACAACGTGATGGCGCGCCAGCTGTATCTCACGCTCGCGGCGGAGATGGGCGGCGCTCCCGCAGACCCGCAGCACGCACGCCATTCGGTGCGCCAATGGCTGCAGCTGAAGAAGATCCGAGCCCCGGAGCTGGTGATCGACAACGGCTCGGGGCTCTCGCGCATCGAGCGGGCGAGCGCAGCCACCGTCGCGGCCCTGCTGCAGGCGGCGTGGCGCAGCGCGGTCATGCCGGAGTTCGTCGCCTCGCTGCCGATCGTGGCGATCGATGGAACCATGCGCAAGCGCCTGCTCGGCGAGCGGGTCGCCGGCCAGGCCCACATCAAGACCGGTCTGCTGCACGATGCGCGCTCGATAGCCGGCTATGTGCTCGATCGGCACGGCCGCCGGCACGCCGTGGTGATGGTCGTGAATCACCCGCGCGCCGGGCAATCGCAGGAGGCGCTCGACGCGCTGCTCGCCTGGGTCTACGACGGCCCTAGAGCCCCAGCGCGGGCCAGAGGTGGTCCACGCGGCGGCGCGTCTCAGCGTCCATGACGATAGGCCGGCCCCACTGCCGCCGCGTTTCGCCGGCCCACTTGCCGGTCGCGTCGATGCCCATCTTCGAGCCCAGGCCCGATACCGGGCTGGCGAAGTCGAGATAGTCGATCGGCGTGTTCGAGACGATCGTCGCATCCCTCTCCGGATCGACGCGCGTGGTGATCGCCCACACCACTTCCTTCCAGTCGCGGATGTCGATGTCCTCGTCGCACACCACGACGAACTTGGTGTACATGAACTGGCGCAGATAGCTCCACACGCCGAACATGACCCGCTTGGCGTGGCCGGGGTACTGTTTTCTGATGCGCACCACCGCGAGGCGGGAGGAGCAGCCCTCGGGCGGCAGGTAGAAGTCGAGGATCTCGGGGAACTGCTTGGCGAGCAGCGGCACGAACAGCTCGTTGAGCGCCATGCCGAGCACCGCCGGCTCGTCGGGCGGCTTGCCGGTGTACGTGGAGTGATAGATCGGCGAACGGCGCATCGTGATCCGGTCTACGGTCATGACCGGGAAGCGCTCCACCTCGTTGTAGTAGCCGGTGTGGTCGCCGAAGGGGCCCTCCGCCGCGGTTTCATCGCCGATGCAGCCCTCGAGGACGATTTCGGCCGTCGCGGGAACCTGCAGCTCGCTGCCCAGACACTTCACCAGCTCGGTGCGCGCGCCGCGCAGCAAGCCGGCGAATTGGTACTCGCTTAGCGTATCGGGAACCGGCGTCACCGCGGCCAGCATCGTGGCCGGGTCGGCGCCGAGCGCCACGGCCACCGGAAACGGCCTGCCGGGGTTCGCCTGCCTGAAATCCTGGAAATCCAGCGCGCCTCCGCGGTGCGCGAGCCAGCGCATGATGATGCGGTCGCGGCCGATCACCTGCTGGCGGTAGATGCCGAGGTTCTGGCGCGTCTTCGCCGGGCCGCGCGTGACGGTGAGCCCCCAGGTGAGGAGCGGTCCGGCGTCGCCCGGCCAGCAG
>CAZJJC010000468.1:0-9019 GCA_964546195.1 uncultured Enterobacteriaceae bacterium | reverse complement strand
TGCAAGCGGCCGGGCGACGTGGCGAAGGTGCCGCGCCTGGCCGCGAGCCTGGTGGCGCACCGCGACAGCGTGCTGAAGCCGGTGCGCATGATGGTGATGGGCATGCCCAACGTGGGCAAATCCACGCTCGTCAATGCGCTGCTCAAGCGCAAGGCCGCCAAGACCGGCGACGAGCCGGCCGTCACCCGGCAGCAGAGCCGCTTCGAGCTCGACGAGCGCCACGAGCTCATCGATACGCCCGGGCTGATGTCGGCCGCCCGCGCGCATCCGAGCGACGCTCTGATGCTCGCCGCGAGCCACCTCATCGGGCCCGAAGCCTACGTCCACGACGAGGTGGCGACGTTCCTCGCGCAGGTCCTGCTCGAGCGCTATCCCGGGCTGCTCGGGACGCGCTACGGCTTCGCGGTGGAAGGCATGGACGGGCATCGCCTGATTTGCGCGATCGCCGCCAAGCGCGGCTATCTGGGCAAAGGCGGCAAGCCGCATTACGAGAAGGCGGGGCGTGCGCTGATGCAGGACTATCGCAGCGGACTGCTGGGCAGAGTCACCTTGGAGACGCCGCAGAGCCGCGCGGCGCTGCTCGGGGCTGCAAGACCGGCCGTCTGAAAATCGCGCCCAGGAACAGGATGCGAATAGCGATCTCCAGAAAGCGGACGGTCAGAACCCAGCGGAGGTGAGACATGGTAGCCATCACAACAGCTACTGCCGCAACCGTCATGCCGCAACGCCTGAGCCGATCAGAGCAAGTAAACCCCGTACGCGGGCGTAATGCCTAGGCCGGCGCCTCTTCCTCCAGGCCGGCGTACTCGCGCAGGGCATGGAAGCGGAGCTTCTCGAAGCCTTCCTGCCGGCGCTCGAGCTCGAACTTGCTCGGCGCGAGAAACGCGAGCACGCCGGCGCCGTCCCTCGCCATGAGGTGGGGATAGGCGGCCGCCAGGCGCGCGAGCTCTGCGGGCTCGCCGGAGACCCAGCGCGCCCCATAGTAGGAAACCGGCGTGAGACGCACCTCGGCCCCGTACTCGTGCGCGAGGCGGTACACCGCCACCTCGAACTGCAGCTGGCCGACCGCGCCCAGGACCGGGGCGCTGCCGTCGAGCGGATGGAAGATCTGGATCGCGCCCTCCTCGCCGAGCTGCTCCAGCCCGGCGCGCAGCTGCTTCGTCTTCAACGAGCTCGTCAGCTCGACCCTGCGGAACACCTCGGGGGCGAAGAACGGCAGGCCGCGGAACTGCAGCGACTCGCCTTCGGTGAGGCTGTCTCCCAGCCGGATCGTGCCGCGGTTCGGAATGCCGATGATGTCGCCGGCAAAGGCCTCGTCGACGATGTCGCGGCGCTGGGAGAGGAACGACACCACCGCTGCGGTCTTCACGTCCTTGCCGCTGCGGCAGTTCACGAGGCGCATGCCGCGCTCGAAGCGCCCCGAGCACACGCGCACGAAGGCAATGCGGTCGCGGTGCCCCGGGTCCATGTTGGCCTGGATCTTGAACACCACGCCGGTAAAGGGCGCCTCGGTTGGCTCGACTACCCGTTCGAACGCCGCACGGGCTCCGGGCGCCGGCGCATGATCCACCAGCGCATCGAGCACTTCCTTCACGCCGAAGTCGTTCAGCGCCGAGCCGAAAAACACCGGCGTCTGCTTCCCCGAAAGGTAGGCCTCGCGGTCGAAGCGGTGGCCGGCGCCGCGCACCAGCTCCACCTCCGCCCGGGCTTCCTCGAAAAAATGGTGACTGTCACCAATTTCCGCTACGAGAGAACTACCGCCAAAGCGCTGCACTTGCTCGCTGCGCACGTCGAGCACGCCCATGAAATCGCGCCCCATCCCGATCGGCCAGGTGAACGGCGCCGCGGCCATGCCGAGCGCCGACTCGATCTCGTCGACGAGCTCGAGCGGCGGCCGCACGTCGCGGTCGAGCTTGTTGATGAAGGTGACGATCGGCGTATGGCGCGCCCGGCAGACCTTGAGCAGGCGCAGCGTCTGCGGCTCGATGCCCTTGCCCGCATCGATCACCATCAGCGCAGCATCCACCGCCGTCAGCACGCGGTAGGTGTCCTCGGAGAAGTCCTGGTGCCCCGGCGTGTCGAGCAGGTTGATCACGCAGCCGCGGTACTCCATCTGCATCACCGAGCTCGCCACCGAGATGCCGCGCTGCTTCTCGATCTCCATCCAGTCCGAGGTCGCGTGCCGCGCGCTCTTGCGCGCCTTGACCGTCCCGGCGATATGGATCGCGCCCGAGAAAAGCAGCAGCTTCTCCGTCAGCGTGGTCTTGCCCGCGTCGGGATGCGAAATGATGGCAAAGGTCCTGCGCCGCGCGACTTCCCGCGCGATCTGCGACTGGCTCATTGGATTGCACTGCTACCGTTGATTCGGACTGGGATTTTACGCTGAATGGCGGGCCATCGCCGGGCTTGAGCCGAGCGCTGCCCGTATCATCCGGGCATGGCACTCAAGCGCCCGAAAGGCGACCCCGGCAGCGTCGTCGTCCTGGAGCATGTCTCGGAAATTCTGAAGGACAACCCGCTGGGCGACCCGCACGTGCGCAAGCTCGGCGTGTGGCTCCCCCCGCAGTACGTCCACGGCGGCAAGCGCGGCTTCCCCGTCCTCTACGATCTCGTCGGCTTTACCGGCTCCGGCCAGTCGCACCTCGCCTGGAAGAACTTCAGCGAGAACCTCCCGGAGCGCGCCACGCGCCTCATGCGCGAAGGCAAGATGGGCCCGGCGATCCTCGTCTTCCCCGACTGCTTCACCGCCCTGGGCGGCAACCAGTACATCAACAGCTCAGCCATCGGCAACTACGCCGACTACCTCACGCGCGAGCTCATCCCCTTCGTCGACCGCGAGTTCCGCACCCTCCCCGGCCGCGAGCACCGCGGCTGCTTCGGCAAGTCCTCCGGCGGCTACGGCGCCATCCTCCACGGCATGCAGTACGCGAAGCACTGGGGCGCGATCGCCAACCACTCGGGCGATGCCTACTTCGACTTCGTCTACCGGCACGACTGGCCGAACACCCTGAACGAGCTCGCCAAGCACCGCCTGCCCAAGCGCGCGCCCGGCCGCTACGACGCCCTCAGGGAATCGCGCCGCAAAGGCCTGGCCGACGGCAAAGACGACGGCCGCATCGCCCGGTTCCTGAAAAAAGTCCATGCGGAGGAAAAGCTCTCGGGCGCGCAGGTCCACGCCCTCATGAACCTCTGCATGGCCGCCACCTACGACCCCGATCCCCGCGCGCCCAACGGCTTCCGCATCCCCTTCAACCTCGAATCCGGCGAGCCGCTCGAAGAGCGCTGGAAACAGTGGCGCAAGCACGACCCCATCAATTTGGTTTCTCGATTCGGGAAAAACCTGCGGTCATTGAAAGGCATCTACATCGACTGCGGGTGGCGCGACCAGTACCACATCCACTACGGCAGCCGCCTGCTCTCCGCCCGCCTCGCCGCCGCCGGCATCCAGCACACCTACGAAGAGTTCGACGACAACCACTCCGACATCGACTACCGGATGGACGTCAGCCTGCCTTTCCTTTACCGGGCGCTGAAGGCTTGAGCACTATCGTTGCGGCAAGCCTTCCACGGCGAACACACGGAACTTCGCGTACTTGTTGCCGGTCTCCCGAATTTTCTTGTACTCGGGCGACTGGAACCAGGCCGTTGCCTTTTCCATGCTGTCCCACTGCTGGATGGCAATGCGCTTAGGAGGCTGACCGTCCAGCGCCTGGATCTTCATGCTGGCAGCGAGCAACCGCGCACCACTTTTCGGGCGCAGCGGTTTGCGGCCCATGCCGCCGCCTTTCTGCTCGCGTCATGCGCCGCGAGTTACGCGCACGCTGCCGCCCGGGGCGACCAGGACACCGACGCGGTCGTAGTCACGGCGCTGCGTAATCCCGTCGCCAAGTCCTATCGCCGGATGGTCGCCGGGATGGAGCTCTTCGAAAAGCGGCGCCGCCTCGCGCCCGCCGCCTCGCTGCGCTTCAAGCTCCTGCCCCGCAACCGCCAGACCAACATGGAAGGCATCGCGCTCGCCATCGAAGGGCGCAGCTTCGCGCTGCCGCTGGATGTGGCCCCGGACCACACCTTTGTGCTGCAGCGCAACGCCACCGCGCAGAAGGAGAACGCTTCGGTGATGCCAAACCGCAAAGCGGGCACCATGACCTGGCGCGCCGACATCCGCACCCCCGGCCTGCCGCCGGGCACCCGTCGCCTCGGCGACCTGCGCCTGGAGTGCGTGGTCGGCATGGAAGCGCGCCTCATCTCCAACTACCGACCTTCCCTATTCGGCTGGATCAACGAGCTTCTTCCGGACGGGCCGGCGTACTGCCACCGCGCCGAGCCCCGCTACCTCTTCTTCGCCGCCCGCCCCGTTTGGAGCGTCGCCCTTGTGTCAGGTGCGCGCAGGCAGGTGCTGTCCGTCGATCGGCTGTACGGCGGCGCGAGCCGCGATCCCGACTGGAAGGAAGACCTCCCTTATTGCGACTGCGAAGTCCTCATGGACCGCGCGTACTTCCTGCCGCTCGGCGACACGAGCTGGCCGGACGACACGCTGGTCACGTTCGAATACATGGACTCATGACCCGTACCGTCCTCGCCTTGGCCGCGTGCGTCTGCCTCACCGCCTGCGCCCTCGTCCAGCCGCCGCGCCGAGCCGCGGAAGCAGCGCCTCTCGGCCCGGGTGAAATCGTCTCCGCCCCGGCCGCCCAAGACGCCGTTACCGTCGGCAAGAGCACCAAAGCCGACATCCGCGCCGCGCTCGGCGAAGCCGTAGTCGTCGACTTCGACAGCGGCTACGAGATCTGGGTCTACCGGGAGCGACCGCCGGCCCAACCAGCACAGGACAAGTCGACGCCGGGCAGGAAGGAACTTCGGCTCCTGTTCGCGCCATCCGGCGTACTCACCAAGATGCGCGTCAGCGAGGCGTTTTCCTGAGCAACGAACTCAAAGACACCGATAGGAGGCTTACATGACGAAACAGCAGGTCCGCACCGACAACGTGCGCGAGCCAGTGGGGCACTTCTCGCAGGCGATCGAGATCGACGCCAAGGGCAAGCTCGTCTTCATCTCCGGCATGACCGCTCGGCGCGCCGACGGCTCCATCGCCGCCGTCGGCGACATCGAGGGACAGACGCGCCAGGTGTGCGAGAACATCAAGGCCGCGGTCGAGGCCGCCGGCGGCACGATGGACGACATCTGCCGCGTGGACGTCTACGTGCGCAACATCGAGCACTTCGACAGGATCCACAAGGTGCGCCGCGAGTACTTCAAGTCGCCGGCCCCCGCGTCCACCATGGTCGAGGTGACCAAGATGGTGTCGCCCGACTATCTCATCGAGATCAGCGCAATCGCGGTAGTCCAGAAGTGACCCAAATGGAAGATGAGGCCGTTTCGGAAAGCAAAATCCGGGGAATTTAACGGCCCGAGGGTGAAATATTGCACGGCATTCCGTGCGGGCATGGTGTTAGCGTCTCGATCCACAGGATCACGGGGAGGAGGCCCCCATGTACGAGAACGTCGTGCGCATCATGCGCGAAAACCCCTATGTCCGTCCCCTTGAGCACGCGAGGCGGGTGGCCGGAGGTGACGAACAGCTCGCAGCAGCGCTGCACATATCTACCGAAGCGCTGTCCAGATGGCTGTCCGGCGAGTCGTCACCGCCGATGAGAACTTATATGGCCGCACTGCACCTGGTCGGCCGCAGTAGCCCGAAACGCCGGACCGCGTAGTTGCAGTAGGCGTAGACCGGCCCGCAACCGGGCGGCAATCGAACGCGCACAACGAATCGTTCAGCTTTGGCCGCGGATCACCTTGTCCGGCGATTCGCCGTACGGCGGGCTGTAGATCACCAGCACCTTCGCCGGCCGCTCGCTGGTCACGGTGAACACGTGCATCTTGTCCGCCGGGAAATAGCACGCGTCGCCCGGGCCGAGCTCGCAGCGCTCGCCCTCCACTTCCGCGCGCGCCGTGCCTTCGAGCAGGTAGCACACCTGCTCGATGCCCGGATGCGCATGCGGCAGCGCGCCCTTGCCTTTCTGGATCACGCCGAGCACCACCTCGATACCCTTGGCGCCCACCGTGTCGGGCCCGATCAGGCGCCGGTTCACCGTGCCCGTGTGGTTGGCCGGGCTGTAGGTCGGCAGTTCCGCTCCGCGTACGAAAAAGCGTCTGGTCATGTTCTCCTCCGTTCAGGATGGCGGCACGAGCGGAGCAGGATATATCGGCCTGTCCGCGCCGGCAGCCGACTGAGCCGTCCAGCAATGCGGCCGTCAGCGGCGAAGCGCTAGAACGGCGGCGGCAAAATCTTTCGGCACCTCCTGCGGCAGGTTGTGGCCCGCCGCAGGAATCACGCGCCGCTCGTAGCCGCCGGTGAAGAATCGCCGGTCGCCCTCGGAGCTCGCAACCGGGATGACGCCGTTGTCGTGCCCGTGCAGGACGATCGTCGGCACCGCGATCTGCGGCCGCGCGGTCAAGCGCACTTCGGTGTCCTCCACCGAGGCGTCACCGGGCGCGAGGCCGAACCGATGCCGGTACGAATGAATCACGACATCGACGAAATCCGGATTGTCGAAGGAGCCGGCGGTGCGCTTATAGGTCGCCTCGTCGAAGGACCAGCTCGCAGACCATAGCCGCCAGAGGAGCCGGCCCAGCTCGTAGCGATACTGCTGCAGGCCGGCGCGGCCGCGCTCGCTGTGGAAATAGTACTGGTACCACAACCGGTGCTCGCGCTCGGGCGCCTGCGGCTTGTGCGCGCTCGGGATGTGCTGGATGTTGTAGCCGCCGCCGGAGACGAGGCCAAGAGCGCGCTCGGGCCACAAGGCGGCGACGATACAGGCCGCGCGACCGCCCCAATCGTAGCCCGCGAGCAGCGCGCTTCGAATCCCGAGCGCGTCCATGAGCGCCCGCAGATCGTGCGCCAGCACGGCCTGCTGCCCCGAGCGCGGCGTGCTGTCGGAGAGAAAGCGGGTCGCACCGTATCCCCGCAGATAAGGGACGATCGTGCGGCACCCGGCCGCTGTCAGCAGGGGCACGACCTCGTCGTAGGCGTGCACATCGTAGGGAAAGCCGTGCAGCAGGAATACGGGCGTGCCATCGGCGGGCCCGGTTTCCTCGTAAGCGACGTCCAGGACGCCCGCGTTTATGTGCTTCAACACAAATTCAATTGCGCGCGATGCCGGCCATGAAGCCGCTCCGGATCTTTGCCGGATCGCGCTCGGTGACCGCCGCGGGCTTCCCGCCGTCGATGCGCGCGCCGATGAGCCACGGGCCGTCGCCTTTCAGCGCGCGCTCGACCAGCGCCTCGAAGTGCGCCTCGTCGGCCGCCCATTCGCTTTGCGCGAGCCCGGCCCCCTTCGCCACGGCGACGAGATCCACGGTGCCCGCGGTGAGGCTCTTCTGCTCGCCCGTGATCTGGTACATGCGGTTGTCGAACACCACGATGGCGAGGTTCTTCGGCGCGGTCGCGGCGACGGTGCCGAGCGCGCCGAGCTGCATGAGAAGCGACCCGTCGCCCTCCAGCACGAAGGTGCGGCGCTGCGGCTGCGCCAGCGCCACGCCCAGGCCGATCGGGACGGCGAGGCCCATGCTGCCCAGCATGTAGAAGTTCTGCGGGCGCTGCCCGGCCGCCCAGAGGTCGAAGTTGGTGTTGCCGATGCCGCCGATCACCGCTTCGTTTTTCAGTTTCCTGACCAAACGACAAGTCAGATCGAAGCGGTTCATGCGCTCTTCTTCGTCAGCAGGGGCGACAGGATCATCGCCGCCGGCGCCTGGGTGGCGTAGGCCTGCTTCGCCATGCCGTCCACCACGAACTCCACGTCCTCCAGCCGCTCGATGGCGAAGTGCTCGATGCCGAGGGTCTGCAACACCGGGCGCATGGTGCGGCACACGACCGCCTGGCCGAGCTGGTGGTCGCCGAGCGTGCCGCGCTCCGAGATCATCATGAGCAGCGGTATCTGGTAGGGCACGATGAGCGAGGCGAGCACGTTCGGCAGCGTGGCGAAGCCGCTCGTCTGCATGAGCGTGACGCCGCGCACGCCGGCCATGTAGGCGCCGGCGACGATGCCGCACGCTTCCTCCTCGCGCGCGGGACAGATGACGGTGAAGTACGGATCGGCATGCACCGCCTTGAGCAAAGGCGAAAGCACGTTGTCCGGGATGTAAGTCACCAGGCGAACCTCGTTCGCCTTCAGGCCCTTCACCACCCGCTCATGCCAGGCTGCGCTCATATCAGCCTGTCCGGCGCCGATGCGAGTAGCGCCTTCTGCCGGATGCCGAAGCGGTCGGCCAGCCAGTCGGTCAGGATCTCCTGGCCGATGGTCGGGTTGTCGTGCTGGCAATGCTCCGCACCCGTCTCCTCCTCCGATAGCAGGCGCAAGGTCACGTCCACGCCCTTCGCTCTTCCGTAGTCGAAAACCTTCCTCGCCTGCGATACGGTGAGGACATCATGGCCGCCGTGCATGACCAGGAACGGGCACTGCATGTGCTCGAGGTGCCCCTCCAGCGTGAAGTCCCGCGCCTTCACCATCGCCTCCTTCATCGAGCGCGTGCCGAACACCCATTTGATGTGCTCCGCCAGGCCATGGTCCTCGCCGGCGTTGCTCCACAGGTCCGTGATCGCCCAGATCGCGCCGTGCGCGATGCACGCCGCCAGCCGGTGCTCGTAGCAGCCCGCGCGCGCCGCATAATAGCCGCCCAGGCTCGAGCCGCACACCGCGATGCGCGACGCATCGACGTCGGCGCGCTTCTCCAGCCAGTCGATGCAGCGCCCGATCGGCACCTCCGTGTCCACGCGATTAACAACTCCGTGGCGCCTTAAGGTGCCGCCCTGCCCCGGCCCGTCGATCATCAGCACCGAGATCCCCCGCTGCACCGCGCCGCGCGCCTGCATGAACCACATCTCGTCCTTGATCGAATCCAGCCCGCCCATGCAGATCAGCACCGGATGGCGCGCCACCGGAAACGGCGCGCGCACGAAATACGCGCACAGCGACACCCCGCCCTCGTACGGAATCTCCACCGCCTCGCCCGGCGGATTCAG
>CAZJJC010000467.1:0-8592 GCA_964546195.1 uncultured Enterobacteriaceae bacterium | reverse complement strand
GAGATAGCCGCGCGCTACGCCGCGCCCGCCTATGCAAAGCTCGACCTTCTCCCCCGGCGCGACCGGGCGTCCCGCCTCGTCGAGCAGATGCACGCTGCTTCCCGGCAGCGGCTTGCCGAGCGGCAGCGTGCCGGAGGGGGTTTCGGCGAGCTGCGCGCCGATCTGGTAGGTGAGCACCCCAACCGTCGCTTCGGTCGGGCCATAGTGGTTGTAGATCTCGCAGGCCGGCGCGAGCCGGCGCAGGCGCTCGATCCAGTCGAGGCGCGAGGCTTCGCCGCCGAGCACGAGACACCGCGCCGGCATCACCGCTTCGGGCTGCTGGCCGCTTTGCAGCGCCGCGAGGTGGGAGGGCACGATCTTCAGGACGTCGATGCGCTCGCGCCTGAAATAGTCCGCGAGCAGCACGTGCTTCTCGGCGCGCTCCTGCGAGATCACGTGCAGGCAGCCGCCGGTGGCGAGCGCGGGGAAGATCACCGTGTTGCCGAGGTCCGCGGCGATCGTCGACACCGTGGCGTGGTTCATCCCCGGCTCGAGGGCGAGGCGCGCGGCGACGCCGAGCACGTAGTTGACGATGTTGCGATGCTCGATCGCCACCCCCTTCGGCTGTCCGGTCGAGCCGCTGGTGTAGATCACGTAGGCGAGGTGCTCGGGGCCGACGCCGGCGTCGCTCGGCGCTGGGCCCTGCGCGCCGTTCCAGTCGAACGCCTCCAGACTGCCTTGCGTGAGGACCAGGTCGAGACCGGCATCCGAGCGCATGAAGGCGAGGCGCTCCTGCGGATACGAGGGATCCATGGGCACGTAAGCCGCCCCGGCTTTGAGCACCCCGAGGATTCCCACTACCATCTCCAGCGAGCGCTCGACGCACAGCCCCACCAGCACGTCCGGCCCGGCGCCGCGTGCCCTGAGGTGCTGCGCGAGCTGGGCGGCGCGGCGCTCGAGCTGGCGGTAGGTCAGGCTCTGATCCTCGAAGCGCAAGGCCACGCGCTCCGGCGTGCGCCTCGCCTGCGCTTCGACCAGCTGGTGCAGACAGGGGCTCAAAGCGACCATGCGATCAGCTCCTTCATGATTTCGTTCGTGCCGGCGTAGATGCGCTGCACCCGGCTGTCGGTCCACATGCGCGCGATCGGATACTCGGCCATGTAGCCGTAGCCGCCGTGCAGCTGCAGGCACTCGTCCACGATGCTGCACTGGGTTTCCGTGAGCCAGTACTTCGCCATGGCGGTGCTCGTCTCGTCGAGCCGGCCGGCGAGGTAGCGCTCGATGCAGCTGTCGAGGAACACCCGGGCAATATGGGCCCTGGTCTTGCATTCGGCGAGCTTGAAGCGCGTGTTCTGCATGTCGATGAGCGGCTTGCCGAACACGCTGCGCCCTTTCACGTACCGGGTCGTGATGGCCACTGCCTGCTCCGCCATGGCGACCGCGCCCACGCCGATCGAAAGGCGCTCATAGGGCAGCTGCTCCATCATCTGGGGAAAGCCCTTGCCTTCGGCGCTGCCCAGGAGATTGCCGAGCGGCACGCGCACCTCGTCGAAGAACAGCTCGCAGGTGTCCTGGGCGTGCATGCCGACCTTCTCGAGCGGGCGGCCGACGCGGTAGCCGGAAAGCTCGTCGGTCTCGACCAGCACGAGGGAAATGCCCCTCATGCCGGCGACCCTGGCGTCGGTCTTCACCGCAAGGCACACCAGGTTCGCGCGCGAGCCGTTGGTGATGAAGGTCTTCGAGCCGCTGATGACGTAGTGCCCGGCATCGCGGCGCGCGCTCGTCTTGATGGCCTGCAGATCGGATCCCGCGCCGGGCTCGCTCATGGCGATGGCCGCCACGCGCTCGCCGCGCGCCATCAGCGGGAGCCATCTGCGCTTCTGCTCCTCGCTGCCGTAGGCGAGAATGTAGTGCGCGACGGTGCTCTGGATGGCCGAGCCGAAGTGCACGCCCGCCTGCGCGAGCTCCTCCAGCACGACGGCCTCGTGGGCGAAGCTGCCGCCGCCGCCGCCGTACGCCTCGGGCACGTCCGGAAGCAGGATGCCGGCGCTGCCCGCAGCGCTCCAGGCAGCCGCATCGGGGCCACGCTGCTCGCGCCAGCGCGCCTGCTGCGGCACGAGCTCCTTCTCGATGAACTGGCGGACCGTTGTGCGGAACATCCGCACGTCGTCGTTCATCCACGAGGACTGGTAGGCGGCGGAGGACATCGTTTCCTATCCGGGATGACTGGCCACCGCGGCGATGAAGCCGGGCAGCGGAAAAAAGCTGTCGAGGCGCCAGGCACCGTTCTCGCCCAGCCGGCTCTCCGAGACATCGAGCCGATCGAGGCGCACGCAAAGGCCCACGCCGAGCGCCTTGACGAGCGCTTCCTTGCGCGTCCAGCACTTGAAGAATCCGAGCGGCTTGTCGCGCGCGGCGAGCGCCCGGTAGGCCTCGTTCTCGCGCGGCGAGCAGAACTGCGCTGCGATGGCGTCGGCGGCAGGCAGCGCACGGATCGCTTCGACGTCGATGCCGACCTCGCGCCCGGGCGAAAAGGCATACACCGCGACATCGCCGCAGTGCGAGACATTGAAGCGCCAGTCCGCGCCCGCGCAGCGCCGCGCGAGCGCCGGTTTGCCGTTCTTGCCGCAAGCGAGCTCGACCGATGCGGGCGGCACGCCCAGCCGCGCGCCGAGCAGCTCGCGCAGCCGCGCGCGCGCAACGATGAATCGCCGGCGGTCGCGCTCGAAACGCAGGCGCCCTGCTCTGTCCCGCTCCGCCGCGCACAGCGGCAGCGCGAGCGCAGCCACTGCTTCGGGTGTCGCATCCAGCCGGGTCACCACGACCTCGATCCGCCGATCCGCAAACGAGCTTTCCAAGGGTATTCGCAAGTCTGATGAATCTAGTGGACGCGGGCTCGCGCCGTAATCATCGTACCGCCCCGGCCCCTGACCCGTTCGGTATCGGCGATGACCCTCGTGGACTATTGCGTTCCCTGCGGCCGGCTGGGCGGCAGCAGCGAGGACGGAGCAGACGGCGGCGCCGGGGCGCCGGCCGGCGGCGGCGCCTGCCCCGGCGGCGGCGCCGGGCTCGGCGAGCCCGGCGGCGGGAACGCTCCAATGCCTGCGCCGCCGACCTCGAGCTCGCTGCCCGAGTTGAACTGCTCGAGGTCCGCGCCCGGGCGGTCGATGTTGCGGATGACGTGCGGCGTGATGAGCAGCACGATCTCGGTCTTGTTCACCGTGTCGTTGTCGGCGCGGAACAGGCGCCCGATCACCGGCAGCTGGGCGAGGCCCGGCACCTGGGCTGCGCTGCGCCGGTCCTCGTCGCTGATCAGCCCGGCGAGGATCTGGGTCTCGCCGTTGCGCAGGCGCAGCACCGTGGCGGCGTTGCGCGTGCCCAGCTGGAAGGCGACGGTACCGGCGGCGCTGGTCACTTCCCTGGAAATGTTGCTCACCTCCAGCCCCACGCGAATGCCCACATCGTTCTCCACGTGCACCGTGGGCTCGACCTCGAGCTTGAGGCCCACGTCGAGGTAATTCACCGTTTCGGAAACGAACCCGGTGGCGCCGGCGGTGGTGGTGATCACCGGCACCTTTTCGCCGATGTGGATGCGCGCTTTCTCCTTGTTCTTCACCCGGATGCGCGGGTTGGCGAGCACGTTGGTGCGCCCGGCCAGCTCGCGCAGCTGAAGGGCGAGCAGCGGGTCGTTCGCCTGCAGCCGCCAGTCGTCCCTGCCGAGGCTGCTCGCTTCGCGGCCGGTGAGCTGCCCCGCCACGCCTGCGGCGCCGATGAGGCTCAGGCTCACCGAGGAGGGCCACTGGATGCCGATCTGCGAGAGCAGCGTGCGGCCGACCTCGATCACCTCCACCTCCAGCATGACCTCGGGCTCGGCGAGGTCCTGGGTCGCGATAAGCTTCTCGACCATGCGCACCGCCGCCGGGGTGTCGCGGATGACCAGCAGGTTCAGCTTCTCGTCGACGTAGAGGTCGCGCGTCTTGGCGAGCGAGCGCACCATGGTGGCGGTCTGCTTTGCATCCGCGTTGTCGAGATAGAAGCTCCTGACCACCAGCTCCTGGTAGAGGTGCGCCTTCTGCGGCGTGTTCGGGTAGATGAGCAGGGTGTTCTCGTTCAGCACCCGGCGCTCGAGCTGGTGGGTGACGAGCACGAAGCGCAGCACTTCGGCCATGGGCGTGTCGCGCACGAATACCGTCGTGCGCAGCTCGGGCGGCACGTCGCGGTCGAACACGAAGTTGAGCCCGGTGCGCTTGGAGATGAGCTCGAACACGGCGCGCACCGGCGCGTCGCGCAGCTCGATGGTGATGGTCTGGGCGAGCGCGGCGCGCAGCTGCGGGCTGAAGCGCTCCGCGCCGGCATTCATCATCTCCACTTTGCGCACGATGGCGCGTGCCGTGCGCTGCCTGGGATGCTCCGACAGGATCTGCTTCGCCTTGGCATAGGCCGCCTGGCTGTCGCCTTTTTGCATCAGGCTCTCGGCCTCGGCCACCGCCGCCGCCGAGCGGCGGTCTTTCGCCAGCGCTTCCAGGCCGGCTTTGGCGCGCGCGTTGTCCGGGTCCAGGCGCAGCGCCCGCTGGTAGGCCGCCTCGGCGGGCTCGAAGGCGCCCGCGTTGCGTGCGCTGTCCCCCATGGAGAGGTTGCGCTGCAGCGCCACGGCCCGGTGGCGCAGGTAGAAATTGCGGATCTCGGCATCGTGCGGGTCGGCATTCATCGCCTCCTCGATGCGCGCGAGCCCCTGCTCCACCTCGCCGGCGTCGACCAGCGCGCGACCCTGCCTGAAGGCTTCATTGGCGGCGCAGCCCGTCAGAACGGCTGCCAGCACGACGAGGAGTACGCGCTTTTTCATGGACGCCTAGAGATTCATGTCCTGCCGGGTCTGGAGCGGGAGGTAGGTGAAGCTGATGCTCGATTCGGTGATGTGCTCGACGCGGTATTCGCCGTCGATCTCTCCGCCGCGCGCGATGCTGTAGACCTTCGCGCCGCGCATGAGCAGCACCTCGAGCTTCCCGTTTGCGCGCAGCCGGCCGATGTAGCGGAAGGGCAGCGGCGGCGCGGCTGCCCTGGCTGGCGCGGGCGACGCGCTAAGCGCGGCGAGCGGCTGCTGGGCCCGCGCGTCGCCGAAAATGGCGAAAGGGAGGGCGAGCGCGAGCAGAAGCGGCTTTAGGACCACCTGCGGATAGTGCTGCTTAGCGGCCCGCCCTCCTATGCGCCGGACGGTCCAGCGGCATCCGCCCTCTAGACTACGTCATGCCGCAAGCGCCGCGACTGTCACGCCGAGCAGGACCGCAAGCTTGGATACGGGACAGCCGGCTTGCCTCACGGGAAGGTGCCGCGATGGCCCTTCTTCATCTCGGGCGTCTTGTGCTCCGAGTCGACGCGCAGGCGCCGCTGGTTCTCCTTCTGCTTCTCCGGCTGGCCGCGCGCGTCGGCGCCGCTGCGCGTGCCGCGCGCGGTCTTGCTGGTACGGGCTTCCTTGTCCTGAGGGTCCTGGGGCATGCGCTGTCCTTTCAAAAGCTAGGTCGCCTTCTTCAGAAAGCAGGGATCATGCCCCCGGCTGGCGGGCGCGTCCTCGAACCCACTACGAACGCGCCGCTTTTGTAGCGAACTGTTTTGCTAGGCGGAGTGAGCGTTGCACGGCGGCAACTCCCCGGCCGCTTCGCGCTGCGCCTGCAGCAGCTCGCGCTCGCGCAGCTGCGGCTGCAGGACGATCTCCCACGAGTAATGCGTGGCCTCGCGGCTGCACGCGCACACTGCGCCGCCCAGGTGCTCCTGCAGCCGCGAGAAGATGGTGGAGCTGCCCATGGCACGGCCGATGTAGAGGATCCGCTCGTCGCGATACAGCACATAGACGCCCATGTCTTTCGGCGCGCCGCCGACCATCTTGCCGGTGAAGGGGTAGCGGGATTTCCAGAGCGGCACCGGAGCCTCAGCCGAAAAACGGAAATGTTATCAGGCCGCCCCGGCGTTGCAGCGAGGCAGCCGGCCGTGCGCGCGCCGGTATTCGCGCAGCAGCTCGGCTTCGCGCATGGGGGGATTGCTGCTGATCTCCCAGCCGTAGTGCGTGGCGCGCGAGGTGCACGAGTCCGCGCGCGCGAGATGCTCCTGCAACCGGGACTGGATGCTGTGCGCGCGCCCGCAATAGATGAGCTCCTCGCCCTCCCAGAGCGCGAACACCCCGGGATCCGGGGGCGCTCCCGACACCATGGTCGCGGTGAAGGCATAACGGGGGCTCGCGATCGGCATGCTTCGCGCGCAGTTTAAAACACGCGCAGCGCCACATCTGTCAGGAAATCACTACAAAGCAGCGGCATGAGCATTGCTCCGGAGTATGAAGTGAATACGGGAAGAAGGTTGAGGTGTGCAATGCCGATCAAACCGAACGGCGCCTTGTGCAAGGTGCGAGAGCAGATCGTCGAGGACGACGCGAGCGGGCTGATCCTGCAGTTCGAGTGCGCCAACGGACGCACGCGCCTGTTGATCGCCGGCGAATCGCTGCCCTTCGGCAACCGCGAGATCATCTTCGACGACGAGGGCCGCGAGGCGGCGGCCGGAACGCTGGTGGGCTCGTTCCGCCGTCCTTCCTGGCTGAGGAAAGTCAAGTAGCTAGGCGACCGGCCCTAAGGTAGGGGTCCTCGCGGACGGTCCTGAGGTGCATGGCTGGCAAGCAGGCGATCGAGCCACGCCTGCGCGTCGGAGGCGCCGCGCGCCGGCAGGTTCATGCAGCGGTCGCGCAGGTTCTGCAGCACCTGCTCGATCATGCCGCCGCGGTGCTCCGGCGCGAGCGTGTCGAGCGCGCGGCCGAAGGCGTGCGCGAAGTGCGTCTTGTCGATGATGCGGTGCTCGTGCAGCGTCTCGACGATGACGATGTTCGCGGCGGCGAGGCCCGCCACCGTTTCGAGCAGCGATTCGAATTCCCTAATCGGACACCTCGACGCGCGAAAGGTAGTCGGCGAGCTGGCCCTGCAGATGGACGATGCGCAGCGTGCTCGACTCGTCCGCGGCGCAGCGGATCTCTTCGCCCAGCGCGCACAGCTCGTCGAAGCCGTACACGCGCGAGAAGCAGCGGATGTTCTGGCCGACGTCGCGGATCGCCGCCAGGTCGCCCGCCTGCAGCGCCTGGCGCATGCGCTCGAGATCCCTCCTGCGGTTGTCCAGGAAGCCGGGCACCAGCTCCTTCAGCACCGGCTCCACCTCGAGACGGATCTTATTCATGCAGGCTGTCCCTGAAGGGTACGCCACAGCGTCGCGAGCAGCACGTCCACGTTCACCGGCTTCGCGATGTAGTCGTTGGCGCCGGCCTCCAGGCATTTCTCGCGGTCCCCCGCCATGGCCTTGGCGGTCACCGCGATGATCGGCAGCGCCTTGTAGCCGTCGAGCTGCCGGATGATGCGCATGGTGTCGAAGCCGTCGAGCCCCGGCATCATCACGTCCATCAGCACCAGGTCGACGTCGCCGGCGCTCTTCAGGATCTCGATCGCCTCCTTGCCGCTCTCGGCGTGCATCACCCGCATGCCGTGCTGCTCGAGCGCGCTGGTGAGCGCGAACACGTTGCGGATGTCGTCGTCGACCACCAGCACGCGCTTGTCGGCGAGCTCGCCGGAGGCGCGCGGCGCCTCCTGCTCGGCTTCGAGCGCCGTGACGGGAAGCTCCTGCGCTTCCTCGGGCTCGAAGCCGCGCTCCTCGCGCTCCGCGGGCGCATGCTCGAGCGGCAGGTACAGGGTGAAGGTGCTGCCCTGGCCCGGCGTGCTCGCGAGCCGGATCTCGCCGCCGAGCAGGCGCGCCAGCTCGCGGCTTATCGACAGGCCCAGGCCCGTGCCGCCGAACTCGCGGCTGGTGGTGCCGTCGGCCTGCTGGAAGGCCTCGAAGATCAGGCGCTGCTTGCTCGCCGGGATGCCGATGCCGGTGTCCATCACCGACAGGGCGACCACGGTGCCGGCGCGGTCCAGGCCCGGGTGGCCGAGGCTCCAGCCCGAGGCCACGCGCTCGGCGTGCAGCGACACCGCGCCCTTGCTGGTGAACTTTAAGGCGTTGGACAGCAGGTTGGTGATGATCTGCTGCAGGCGCTTGGCGTCGGTGCGCATCGCCGGCGGCAGCTCCGGGCTCACGCTCAGCGTGAACTCCAGGCCCTTGTCGGCCGCCAGCTGCCGGAAGGTGCGCTCGACGTAGTCGTCGATCGCCTGGAAGCGCAGGTCGTCGACCGCCAGCGCGATGGTGCCGGACTCGATCTTGGCGAGGTCGAGGATCTCGTTGATCAGCGACAGCAGGTCGGCGCCGGACTGGTGGATGGTGTGCGCGTACTCCACCTGCTTGCCGTCGAGGTTGCCCTGCGCGTTGTCGGAGAGCTGGCGCGACAGGATCAGCAGGCTGTTGAGCGGCGTGCGCAGCTCGTGCGACATGTTGGCGAGGAACTGGCTCTTGTACTTCGAGGTCAGGGCGAGCTGCTCGGCCTTCTCCTCGAGCTCCTGCTTGGCCATCTCGACCTCGCTGTTCTTGCGCTCCACCTCGTCCTTCTGGGTGGTGAGCTGGCGCGCCTTCTCCTCGAGCTCCTCGTTGGTCTGTTGCAGCTCCTCCTGCTGGGTCTGCAGCTCCTCGGCCATCGACTGGCTCTGGCGCAGC
>CAZJJC010000466.1:0-1629 GCA_964546195.1 uncultured Enterobacteriaceae bacterium | reverse complement strand
GCGACCCAGGTGATGCTGAAGGTGCACCGGGAAGGCATCGGCGTTTGTGGGGTTTATCCGCGCGACGTCGCGACCACCAAGGTGCAGCAAGTCGCGGCATACTCCCGAAAGCACCAGCATCCGTTACAGTGCGTAATGGAGGAAACTTAGTGTTGTCAGGAGGCAGAGGCGGGAAATGATTGCCCAGGAGCTCGAAGTCAGTCTGCACATGGCGTTCGTGGAAGCACGCCAGAAGCGCCATGAGTTCATCACGGTCGAGCACCTGCTGCTTGCGCTGCTGGACAACCCGACCGCGGCCGAAGTGCTGCGCGCCTGCGGCGCCAACATGGACGAGCTGCGCAAGAACCTGACTCAGCACATCGCCGAGCAGACCCCGCGCATCGCCGCCGACCGCGAGGTCGACACCCAGCCTACCCTGGGCTTCCAGCGCGTGATCCAGCGCGCCATCCTGCACGTACAGTCCTCGGGGAAGAAGGAGGTCACGGGGGCCAACGTGCTGGTGGCCATTTTCGGCGAGAAGGACTCGCACGCCGTGTACTTCCTGCAGCAGCAGGGCATCGCCCGGCTGGACGTGGTGAACTATATTTCGCACGGCATAACCAAGACGCCGCAGGCGCACCAGGGCAGCAAGGCCGAGCAGGAGGCCGAGCAGGAGGGGCAGGCCGAGCCTTCGAACAGCCCGCTCGACAACTACACGCAGAACCTGAACTCGCTGGCGCTGGCCGGCAAGATCGACCCGCTGATCGGGCGCGACCGGGAGCTCGAGCGCGTGGTGCAGACGCTGTGCCGGCGCCGCAAGAACAATCCGCTGCTGGTCGGCGAAGCCGGCGTCGGCAAGACGGCCATCGCCGAGGGTCTGGCGCGGCGCATCGTGGAGGGCAGCGTGCCCGATCTGCTCGCCAAGTCCACGGTGTACGCGCTCGACATGGGCGCCCTCCTCGCCGGCACCAAGTACCGCGGCGACTTCGAGCAGCGCCTCAAGGCGGTGCTGAAGCAGCTGGTCGACAATCCGAACGCGATCCTGTTCATCGACGAGATCCATACGGTGATCGGCGCGGGCGCCGCCTCGGGCGGCACGCTGGACGCGTCCAACCTGCTCAAGCCGGTGCTCTCCACCGGCCAGCTGAAGTGCATCGGCGCCACCACCTACAACGAGTATCGCGGCGTGTTCGAGAAGGACCACGCGCTGTCGCGGCGCTTCCAGAAGATCGACGTGATCGAGCCCTCGGTGGACGAGACGGTGGAGATCCTGAAGGGATTGAAGACGCGCTTCGAGGCGCACCATAGCGTCAAGTACACCGCGAACGCCCTTACCACGGCCGCCGAGCTGTCCGCCCGCTACATCAACGACCGGCACCTGCCCGACAAGGCCATCGACGTGATCGACGAGGCGGGCGCGGCTCAGCGCATCGCGCCGAAGGCCAAGCAGAAGAAGGTGATCGGCAAGACCGAGATCGAGGAGATCATCGCCAAGATCGCGCGCATCCCGCCGCGCAGCGTGTCCACCGACGATCGTAGTGCCCTGGCAAATTTGGATAGGGACTTGAAAGCCGTGGTATTCGGCCAGGACGCCGCGATCGACGCGCTCGCCTCGGCGATCAAGATGGCGCGCTCGGGCCTGGGCAACCC
>CAZJJC010000465.1:0-2166 GCA_964546195.1 uncultured Enterobacteriaceae bacterium | reverse complement strand
CATCGGGCGCGACGCGAATCTGCGCTTCGGCGTGTACGCCGAGGTCCTGGCGCCCGGAACCATCGCATGCGGAGACGCGATCGGTGAATAAGAGGAACAGCGGCCCGTTGCGTCTCGCCCTTCTGGACCAAATACCTCTTCTCCTATATAGACTTCGGTTTCCGCAGCGGGCGAGGCCTATCGCGGCCTGGTGCACCAGGAGATTTCATGACAGCAACGCATGAAGGAGGCTGCCTGTGCGGCGCCGTGCGCTACCGCGTGAAGGCCGAGCCGGTGCGCGCCAGCATCTGCCATTGCAGGAACTGCCAGCGGCGCACCGGCAGCGCCTTCGGCATCGGCGCCTATTTCAAGGAAGCGGATGTCGAGATCCACGGTCAACTCAAGACCTATGAGTACCGTTCCGACGAGAGCGGGCGCTGGCTGCGCACGCAGTTCTGCCCGAGCTGCGGCAACACCGTGACCTGGACGGCGGAGGCGCTCTCCGGCTTGCGCGCGATCGCCGGCGGATCGTTCGACGACCCGGACTGGCTGAAGATCGACCGCCACGGCTGGACGCGCTCGAAGCAGAAATGGTTCACCTGCCCGCCCGAGGCCAAGGTGTTCGAAAAAGGCGCGCTGCCGCTGCCGGCGAAGCCGTGAATTCCCTGCCTTTCTCCATTGCCCGGCGTTTCCGCGGGCCGCCGCGGTCGGGAAACGGGGGTTACGTGGCCGGCTCGCTGGGCCGGCACCTGGTCGGTGCCGTGGCAGTGCGCATCAAGGCGCCGCCGCCGCTCGAAACCGGGCTATCGATCGAGCTTGGCGACGAGCACGCGCGTCTCCTGCACCAATCGACGGTGATAGCAGAGGCGCGCACGGCGCCAATCACGCTGCAGCCGCCGCCTGCGCCGTCCTTCGCGAGCGCCGAGGAGGCCGCAAGGTCCTTTGGTGGATTCGAGAGGCATCCGCTGCCCGAATGCTTCGTTTGCGGGACGCGGCGCGAAGCCGGCGACGCGCTGCGAATTTTCCCGGGCGAGCGGGGCGAACTCCTGCTGGCGCCGTGGATCCCGCACGCTTCCCTCGCCGACGCGTCGGGTAAGGTGGCCCCGGAATTTTTGTGGGCCGCGCTCGATTGTCCCGGCGGTTTCGCGGTGATAAAGCCAGCCGGCAAGCTCATCGTGCTCGGCGAGCTGTGCGCGCGCATAGACGGGAGCGTGAGCCCCCGGGAGCGCTGCGTAGTGGCCGGCTGGGAGATCGGTCGCGAAGGTCGCAAACGCTACGCAGGCACCGCGGTGTATTCGGCGGACGGCGAGCCGGTCGCCGTGGCGCGTGCGATGTGGATCGAGCTCGGCGACGATGCCGCTGGAAAGATCAGCTAGGGATAGTCGACGCGCGGCGTGCGCTCGGCGGGCAGCGGGATGAATTGCGCATCGCCCGGCACGCCGCCGAAGCGCCCGGCCTTCCAGTCCTGCTTCGCCTGCTCGATGCGCTCCCTCGAGCTCGAGACAAAATTCCACCAGAGGTAGCGCGGGCCGAGCGGCTCGCCGCCCAGCAGCATGAGGCGCGCCGCGGAAACGGCTTCGAGGACGACCTGCGCCGCGGGGCGAAAGACGAGCAGCCTTCCGCGCTCGAGGCTTTCTCCATCGACGATGACGCTGCCTTCCAGGATGTAAGCAGCGCGTTCTTCGTAGTCGGGCGGCAGGGCGAGCCGCGCGCCCGGGTCGAGCGCGACGTCGGCATAGAAAAGGTCCGACAGCGTCTCGACCGGCGAGCGCAGGCCGGCAAAGGTGCCTGCGATGAGGCGAATGCGCTTTCCTTCCGCAGCCTCGAACGGCAAGTCCTTTTCGGGGTGATGGCGAAAGCTCGGCGCGCGCTCCTCCTCGCGCTCGGGCAGCGCGAGCCAGGACTGCAGGCCCCAGGCGCTCGGGCCGGCGGCGCGCAGCGCCTGCGGCGTGCGCTCGGAGTGCACGATGCCGCGCCCGGCGATCATCCAGTTGACGTCGCCTGGGCGGATCGGCTGGCGCACGCCGAGGCTGTCCTGGTGCAGGATCTCGCCGTCGAAAAGATAGGTCACGGTGGCAAGGCCGATGTGCGGATGCGGCCGCACGTCGAGGCCGGCGCCGGGGGCGAGCTTGACCGGCCCCATCTCGTCGAGAAACACGAACGGCCCGACCATGCGCCGCTTGGGCG
>CAZJJC010000464.1:0-6261 GCA_964546195.1 uncultured Enterobacteriaceae bacterium | reverse complement strand
TCGCGCTCAGATTCGAAGCGCGCGGAGCCGCATGCCTCTCGTTCATAAGGCACAGATAGTTTTTCCCGCCAGGCCCGGTGATCCCGCAGCCTCCGCGCGGCCGCTGCGCGCTGCCGGTGCTGCGCAAGGATTTCATTTTCGACCCCTACCAGGTGCACGAGGCGCGCGCCATGGGCGCCGATTGCATCCTGCTCATCGCCGCCTGCCTGTCGGTCGATGAAATGCAAGCCCTGGAAGCGCAAGCCGAGGCGCTTGGCATGGCGGTGCTCGTCGAGGTGCACGACGGCGCCGAGCTGCAAGCCGCTTTGGCGCTGCGCACGCCCCTGCTCGGCATCAATAACCGCGACCTGCGCAGCTTCGAAACGCGGCTCGAGAGCACGCTTTCCCTCCTTCCTCAGGTGCCGCAGCACCGCATCGTGGTGACCGAAAGCGGCATCCTGACACCGGCCGACGTCGCACGCATGCGCGCGGCGGGGGTCAATGCCTTCCTGGTCGGCGAGGCGTTCATGCGCGCCGCCGACCCGGGGGACCGGCTGCGCGCACTTTTTGGCTAGGCTAGAAGCTGTGCTGGTACTGCACGCTGAGGATATGGACCGTGGCGTCGTACGTCCCGTTTACCAGGCCCCGCCCTGCGGCGCGCTGATCGTTGTTGATATCCGCATCCTTGACCGTGATGAAGGTATAACCGACATCGAAGCGAGCTCTGGGGCTCGCCTGGTAACCTGCCCCCACTGAGAACCAAGTGCGGTCGTTGTCCGGCAGACGCACGCCTCTGTCCTGCGCATTAGGCACCGGAGACTGGTCGAAGGCGACGCCCATTCTGAGCGTCCACGGTCCGCTCCACTTGTAATTGGCGCCAACGGCGACACGCCAGGTATCGTCGAAGTTGAAGGTCAATGTGTCGAGCGTCGCACCGTTTGCAGGGCCGCTGGTGCGAATCAGCGGCAGCCGATCGATCTTGCTCCACTCGGTCCACGTAATGTCGCCAAGGAGCTCCAGCCGATCGTTCATCCTGTGAGCGGCACTGAACGAAAGACTTGCCGGGGTTTCCAAATCGAGCTTCACGTCGCCGTTCGAAGTCCCAGCTGCCAGCGCGGGAATCCCGGCGAAAGCGGCAGGAACGCCGCTGAAGCTCGTGCTGCCGTCCATCTCGTAATCCAGCGACGAGCGGTAATGCACGCCCAGGCGCGTCGCCGGCGTGATGTCGAACAGCGCGCCGATGTTGAAGCCCCACGCGTCTCCGTCCAACTTGGTTTTGTTCTGTCCTTCGAGCTCTGGACCGAGCGCTCCGCCGGCGGCGGCGGCGTAGTTCACCGCGGACAGCAGGTCGATTTTTCCGTGCTGATAGTTCAGGCCGAAGCCGAGGCTCGAGCGCTCGCTCAGTTTGTACGACAGGGACGGATTGATGTTGAGTGTCATCACTTCCGACTTGATGCCCTGGAAGCGCCCGATCCAGTCGGCGTCATATTCGGTGGCAAGCCCGAACGGCACGTTGACGCCCAGGCCAAAACTCCAGCTCGGGTTCAGGTCCATCACGTAGTAGAAGTTCGGAACCAAGGCCGCATCGCCTGCATCGCCGCCATCTCCAAGGCCGGTCGGCTGAAGCGCGGCGGGCACGCTCGCGTCGTTGTTGAATTCGGTCTTGGGAATGATGAGATGGCCAGCGAAGAGCAGGTGCTTGCCGCGCGGCAGCCGCGACATTCCCGCCGGATTCCACCACACCGTGGACGCATCCTCGGCGACTGCAGCCGCGCCGGCGAACGCGTTGCCCAGCCCGCTTGCCCCCTGCTCCGCCAACGCAAACGCCGAAGCCGAAGCATCGTGGGATGCAACAGCAAGCGCTGACGCGACCGATAGCGCGATGATGTGCTTGTTCACTGGACTTCCCTCTGGATTTTTTCGCGCCGAACGCCTCGATCGCGATGTGGGCAAGGTAGCACCTTTGAAATGCAGTCGCAATTGCACGACAAGGAAGCAACATTCTCTGCGTTAATTGCAAGGCGTCGTCGATTTTGGGATGCGGTAATCGCGTTGTGCCTGCTTGCGGCGTCGCTGGGGATACTGCTATCTGTGCCTAGGCGCCTTAGGGCCCCACCGAGAGCCTGCGGTGTAAGTGCCGATTGGATCGTAAGTAACTGATCTTGCGTAGAAAGTGCGAAAGGAGCCGTCTTAGGCATGTTGCAGGAATGCAACGCAAGCCCCTGTTTCGGCGCCTTGTTCGGCGATTTGTTTGGCTTCGTCAACGGCAGCTAGGCAAACTGTGCGCAGCTTCCGCGGTATGGGGGGTGGCGCCGGAGACGGCGGCTTGCTGATCAACAAACAACGGGAGATTCTTCCATGCAGAAAAAACTTTTGGCGCTCGCCGTAGCCGGAGCGCTCGTACCGGCCGCTGCGATGGCGCAGTCGACGGTCGAGATCTATGGCCGCGCCAACTTGGCGTTCGACAACTGGAAGGCCTCGGGCTCCGCCACTGGTGCGGACTACGAGTCGCGCAATCGCGTCGTGGACGGCAGCTCGCGCGTCGGCCTGCGCGTCAACGAAGCGCTCGGCGGCGGCATGCGCGCCTTCGCCGTGATCGAGACCGGCGTCAACATCGACGCTGGCGGCACGACCGGCCAAGGTGGTCAGACCAACGCTTCTTCCGGAAACTGGGCGTCGCGCGACTCCTATCTCGGGCTCGGCGGCGGCTGGGGCGATGTGCGCCTCGGGCGGCAGTCGATTTGGTGGGCGAACGGCCCCCTCGCGCAGGCCGGCGCCAACTACTTTTACACAGGTGCCGACAGCCTGATCACCGGTCACATGATTGCCGCGCCGGTAACGCGCCAGTCGAGCGTTCTCTCGTACAACTCACCTACGTTCGGCGGCTTCAACGCCACGCTCAGCTATTCGCCGCATGCTCAGGAGAGCGCCGCAGCTGGCGCGGAGGCCGACGGCTCGATCTTCGGCATTACCGGCCGCTATGCGGGCGGCGCGCTGCGCGCGCAGATCGACTGGGCTCAGTCCGAAGGCAATACGACCGCTGGTGGCGCGCAGCCGACAAACACCGGCCTCAAGATGGGCCTTGGTTGGGCGTATGCTCCGGGCGCGCAGATCTCCGGCATCATCGGCCAGCTGGAGAATGAGAGCCACGCTGACTTCGGCGCGGATGCGAAAGTCACGTTCTGGTTGCTGAACTGGGAGCACATGATGGGGCAGTTCCTGCTGGTCGCCCAGCTCTATAGCGCTGGCGAAGTCGATGCGGCTGGCGGCGACGTGGACGATAGCGATGTAACGGGCATCACGTTGGGCGCGAAGTACTTTCTGTCGAAGCGTACCGGCGTCTACGTGACCTACCACATCGCACGCAACGGCGACGCCGCCTGGGCTGACCATACCGGCGGCGCCATCACTTCGGCCAATCCGCGCCTCACCTCGGCGAACGCCGGGGCGGATCCGAGGATGATCGGTGTCGGCATAATGCACAACTTCTAAGAAACCAAACACCAAAAGCAGCTCAATCACGGGCGCCTAAGGGCGCCCGTTTTTTTGTGCAAGAATTGTCCGGTGACGCTTATCGACCGGACCATTCTGGAGCTTGACCGCGCGCTGCGAAGCCTTGCCGGCGTGAATCAGGCCGCGCGCGCCAACCCCGCCTCCAAGGTCGAGGAGACGTCCTTGTCGGGGGACGAGCGCGCGCACGCGGCAGCGCTCATGCGCGTGAACCACGTAGGCGAGATCTGCGCCCAGGCGCTCTACCAGGGGCAGGCCATGACGGCGCGCGATCCGCGGGCGCGCCAGGAGCTCGAGCAGGCGGCGCGCGAGGAGCAGGACCACCTCGCCTGGAGCGCCGAGCGCATCAAGGAGCTGGAGGGCCGGCCCAGTCTGCTCAATCCGCTGTGGTACGCGGGTTCGTTCGCCATGGGTGCGGCGGCGGGGGCGTTGGGCGACCGCTGGAACCTCGCCTTTCTGGCTGAAACGGAGCGCCAGGTGGAGGAGCACCTTACAGGACATCTGGAAAGGCTCCCCGCTGACGATACCCGCACGCGCACGCTCGTGGAGGCCATGCGCGCGGACGAGGCCAGGCATAGGGAAACTGCGCTCCGGCTGGGCGCGGCGGAACTGCCGGCGCCGGTGAAGCTCGCGATGCGCGTCGCTTCCAGGATCATGACGAGCGTCGCCTACCGGATCTAGCTTGTTGCGCCTTTACATCGGCTACGACGCCAGGGAGTCGGTCGCTTTCTACACCTTGGCGCATTCGATCCTGCGGCGCGCCTCGGTGCCGGTGACCATCGCGCCGCTCATGCGGTGGCAGTTGAAGCACTTGTACGCTCGCGAGCGCGGTCCGACGGAATCGACCGAGTTCTCGTTGACGCGCTTTCTCGTTCCCGCGCTTTCCGAGTTCAGCGGCTGGTCGGTATTCATGGACTGCGACATGCTGTGCCGGGCGGATATTGCGGAGCTTCGGGCGCACATCGACCGGCAGCCCGACAAGGCGGTGCTGGTTTGCCAGCATGACTACGTACCGAAAACCGCACGCAAGTTCCTCGACCAGGTACAGACCAAGTATCCCCGCAAGAACTGGTCGAGCGTGATGGTTTTCAACAATGAGCGCTGCAAAGCGCTGAGCCCCGACTACGTGAACGCTGCGCCCGGCCTGGACCTGCACGGCTTCAAGTGGCTCGAGGAGGGGCGCATCGGCAGCCTGCCGCTGGAGTGGAACTGGCTCGTCGGCGAGTACCCCTACCGAGCGGATGCCAAGATCGTGCACTACACGCTCGGCGGGCCGTACTTCGGCGACTACCGCGGCTGCGACTATGCGGGCGAGTGGTTCGAGGAATTCGAGTCCATGGCTTCGACGATCTCGAAATCCTTGGTGATCTGAGCGGTCTTGGCGAGCATGATGGTGGCCGAGCAGTACTTCTCATGCGACAGCCGGATGTCGTGCTCGACCAGGTTCTTCTTGAGCGCCCGGCCGCGCACGATGAAGTGCATGTGGATCCTCGTGAATACCTTCGGATCGGTTTCGGCGCGCTCGGAAGCGAGCTTCACCTCGCAGCCGGTCACGTCCTGGCCGCTCTTCCTGAGGATCACGACCACGTCATAGGCGGTGCAGCCGCCGGTGCCGGCGAGCACCATTTCCATGGGGCGCGGCGCGAGGTTGCGCCCGCCGCCGTCGGGGGCGCCGTCCATCGCTACCACGTGGTTGCTGCCGGTTTCGGCGAGGAAGGTCATGCCGTCCCCGGTCCAACGCACGCGGCATTCCATAGAAGCTCCTTTTTGTGTAAAATCCACGGCTTTTCTCAATTTGGCGCAATGAAAACTTACACCGCGAAGACGGGCGAAGTCGAGCAGGGCTGGTACGTGGTCGACGCCCAGGGCAAGGTGCTCGGCAAGCTCGCGACCCAGATCGCCACGCGGCTGCGCGGCAAGCACAAGCCGGAGTACACGCCGCACGTGGATACCGGCGACTACGTGGTGGTGGTCAACGCCGACAAGCTTCGCGTGACGGGCCGGAAGAGCGAGCGCAAGGTCTATTACCGCCACAGCGGTTATCCCGGCGGGCTCAAGGTGACGAATTTCGCGAAGCTGCAGGCAACCCGGCCCGAGCGCGTGCTGCAGCACGCGGTGAAGGGCATGCTTCCCAAGGGCCCGCTCGGCTACGCCATGCTCAGGAAGCTGAAGGTCTACGCGGGCGCGGCGCATCCGCACTCGGCGCAGCAACCGAAGAACCTGGAGATCTAGCAAAGATGGTCGGCGATTACTACTACGGCACGGGACGGCGCAAGAGCGCGGTCGCAAGGGTGTTCCTCAAACCGGGCAAGGGTGACTTTGTAGTCAACGGCAAGCCCGTCGACCAGTTCTTCGGCCGCGAGACCGGCCGCATGGTGGTGCGCCAGCCCCTCGAGCTCACCAAGAGCGCGGCGAGCTTCGACATCATGGTCAACGTCTACGGCGGCGGCGAGAGCGGCCAGGCGGGGGCCGTGCGCCACGGCATCTCGCGGGCCCTGATCGAGTATGATGCGGGCTTGAAGCCGCAGCTGAGCGCGGCGGGGCTGGTAACGCGCGACGCGCGCGAAGTGGAGCGAAAGAAGGTCGGCCTGCACAAGGCGCGGCGGCGCAAGCAGTACTCGAAACGGTAACCGAGAGCAGTCCATGCAAAAAGCCGCCTGCGGGCGGCTTTTTCGTTTTTGGGGCCGGATATGAAGCTGAAGGTGGGAATCGTCGGCGGCACGGGGTACACGGGCGTGGAGCTGCTGCGGCTGCTCGCGCAGCACCCGCGGG
>CAZJJC010000463.1:0-12838 GCA_964546195.1 uncultured Enterobacteriaceae bacterium | reverse complement strand
GTCGAAAGGCGCGGCGGTCGGCACGCGGCATGTCGAGCCGCAGCACCGCAATTTCGGCGAATTCCGCGTACCCGGACTGCGAAGCGTGGCCGAAACCGCCCCCTACATGCACAACGGCAGCCTGGCGACGCTGCGCGACGTCGTCGGGTTCTATTCGAAGCTGAACGAAGAGCGGCTCCACGCCGACGGCGAGCGGATCCTGAAACCGCTGAACCTCGATCCGGGAGAAACCGACGACCTTGTTGCGTTTCTTCAATCGCTGTCGCAAAAAAAGCGCTCAAGGCTCGCGGTCGCGCCCCGAGCGCCGCAGCAGCCAGTCGCGCAGCAGGAATAGCGCGAAGCCGGCGCCGAGCGCGAGGCCGGCGTAGAGCAGCCAGGCGCCGCGCCAGCCGATCGCCTCGCTCAACAGGCCGCTGAAGAAAAGCGCGCTGCCCATGCTGAACGAGCTGACCAGCGTCCAGCCGCCCTGGTAGGCGCCGCGCCGGCCGGCCGGCGCGAGCCGCGCCACCGCAGCCGGCACGGCGGAGCTGAACACCAGCTCGCCGAAGCTGAAGATCACCGTGCCGGCGACGAGCGCGGCGCCGGCGTGCGCAATCCCCGCGTAGCAGGCGAAGCACGCGGCCACCAGCAGCGCCGCCCAGCCGAGCCAGCGGAACGGGCCGAAATGCTCGGTGCGGTTGGCGAGCGGCACGGCGAGCAGCGCGACGATGATGCTGTTGGCGCCGAGCACCAGGCCGATGAAGCCTTCTCCCAGACCGCGGTCCGCGGCGAACAGCGGCGAGGCGAACACGACCAGCCCCATGCCGAAGGGAAACACCAGCGCGATCGAGGAAAACGCCAGGAACACCGGGTCGCGCAGCACGGAAACCGCTTCGGCTGAAAAATGCCCCGTGCTGCTGCGCTCCAGCGGCAGAGGCCCGCGCAAGCCGAAGGCGTAAAGCGACGCCACGACGAGATAGCCTGCCGCGCTCAGCGCTGCGAGCAGGCCGTAGCCCTGCTCGGCGACATAGCCCGCGGGCGAGACGGCGAGCGTGTAGGCGACGCTCACCACGGTGTAGTTCATCGCGAGCATCGACTGGCGGCGCTCGGGCGGCGCGAGGTCGAGCAGCAGCGCGCTGCCCACCGGCATCTTGACCGCCCCGGCAATACCCATGGCGAAGCTCCAGGCGAACAGCGTGAGCGGCCCGCTCACCAGCAGGAACGACGGCAGCACCGCGGCGCTCGCGAGCGACGCGGCGAGCAGCAGCGCGCGCCGGCCGACGCGGTCGCTGAGCGCGCCGAACAACGGCGCGAGCAGCCCGCGCAGCAGGTTCTCGCACAGGAAGGCGAGCCCTACGGTGGCGAGCTCGATGCCGGCCTCGCGCACGAAATAGATGCCGAGGAAGGTGACCAGGCTCATCCGGGCGGCGACCGAGATGAAGTTCGCCGCCAGGACGACGCGGATTTTCTTGTTCAGAAGCCCCAGTAATCCAGGCCCTCGGGCAGCGGCTCGCCGAGGGTGAGCGAGGCGAGCTTGGCGTACTGGCCTTCGGAATAGAGCAGCGGCTTGCCCTTCTGGCCGAACAGCACCTGCTCCACCTGGCCGAGGAAGATGGTGTGCGTGCCGTGCGCGAGCTTCTTCACCACGCGGCAGTCGAAGCTCACCAGCGCGTCGATCAGCACCGGCGAGCCGGTGGCGAGGCGCGTCCAGTTGCCCGACTTGAAGCGCGCCTCGCCGCTTTGCGCACCGCTGAAGGTCGTGGAGAGCTCCCAGTCCTCGGAGCGCAGCACGTTGAGGCCGAACGCCTGCGCCTTAACGATCGCGCCGTGCGTGGTGGAAAGCTTGTTGATGCAGACCAGCACGGTGGGCGGCTCGGCGCTCGCCGAGCACACCGCGGTGGCGGTCATGCCGTAGCGATGCCCGGCGTGCGCGCTGGTGATGATGTTGACCGCGCCCGCGAGCGTGCGCATCCCGGCCTTGAACTGGCCGGCGTCGACGGGCTTGGCTTCCACCGCGCGATTCTAGAAGAAAAAGGGGTCAGAGCAATTTTCCGGGAACCCGGGGGGCATCGGCGCGGTAAAAGGAAAAATTGCTCTGACCCCTTTTTGTTCGTTAGATTGCGCTCATGGCCATCGAGCATGCACTGGGCGGCGCGCGGGCCCACTTCACGCTGCTCGAGTACGGCAGCTACAACTGCTTGTTCTGCCAGTCGGCGCACGAGGTGGCGGCCAGCCTGCGGGACCGCTTCGGCGAGCGCATGCGCTACGTGTTCCGCCACCGGCCGATCACCGGCGACGAGAAGGCGCTGCGCGCCGCCGAGCTTGCCGAGTACGCCCACGAATCGGCCGGCCGCTTCTGGGAAGCGCACGACGTGCTGATGAAGCGCGGTCCCGGGCTCGCCGAGGGCGAGCTCGACCGTATCGCGCTGCAGCTCGGGCTCGACCCCGGCGACGAGCCGGCCTGGCGGCGCGCGCGCGAAACGGTGCGCGCGGACATCGAGGACGCGCGCCGCGACGGCGCGGCCTACGCGCCGACTTTCCTGATCAACGGCCGGCGCTACGAAGGCCCCTGGGACGAGGAGGCGCTCGCCGAGGCCGCGCGCGGCTCGCTGGGGCACCGCATGCAGGCCGCGGCGCTCGACTTCGCGCGCTGGGCGCCCTCCACCGGCCTCGCGCTGCTGCTGATGACGCTGCTCGCGCTCGCCGCGGTCAACTCGCCCATCGGCCCGCAGTTCGCCGCGTTCTGGGAGCAGCGCGTGGGCCTCGCCGCGGGCGAGGCCGCCTTCAGCCTGCCGCTGCGCGAGTGGATCAACGACGGGCTGCTGACGATCTTCTTCGTCGTGGTGGGACTGGAGATCAAGCGCGAGTTCACCGTCGGGCGGCTCGCCTCGCCGCGCGCCGCGGCGCTGCCGGTCGCGGCCGCGCTGGGCGGCATGCTGCTGCCCGCCGCGATCTACCTTGTGATCGCGCCGCCCGCGCTTGCCGCCGGATGGGCGATCCCGACCACGACCGATACCGCCTTCGCGGTCGCGCTGATCGCCTTGCTGGGCAGCCGCGTGCCGGTGGAGCTTCGCATCTTCCTCACGGCGGCGGTCATCGTCGATGACCTGGCGGCGATCGCCATCGTCGCGCTGTTCTATGCGCAGGATCTCAACCTCTCGTATGGCGTGGCCGCGGCTGCGGTGTGCGCGGCTCTCGCCGTGCTCAACCGCGGCGGCGTCTACCGTCCGCTGCCCTACGCGCTGCTCGGCGTGCTGCTATGGGCCTGCCTGCACGGCGCCGGCGTGCATGCCACGCTCGCCGGCGTGGTGCTCGCGATCGCCACCCCGACGCGGCCGCCGCCCAACCTGCGGGCGCTGATGGCGCAGGCGCAGACCATCTTCGATCACGAGCTGCAGCACGCCGGCGAGCGGGTCATGCGCCACGGCCCTTCGGAGCCGACCCTGCGCGCACTCGACGCCATCCACGACCGCATAGAATCGCCCGCCGCCAAGCTGCTGCGCTCGCTCGAGCCGTGGTCGAGCTACCTGGTGCTGCCGCTGTTTGCGCTGGCGAACGCGGGCCTCCTCTTTTCCGCAAGCGTGTTCTTCGAGCACCAGCCGCTCGTTTTCGCCATCGTCCTGGGCCTGGTGATCGGCAAGCCCGCGGGTATGCTGCTGTTCGCGGCCGCCGCGGTGCGGCTGAAGCTCGCGGTGAAGCCGGCGGCGTATTCGTGGCGCCAGATGCTGGGGGCCGGCGCGCTTGCGGGCATCGGCTTCACCATGTCGCTTTACATCGCCTCGAAAGCGTTCGCCGACGAAGCGCATTTCGCGGCCGCCAAGCTCGCCGTGTTGCTGGCCTCCGTAGCGGCAGGCACGATCGGAACTGCGCTGCTCGCGCGCTCGAGATCTTGACTCATCGCATGGAATTTGGCGTAACATCAGCCGATGGCAGGCAGAAAAAAACCCGCGGCATCGCGCGACGACGACGCGCAAGGCCGCATCCTCGAGCGTCCCGACGGCTTCTACTGGGAGTCGAAGCAGACCAAGGAGCTGCGCGGTCCGTTCCTGACGCTGGCGGAGGCCGAGGCCGACCTGCTGGCGGGCGGCGCCGGCGGCGGCGAGTTCGAGGCAGGCGAGACGCTGCAGGAAGCCGAGTCCGAGATCGGCATGGCCGAATGGATCGATCCGGACACCGGCGGGCCGGCCGAGGACAACATCCCCCGCATCGAAGACCACTGACAATTCGGGGTCAGGGTCGTAATTAAGGCGCCGCGTACGCGCGCACTTAATTACGACCCTGACCCCGAATTATTTGCTCGTCGCCGCCTCAGCGGCGAGCTCGGCGCGCAGGCTCGCGCCCTGCCGCAAAAGCTCCCGCTGAACCGCTTCGACCGGAACGCTCCTGGGTGTGCTCGATCGCCTCGCGGCAAGCGCGGCGCACACGCCGGCGGCCTGCCCGGTCGCCATCACGATCGGCATCACGCGATACGAGCTGTGGGCCTCGTGCGTGCCGGAAATGCAGCGCCCGGCGACCAGCAGCCGCTCGGTGTTCTTCGGCAGCAGGCAGCGCAGCGGGATGTCGTACGCCTGCCCCGCCGGCAGGCGCTTCAACACCGTGCCGCTGCCCTTGGGGTTATGGATGTCGACCGGGTAGGCGCCGCGCGCGATCGCGTCGTCGAACTTGCGCGCGCTCAGCACGTCGTCGGCGTTCAGCTGGTATTCGCCGACCACCCGCCGCGTCTCGCGCACGCCGATCTGCACGCCGCTCTGCACCACGTAGGAATCCTCGAACCCCGGCACGTAGCGGCGCAGGAAGGCCGCGATCTGGCGCATCTGGCGGCGGCTGCACCACTCGGCATAGGACAGATCCCAGACATCCGCGCCGAGCACGCGCGTCACCCGGGTGCTGTTGACGCTGACCTCGGCCTCGTGCGGCGTGGCGAAGAACAGCATGTCCTCGCGCGGCAGGTCGAGCTCGCCGGCCTCGGTCGCCCTGCGCACCAGCGCCCACAGGCCGTGCACGCCGCGCCATTCCTTGGGGTTCTCGCGCACGTAGGCCTCGAACGCGGCGCGGCGGAATTCGGTGACGCGGAACATGAGCGTCATCGGCTGCACCAGCCCGTCGGCGCGGCCGACTTCGCAGGGCGCCCCGGCCTGCACGGCGACGTCGGCGTCGCCGGTGCAATCGACGATGACTTTTGCCCGAATGGCGAGCGGCCCGGACTTGGTCTCGAAGATCACGCCTTCGTTGCCGGGCAGCACGCCGCTCGCAAAGGCGTGAAACAGGAACTGCACGCCCGCCTCGTCCAGCAGCTCGAGCGCGATCAGCTTGAACCACTCCGGATCGAACGGCACCACGTAGCCGGTGGCGAGCGAGGGCGCGATCGCGCCGCCGGCGCTCACCAGCCGCTCGAGCAGACGCCCGAGCACGCCGTCCACTACCGGCTTGCCCGGACCGTGGTCGGTCGGCAGGAGCCCGGCATGGGCGGCGGTGCCCAACTTTCCCATGTCCGTATGGAACGACATGAGCGGCATCACCAGCGCAGCGGTAGCATTGCCCCCGAGGAACCCGTAGCGCTCGGCGAGCACCACGCTTGCACCGGCATCCGCGGCAGCGACCGCCGCGCCCAGCCCGGCGGGGCCGCCGCCCACCACCAGCACGTCGGTCTCGCCCGCCAGCAGCCCTTGACGCGGTGGCAGCTGCAGCCGCTGGGGCGCGTCAGGCCGCTTTAGCGCTGGCAATCTGCAGCTTCTCCCGGGTGAGGAGCTCGACCAGGATGCGGTGCGTCTCCTGCGCGCGCTTCTGCAGCGGCGGCACCGCCTTCGCCAGATGGGCGCGCATGGAGCGGCTGCGATCCCACGACTGGTCGAGGTGGGCGATGAGGCGCCCTTCGTTGACGAGCTTGAAGGGCGGCGTCGGCACCCCGAGGTCTTCGAGCAGGCCGGTCACCTTCCCGGAATAGGGCAGCGCGACGAACGGCACCCCGCCCAGCGCGGCGAAGATCAGGAAATGCAGCCGCATCCCGACGGCGAAATTGAACTTGCCGATGAGCGAGAGCAGCTGGCCCGAGGTGTACTCGCCTTTCAGCACCGTGGCACGCTGGGCGCGCAGCATCTTGGCGATCACCGCGTGGCTGTGCTGCGTGTCGAGCACCGAGCGCTCCATGGGCACGAACACGACGTCGGCGTCGAAGCGGTCCACCATGTAGTCGGCGGCATTGGCGAGCAGCGCGTGGTAGTCGTCCGGGTCGATATCCGGCGCCGCCGCGCCCGGCTCGCGCACCGACATGCCGATCAGCCTACGCCGGCCCTCCAGCCCTTCCTGCTTCAGGATGCCGCGCGGCAGCGGCTCGGGCTTGAGCAGCAGCGCCGGGTCCGCGGTCACGATGATGTCGCGGTGCACGCCCGCGTCCTCGAGCGCGCGCTGCGCGCTGCGCTCGCGCACGGTGATCACCTCGACGTGCTCGAGGCATTCGCGCACCGCCTTTTGCGCTTCAGGATCGACCAGCGGCCCGGCGCCGATGGCATAGAGCATCACCGGGACGCCCTTTTCCTTGGCGATCAGCGCCTCGCGCAGGTAAATGCGCGCCTCGGCGTCGAACAGGATGCCGCCCCCGCCCACGATCAGGAGATCGAGCCGCTCCACCTCGGGCACTGCTTCCGCGCGCGAGAGCTTGCGTACCGGGACTGCGCGCTCGACCCCATGGCGCGCCTTGGTGTCCTCGGGATCGCGCGAGAACACCGTGATCTCGACCGGCAGGTCGCGGCGCAACTGGGCGATGATCGACTGCAGGATCGCCTCGTCGCCGAGGTTGAGGCCCCCGTAGGAGCCGGTGATGCCGACGCGGTAGAGCTCTTTGGCCATGACGGGGACGTGACGCAAAAAGGATGCCTGGGCACGCCGCTTGCTGCGTCCGTGGCAGGAAGCCCTGTAGCAGGAGCCCGCCGTGGACGTCCGCAACCGCTATACCGAGACCCTGCAGTACGCCGCGGCCACGATCGGCGGCGCCGCGCGGCTGGCGAAGTTCCTCAACGTGCCCCGCCTCAGCCTGCTGCGCTGGCTGGCCGGGGAGGAAGCGCCCCCGAATCAGGTATTTCTGGACGCCCTGGACGTCATCGCCGACGGCCCCTACGCCGATCCGGAGCGGATACGCGTCAAGGTTTTGCCGCGCTGAAGAAGTCCTCCTCGCCGCGCCCGGCGGCGAGCAGCCCCTGATAAACCGAATGCATCTGCTCGGCGAGCGGCACAGGCACGCCGGCCGCCGCTGCGGCGGCCAGGATCAGGTCCAGGTCCTTCTTGACCAGCGCATTGGTCGCCGCCGGGGTAAAGTCGCGCCGCTTCAGGGGATCGAGCTTGTACTTCACCAGCGGCGAGGCCACCGCGCTCTCGCCGATGACCTCGAGGATCGCCTCCCAGCCGATGCCGCCCTTCGTGGCGAGCGCAAGCGCCTCGCCCATCATTCCCGCGGTCACCGCGACCATCAGGTTGACCGCGAGCTTCGCGTAGCGCGCCTCCTCACCCTCGCCCAGCCAGATCTGCGCGCGGCTGAACGCCGCGAGCGCCGGCTTTGCCTTCTCGAAGTCCCCCCGCCGCCCCGAGGCAAACACGGTCAGGGTGCCCGCCTCGGCGAGCGCGGTGCTGCCCGAGATCGGCGCGCGCAGATAAGGCCCTGATATTTCAAAAATTCTTTTGGACGCTTGCGGGCCGATGGTGGAGGTTTCCACCAGCAGCGCGCCTCCCAAGCGCAATTGCTTCATTAGCTGAAGCAGCGCTTCCTCGGTCGGCATCGAGGTAAAGACCAGCGCTGCGCCTTCGAGCGCCTCGGCCGCGCTCTTGCAAGAGGTGATGCTTTTGCCGGAAGCTGCGACGCCTCGCTCGGCGGCAATGTCGAAACCCGTTACCGCGAAGCCCGCCCCGGCGAGCCGTGCGGCCATCGGCAGGCCGATGCGCCCCAGCCCGATCCACGCCACGGCGGTCATGCCTGCTTTTCCTGTGCACGGGCGTGCACTTTGTTCACTAGACTTACGTAAGCGACGAAGCCTGCGAGAAATTTCGCAAGGCTGTCGCGAATGCCGGCGTCCGTGATGTCGCCCTGCGCATCGAAGACCGTGCCGGCGCGCGACACGAGCAGCCGGCTTCCGGACCACAGGTTCGCGCCCAGCGTCTTGAATACCGGCAGCCAGGCGTTCTGCGACAGCACGGTGCCGAAGCCGCCGGGCGAAGCGCCCGCGATCGCGACCGGCTTGCCGCCGAATACGCGGCCGATGTCGGCGGGCGGGCGCGATAGCCAGTCGATGGCGTTCTTTGCCACGCCCGGCAGGCTGTTGTTGTACTCCGGAGTGACGAGCAGCAGCCCGTCGGCGGCGGCGATGGCGTCTTTCAGGCGCGCTACCGCCTGCGGTACCCCCTGCGCCGCCTCCTCGTCGCCGTTGTAAAGCGGGATCCCCGCAATCGACTCGATGCGCAGCTGCGCACCGGCCGGCATCGCCGCGGCCGCGGCGCGCAGCAGCGCCGAGTTGAACGACCCGCGCCTCGTGCTGCCCGAGATTCCAACGATGATCATGGCAGGTCGAACACCAGGACCTCTGCGCCCTGCCCGCCCTCGAGCGCGATGCCGCCGCCGTCGGTCTTCAGCGCGTCGCCCGCGCCGAGCGCATGGCCGTTCACGCCGATGCGGCCTTGCGCGACGTGCACATAGCCCTTCCTTCCTTTGGACAGCGCAAGGCTCGCCCACTCGGCGCCCTCGAACAGGCCCGCATAAAGGAGCGCGTCCTGGTTCATGCTGAGCGATCCGTCGCGGCCGTCGGGCGAGACGATCAGGCGCAGGCGCCCGCGTTTTAGCGGCGCGGGGAAATGCTTCTGCGCGTAGGAGGGCTCGATGCCGGTGAGCCTGGGCTCGATCCAGATCTGCAGGAAGTGCGTCTCGCCCTCGTGGGCGTTGTACTCGGAGTGCCGCACGCCGGTGCCTGCGCTCATGCGCTGCACGTCGCCGGCCACGATGGTCGAGCCGGTACCGATCGAATCCTCGTGCGCGATGGCGCCCTCGAGAACATAAGTGATGATCTCCATGTCGCTGTGGCCGTGCGCGCCGAAGCCCGAGCCCTTCTGGATCCGGTCCTCGTTGATGACGCGCAACGCGCCGTAGCCCATGTGCCGCGGGTCGTAGTAACCGGCAAACGAGAACGTGTGCCAGGAGTCGAGCCAGCCGTGGTTGGCGTGGCCGCGCTCGCCTGCGGGTCTCACTTCCATCATGTTTCATCTCCTTCCGTGCGCATCATGCAATCGGCTGCGGCGAAGGGATCCGGCACGTCGACCGCTAATGGTGCTCGGCGGCGAGCGCCTCTGCCTTGGTGCGGTGCAAAGTGCCCGGCGCTTCCTCAGGCGGGCTGTAGATCGTGTAGAGCTTGAGCGGCTTGCGTCCGGTGTTGGTGAAGTTGTGCCGGGTGCCGGCCGGCACCGCTACCAGCGAGCTCTCTTCGACGCGGCTTTTCTTTCCGTCCAGCACCGCTTCGCCTTCTCCGTCGACGAAGACCAGGATCTGGTCGACGTCATGCGTTTCCTCGCCGATCTCGTCGCCCGGCTCGATGCTCATCAGCACCAGCTGGCTGTGCTCGTTCGTAAGAATTTCGCGCCGGAAATCGGTGTTCTGCGTGGCCAGCCTGCGGATGTTGTCGTTGAACTGAGGCATGTCGTCTCTCCTTTCATTGCACCGCACGGTGCTCCTCGCCTAGCAAGAAACTCGCCGTGCCGGCGACCGCCAATGCTTATTCCTGCTCCAGCCGGAACTCGCGAACCGTGGCCGCGGTCTGCTCGTAGGTCTCGCCGAGGATCGTCGCCAGCTCTTGCGGCGTCGAGGACAACGGGAGCGAGCCGGCCTTTTCGATCAGTTGCCGGTAGTCCGGCGTGGTCACGGCGTCCCTGATGTGCCGGTTCAGCAGCGCGATGACCGGTGGAGCCGTTCCCGCCCCGGCACAGAGGCCCAGCCAGCCGAAGCGCACGAAGGCAAGGCCCTTCTCCTTGAGCGTCGGAATCTCGGGCGCGGCCGCGAGCCGCTCGGGGCTGGTGACGGCGAGGATTCTCAGCTTGCCCGCCTGGTGGTGCGGCATGACCGACAGCGTGGGCGAGACGAACAGATGGACGCGCCCGGCCAGGAGGTCGGGCATCATCTGCGCGGCGCCCTTGTAGGCGACGCCGGTGAGCTCGATGCCGGTGAGCTTGCCGAGCTCCAGGGCGAGCAGCTCCTGCGCCGAGCCGCGGCCCACCGAGCCGTAGTTGAGCTTGCCGGGGTTTGCCTTCGCATGGGCGATGAACGCCTCCCAGCTCTGCGCCGGCAGGTCGTTCGGAACCGTAACGCCGTAGTAGTAGCGCGAAATCTGGCTGATCGGCGCGATGTCGGCGAGCTGGTAGGCGGCCTTCTTGTGGAGCGCGAGGTTGATCGACTCGAAATGGGTGCACAGGAGCAGGTTGTAGCCGTCGCGCGGCTTCGAGAGCACGTCCTGCGTGGCGATCTGCCCGGATGCGCCGGTCTTGTTCTCCACCACCACCCGCTGGCCGAGCGAAGCGCCCAGCTTGTCGGCGATCGCCCGCGCGGGCAGGTCCGTAGGTCCGCCGGCGCCGAACCCCACCACGAGCCGGATGGGCTTTTCCGGGTAGTTTCCCTGCGCGTGCAACGCGCCGCAGGCCAGCATGAGGGCCGACACCGCGGGAAATAGGCGAAGCATCCTGCCTCCTATAATGAAGGGATGAAACGAAGCGCGAACCGCATCCGCACCACGCACACCGGCAGTATGCCTCGCCCGCAGGAGATCTTCGAGTTCATGCAGGCCAGGGCCGGCGGCGCGCCGATCGACGCCGGGATCTACGAGGAGGCGCTCAAGAGCCACGTCACGGCCATCGTGCGCAAGCAGGTGGAGGCCGGCATCGACGTCGTGAACGACGGCGAATGCAGCAAAGTGAGCTTCAACAACTACGTGGCCGAGCGGCTAGCCGGGTTCGAGGCGCGCGTGCCGGCCGGGGGGCTGGGGATGCCTACCGGCCCGATCGGCGTCGGCGGGCGGGATTTCCAGCAGTTTCCGGATTACTACGAAAACGTGCTCAAGCACAATCCGTTCGCGAACGTCATCCGCGTTGCGCCGCAGGTGTGCGTCGCACCGCTCGCCTATGTCGGGCGCGAGCAGATCAAGCGCGATATCGCCAACCTCAAGAACGCCATGGCGGCGGCCGGCGCCGAGGAGGGATTCCTGCCCGCCACCTCCCCCCTGCCCGCCATGCGGAACGACTATTACGCGACCGAGGAAGAGTTCTTCCTGGCCTACGGCGAGGCGCTGCGCGAGGAATACAAGGCGATCCTGGACGCGGGCCTGCTTTTGCAGATCGACGACCCGCGCATGGTCAGCACCTGGGATTCGATGAACGAGGCGAGCCTCGCGCAATATCGCAAGTGGATGGAGAAGCGCGTGGCGCTCATCAATCATGCGCTGCGCGGCTTGCCTGTGGAGCGGATCCGCTACCACACCTGCTACGGCGTCAATTTCGGCCCGCGGCTCTCCGACCTGCAGCTCGAGGACGTGATCGACATTCTCTTCGGGATCCACGCGGGAGCCTACTCGTTCGAGGCCGCCAATCCCCGCCACGAGCACGAATGGCGCCTGCCGCAGCGCATCCGCATTCCGGAGGGCAAGCTCCTCATCCCGGGTATCGTCACGCATTCGAACGTGATGGTGGAGCATCCCGAAACCATCGCCGACCGCATCGAGCGCTGGGCGCGCGCCGCCGGGCGCGAGAACATCCTCGTCGGCAACGACTGCGGCTTCCAATCCACGGCCGGCAACACCGAGATTCCGATCACCGTGGCCTGGGCGAAGCTCGCGGCGCTAGGCGAAGGCGCGCGCATCGCCTCCAAGCGCCTGTGGAGTTAAGGCCTCGGCGGCAAGAAGCGCGCGCGTCGTTGCCGAGATTACAGCCCACGGGCGCGGGTGGCGACCGGAATTTCGGCGTTCCGACGATAGCTTGGGCCGCCATGCGCCCAAATGATGCTCTTGCCCCATGAAGCCTCACGATCCTTCCCGCCGCCGCCTGTTCAGGGCCGCGGGCGCCACCGGCCTCGCTGCCGCGGTGCCCTTGCCGGCGCCGGCGCAGCCCAAGCCGTCCTACACTTTCTTCAACGCGAACGAGGCCGCCTTCATCGAAGCCGCAGTCGCCCGCCTCATCCCGAAGGACGAGCTCGGCCCGGGCGCGCTGGAAGCGGGCGTGCCGACCTTCATCGATCGCCAGCTCGCGGGCGCCTGGGGCGCAGGCGAGCGGCTTTATCGCAGCGGGCCATGGCGCCGGGGCACGCCGAGCCAGGGCTACCAGCTTCCGTTCACGCCGGCCGAGCTTTTCCGTAACGCGCTGCGTGCGGTGGATCCGGACTTCGAGAAGCTGCCGCCGCAGAAGCAGGACGAGTACCTCGCTGGCCTGCAAAAGGACAAGCGCGACCTCGGCGGCGTGCCGTCGGAGGTGTTCTTCGAGGCGCTGCTCGCCGTCACGATCGAAGGCTTTTTCAGCGACCCGGTGTACGGCGGCAACCGCGACATGGCCGGGTGGAAGCTGATCGGCTTTCCCGGCGCCTACGCCAATTACTACGAGCTGGTCGACCAGCACAACGTCAAGTTCACCGCGCCGCCGACGAGCCTCGGCCAGGATGCGCGCGGGCACATCGCCATCCATCCGGTGAAGAAGAAGTAGATGGCCACGCGCCTGCAGGAGACCGATGCCATCGTGCTCGGCGTCGGGCTGGTCGGCAGCATCCTCGGGCGCGAGCTGACGCGCGCCGGGCTCAACGTGGTGGGCCTCGAGCGGGGCGAGCCGCGCCATACGGTGCCCGACTTCCAGGGGC
>CAZJJC010000462.1:0-4380 GCA_964546195.1 uncultured Enterobacteriaceae bacterium | reverse complement strand
GCTTGCCGGAATGAACCGCAACCTCTATCCGGAGATGGAGACCATCTTCCTCACGCCCTCCGAGCAGCACATGTTCATCTCCGCGACGCTGGTGCGCGAGATCGCCATGCTGGGCGGTGACGTCTCGAAGTTCGTCCACCCGCTGGTGCAGCAGCGCCTGAAAGAAAAAGTCAGCGCTGGCAAGTAGGGCAGAAATACGTCGAGCGCTGCCCCTGAGTGAGCTTGCGGATTAAGCTGCTGCAGCGCCGGCACTTCTGCCCGGCGCGGTCATAGACCCAGTAGCGCTGCTGGAAATACCCCGCATTGCCGTCGGCGCCGACGAAATCGCGCAGGCTCGAGCCGCCGGCGCGGATAGCGGCGCGCAGCGTGCGCTTGATCGCCGCGGCGAGCCTTTCGCATTTTTCAAGCGATACCCGGTTGGCCGGCGTGCGCGGGTTGATGCCGGCGCGGAACAGGCTCTCGTTGGCGTAGATGTTGCCGACGCCCACGATGCGCCGCCCGTCCATCAGGAACTGCTTGATCGCGGCACGGTGCGCGCGGGTGAGCCGGTGCAGCCGCGCCGGATGCAGCGCGCGCGACAGCGGCTCCAGGCCGAGGTGCGCGAGCAGCGGATGGCGCTCTAGGGCGGCCGTGGTCCACAGCACCGCCCCGAAGCGGCGCGGGTCGCGCAGCCGCAGCATGCGGTCGCCGAGCACCAGATCGAAGTGATCATGCTTCTGCGCCGGCGTGCCGGCCGCCAGCACGCGCAAGCTGCCCGACATGCCCAGATGGACGATGAGATGGCCGTCGCCGCAGTCGAGCAGCAGATACTTGCCGCGGCGGCGCACCGCCGCGACCCTGCGCCCGGCGAGCGCGTGCACTTCCTTGGGCACCGGCCAGCGCAGCCGCGGCTCGCGCACCGCGACGCCCGAGATCACCCGCCCGGCGAGCTGGGCCGCGATGCCGCGGCGCGTCACCTCGACTTCCGGGAGTTCGGGCATGTGCAAAGGTGGCTTGTGCGGGGCACCAAATATACCTAAGATCGGTCGAACCCAAGATGTCGACAACCCTCCGTCTCGTCGTCGCCGCTGCGGCATGCTCACTGGCGACCCAGGGCGTCCTGGCGCAGCCCAAGCAGATCCCTCCCAGCGAGCTCAGCGAGCCGATGCTCTACGAGTTCCTGCTCGGGGAGATCGCTCTGCAGCGCGGGGACGCCGGGCTCGCGGCGCAGACCTTTCTCGACCTCGCCAAGCGCACGCGCGATCCGCGGGTGGCGCGGCGCGCGGTGGAGGTCGCCAACCAGGCACGCATGCCGCAGCTCGCCCTCGAGGCGGCCAAGACCTGGCAGGAGCTCGATCCGGCGTCCTCGCACGCGCTGCAGGTGGTGGCGGCGCTGCTGATCGCCGAGAAGCGCGCCGAGCAGGCGCTGCCCTACCTGGAAAAGCTGCTTGCCTCGAGCGGCGTCAACCTCGAGAACGGGTTCATGCAGCTCAACCGCCTGCTGGTCGGCAACCCGGACAAGGCGGCGAACCTGCGCGTCGTACGCCAGCTCGCCTCGCGCCATCCGCAGCTCGCGCACGCGCACTTCGCGATCGCGCAGGCGGCTGCCGCCGCGGGCGACGACGACGCGGCGCTCGCCGCGATACGCCGCGCCTCGTCGCTGCGCCCGGAGTGGGAGCTGGCGGCGCTACTCGAGGCGCAGATCGTGCAGAAGCGCTCGCCTTCGGCCGCCGCGAAGGTGCTCGGCGACTTCGTGGCCAGGAACCCGGACTCGCGCGAGGCGCGCCTGAACTACGCGCGCGCCCTGGTGCTCGACAAGCGCATTCCCGAGGCGCGCGCCCAGTTCGAGGCCGTCCTGGCCGCCCATCCGGGCAACCCGGAAGTGATCTATGCGGTGGGCCTGCTTGCCTTCCAGCTGAAGGACTACGCGGTCGCCGAGGACAACATGAAGCGCCTGCTCGGCATGAAGCACCGGGATCCGAACGCCGTGCGCTACCTGCTCGGGCAGATCGCGGAAGACCAGAAGAAGTGGCCGCAGGCCATGGAGTGGTACCGGGACATCGACGCGGGCGAGCATGCGCTGCCCGCGCGCATGCGCACCGCCAACGCCATCGCCAAGCAGGGCCGGCTGGACGAAGCGCGCGCCTTCCTGAAGAAGGTGGCCGCCGATCACCCCGACGAGCAGGCGCAGCTCACGGTGGCCGAAGCGCAGCTGCTGCGCGAGGCGCAGCGCCACCAGGACGCCTTCCAGCTGCTGAGCGAGGCTTTGCAGAAGGAGCCCGACCAGCCCGAGCTGCTCTACGACGTCGCGCTTACGGCGGAGAAGCTCGAGCGCTTCGATCTCCTCGAGAGCCACCTGCGAAAGCTCATCCAGGTGCGGCCCGACCACGCGCATGCCTACAACGCGCTGGGCTATTCGCTTGCCGAGCGCAACATGCGGCTGAACGAGGCGAGAACGCTGATCGAGCGCGCGCTCGAGATCTCCCCGGACGACTACTTCATCATGGATAGCCTGGGCTGGGTGCTTTACCGCGAGGGCGACCTGAAGGGCGCGGCCGAGCAGCTGCGCCGCGCCTACGACGGCCGGCCGGATGCCGAGATCGGCGCGCATCTGGGCGAGGTGCTGTGGGTCATGGGCGAGCGCGACGAGGCCGAGCGGGTGTGGCAGGAATCGCTCAAGAGCAGCCCCGAGAACGAGACGCTGCAGAAGACGATCAAGCGCCTGAAGCGCTAGATGCGGCGTCTCCTGCTGTCGGTGCTGCTCCTGCTGGGAGCCTGCGCGCAGCTCCAGACCGAGGTGCCGCAGGACGTCCGGTTCGACCTCTCCAGCCGCCTTGCGGTGCGCTACGGCAGTGAAGCGTTCAGCGGCAACCTCGCGTGGCGCCATGCGGGCAGCTCCGACGAGATGCTGATCACCTCGTCGCTCGGCGCGGGGGTCGCGCGCCTGGTGCGCGATGGCGACAGCACCGTCCTGACGACCGCGGAGCCCAGGGAGTACCGCGGCCGCGACCCCGAGGCGCTCACCCAGGAAGTGCTCGGCTTTCGCCTGCCGGTCGCCGGCCTCGCCGACTGGGTGCGCGGAAGAGCTTCGGCCGGGGAAGCCAAAGCCCAATACAGCGACGACGGTCGCCTGCGCGCGCTCGAGCAGTCCGGATGGCGCATCGAGTACCTCGAGTACGAGCACGGCCTGCCCTCGCGCATGCGCCTGATTTATCCGGGGATCGAGCTGCGCCTGGCGATTTCGCAATGGAAATGAAGTGGTATCCGGCGCCGGCGAAGCTGAACCTCTTTTTGCACGTGCTCGGCCGACGGCAGGGAGGGGAACATGCGGGCTACCATGAGCTGCAGACCGTGTTCCGCCTCATCGACCGCGCCGACCGGGTCGGCATCGCGCCGCGCGAGGACGGCGAGATCGGCTTCTCGGGACCGCTCGGCGAGGACAACCTCGTGGTGCGCGCCGCGCGGCTGCTGGCCGGCCACACCGGCCACACCGCCGGCGTCCACCTGGAGATCACCAAGCGGGTCCCGGTCGCCGGAGGCATGGGTGGCGGGTCGGCGGACGCCGCAGCCACGCTGGTGGCCTGCAACGCGCTGTGGGGCACCGGCCTGACCCGCGAGGAGCTCGGCCGGCTCGGTGCGCGCCTCGGCGCGGACGTGCCGTTCGCGCTCTCCGGCGGCGCCGCCGTCGGACTGGGCGTGGGGGACGAGCTCTCGCCGCTGCTGCTGCGCAACCGCACCGACTGGGTCCTGGTGCCGGCGAGCTACGGGCTGTCCACCCCCGCGGTCTACCGGCGGCTCGACGAGCTGCGTGCGGGGCAGGAGGTGGAGACGCCGCGGGAAGTGGACCCGGAACTGGTGCAGGCCCTGTTGGCCGGCGACCACGCGCTGCTGCCCGCGCTCGTCGCCAACGAGTTGCAGCCCGCCGCGATCTCCCTGGCCCCGGAACTGGAACCGGTGCTCCGCATGGGCGACAACGCCGGCGCCCTCGCCGCGATCGTCTCTGGTTCCGGTCCCACCGTCGCGTTGCTCGCAGCCGATGCCGGACACGCGCGCCAGCTGGCCACCCAACTGCAGGACGAGGCCGGCGTGGACGCGCTGGGCGTCCACGGCCCGGTGTCGGGCGCCGTCCTCCTCTGACCCACCCCCGTCCGGCGACCGCCCGGATCCACCGATAGGAAGTTCGTCTTGGCCCACCTGCTCGGAGCGGAGAACGTCTCCGTCGCCTTCGCCACCCGCACCATCCTGGACTCCGCGAGCCTCGGTCTGGAGGACGGCGACCGAATCGGCATGGTCGGACGCAACGGCGACGGCAAGTCCACCCTGATGCGCCTGCTCGCCCACCGCCAGAGCCCGGACTCCGGCCGGGTGACCAAGCGCGGCGACGTCACGGTCGGATACCTC
>CAZJJC010000461.1:0-7378 GCA_964546195.1 uncultured Enterobacteriaceae bacterium | reverse complement strand
CGCAGCTCCTCGCCCGGCAGGTGCGCGAACGCCGGCATGAGGTTGCCCGGCTTCAGGTGCTGGCTGGAGGCGATCCAGCCGGCGAGCGCGCCCGCGTTATTGGGCAGCAGGCCGGCGCCGATCGTCAACCGGCTGCCCACGTGGGTGAGATCCGGGCCGAGCACGCCCGCCGCCGGGGTGCCGCGTACGGTATGGCAGCCCGCGCACTGCGAAAGGAACAGGGCATTGCCTGCGGCGGCCGGCCGTCTTTGGCTCTGCGCCCAGCGCTCATACCGGTCCGCTTCTTCCGCCACCACGTACAGCGCCATGAAGGCGTGCGGGCCGCCGCAGTACTCGGCGCACTGTCCGCGGAACTCGCCCGCGCGGTCGGCGCGCACGCGCAGCCGGTTCGTCCTGCCCGGGATCATGTCGAGCTTGCCGGCGAGCACCGGGACCCAGAAGCTGTGGATCACGTCGGCCGACTTCAGCTGGAGCTCGACCGGCCTGCCGACCGGCACGCGGATCTCGTTGGCCGTGGCGAAGTCGCGCCGGCCTTCGGCGTCGAGGTAGTGCACGCGCCACCACCACTGCTCGCCGACCACCTCGATCCGCAGCGCGTTGTCGTCCACCGGGTGCAGGGACGCGGCGCGCGCCAGGCTGTAGATGAGCAGGACGAAGAGCGTCACCGCAGGGAACACGATGCCCCCGCCGACGATGAGCATCCGGGGCGCAAGCCGCGCAGCGCTTTCCCGCTTCGCGAGGACGGCATAGGCCGCGAGCGCCATCACGCCGACGAAGATGAGCGCCCCGCCGATGAACAGCACCCACGAGATTTCGGCAATGAGCGCCGCGTCGGGTCCCTGCGGATTGAGAACGGACTGGATTCCGTCAAGCACGCGCACAGCCGGCGATTGCACCTCAGGCACCGGCGCGCGGCTAGTCGCCGTACGGCGCGCCGCCGTGTGGTGCGCACTGCTACAGCCGGCTTAGCGCGTTTTGCCGGGGCTCCGCCGGCGCGGCGGCCGAGGCCGATTCACGGGCGCCTTGCGGATCTTTCCCTTGCGGAGCTTTCTCTTGGCCATGGGCGTGAACGAGCAATTCGGATGCCAGGCCGGGAGCGAAGGTTGCTGCGCGACGGTGCATGGAGTTCTTCGGCATCGAGCTGGTGGGCTTTCATGCGGAGAACGGCCGCAAGCTGCTGCTGACGTTGCTTGCCATCGCGCTGCTGTGGGCGATAGGAAAAGCGCTGGTGCGCATTGCCCGCCGCGTGCTGCGGGAGCAGGACCGCGCGTTCTTCTGGGCGCGACAGGGCGTGCGCCTGGCGGTCGCGGTGCTCGTGCTGCTTGCAGTGGTCTCGATCTGGTTCGACGACCCGTCGCGCCTCGCCACCGGCCTGGGCCTGGTCACCGCGGGGCTCGCCTTCGCGCTGCAGAAGCTGATCACCGCGGTGGCCGGCTATTTCGTCATCCTGCGCGGCCAGACGTTCAACGTGGGCGATCGCATCACCATGGGCGGCGTGCGCGGCGACGTGATCGCGCTCAGCTTCACCCAGACGACCATCATGGAGATGGGCCAGCCCCCTGCGGTGCAGGGCGCCGATCCGGCCCAGTGGGTGAAGAGCCGCCAGTACACCGGGCGCGTCGTGACGGTAAGCAATGCGCGGGTGTTCGACGAGCCGGTGTACAACTACACGCGCGAGTTCCCTTACATCTGGGAGGAGATGAGCGTGCCGATTCCCTACCAGGCCGACCATGCCGCGGCCGAGCGCATCCTGCTGGAGGTCGCCCGGCAGCACACCGTTTCGGTCAGCGAGCTGGGCGAGGCGGCACTGCAGGAGATGGAAAGGCGCTATTTCGTCAAGCCGGGCGACATGGGCCCCGCGGTGTTCTACCGCCTGACCGATAACTGGCTCGAGCTCACGGTGCGCTTCGTCACGCCCACCCACGCCATTCGCGAGCTCAAAGACGCCATGACGCGCGAGATGCTGCACAGGCTCGCCGCTGCCGGCATCCGCATTGCCTCCACCACCGTCGAGATCGTCGGCTCACCGGCGCTGCGGCTGCAGCCGGCCCAGGCGGGCCAATGAGTCGCCTGCGCGCGCTCTGGTGGCGGGTCACTAGCAGCATGTGGTTCCTGCCCGCGCTGATGGTGTTCGGCGCGACGCTGCTCGCCGTGGCGGCGGTCGAGTTCGACTCGCTGTACGAGATGGAGCTCGCGAAGCGCTGGCCGCGCCTGTTCGGCAGCGGCGCGGAAGGCGCCCGCGAGATGCTCTCGGCGATCGCCAGCTCCATGATTACGGTGGCGGGCGTGGTGTTCTCGGTCACCATCGTGGCGCTGTCGCTTGCGGCGAGCCAATACTCGCCGCGCGTGCTGCGCAGCTTCATGGCCGACCGCCCCACCCAGACGGTGCTCGGCGTGTTCGTCGGCGTGTTCGCCTACTGCCTCGTGGTGCTGCGCACGATACGCGCCGGCGATGAGGAGTTCGTGCCGCCGTTCGCGGTGCTCGGCGGCATCGTGCTTGCATTCGTCGCCATCGGTTTTCTCGTGTTCTTCATCCATCACCTGGCCGCCTCGATAGAGGCATCGTCCATCCTGGCGCGCATCGCAGGCGGCACCGCCGGGGCGGTGGAGGATCTCTTCCCCGACGAGCTGGGCGACGAAGTGGACGAGGCGGCACCGGATGCGGCTGCAGCCGCCATTCGCGTCTGGACGCCGGTGGCCGCGAGCGAGACCGGTTACATCGTCTCGCTCGACAGCGAGGCGCTGCTCGTCTTCGCCCGCGAGCGCGGCCGGGTGGTGCGCATGGCGCTCGCCATCGGCGACTTTGTGGTGCGCGGCCAGCCGCTTGCGTGGCTCGAAGGCAGCGAAGCCGTCGACGAGCGGGCGCAAGCCGCCCTCAACCGCTGCTACTCCTTCGGCCGCCAGCGCACCATCGAGCAGGACGCCGCCTTCGGCGTGCAGCAGATGGTGGACGTGGGCCTGAAGGCGCTGTCGCCGGGCATCAACGACCAGTCCACCGCCATCCTGTGCATCGACCGGCTGAGCGAAGCGCTGGTGCGCCTGGCGCGCCGGCGCATCGAGACGCCGTGGCGCCGCGATGAGCACGCGCTTCGCGTGATCGCGATCGGCCCCACCTTCGCCGGCCTCGTGAGGCTCGCGTTCTCCGACCTGCGCGAAAGCGGCGCCGGCAAGCCGGCCGTGCTCGACCGGCTGCTGTGGAGCGTTGAGCGCATCGCGGCGGACACGCCCAACCCGCAGCGCCGCGCGGTGCTCGCGACCGAAGCCGAGCGCATCGCCGAATGCGCCCGGCGGGCGATTGCAGCGCCGCACGCGCGCGAACAAGTCCTCGCACGGGCAGCGCGACTCAAAGGGGTACTTAAGGGGTGCTTAAGCATTCATGACGCAGGGTAGGGCGTTTACCGGAGGTCACTATGGACCAGCAACGCGGCATCGGAGAAAGCGTCAAGCAGTCGATCATCGGCACCATTCGCGGCACCGGCGAGGTCGTGAACGCGGTGACCGATACCGTGACGGGCAGCCTCTCCACGGCGCTGCGCGGCGTCGGCAACGTCGGGCAGGCGCTCACCGGCGCGGTATCGGACGTGGCGCGCGGCGTCATCCAGGGCACGAGCGAAGTCGGCGGCGACCTGGGCGCGGCGGCGAAGGGGGCGATGATCGGCACCCTGCGCGGCGCCAAGGAAGCCGGTGGCGCAGCGATCGACACCATCGGCGCGACGGTGGAGAACCTGGTGAAGACGACAGCCGAGGTGGGCGGGGACGTGGGCAGCGCGGCAAGGCAAGCAGTCGAAGGCACACTGCACGGCGCCAAAAGCATCGGTATCAACGCTTTCGATGCGGCCGGCGCGGCCGCCGGCGGCGTGGTGAAGGCCGCGGCGCAAACCGGCGGGGACGTGGCGAAGGCGGCGAAGAGCGCCGTCGAAGGCGCCATCTCGGGCGCCAAGGACATCGGCGTCGACACGGCCGAAGCCGCCTCGGCCGCCGCCAGGGGTGCCCTGCGGGCTGCCGGCGACATCGGCGGCGAGGCAGTGGAGCAGGTCAAGCGCGCCGCCACCGGGATGATCTCCGGTGTAAAGGTCGTAGTGAAGGAGCCATTTCGCAAGTAAGGGGAACTGGCACGAGCGCCCGAAACGCCCTGGCAGCCCTGGCGGTCTGCGCCGCGTGCAACGCCCACGCGGCGGATGTGGCGCAGGCGGCGGACGCGGTGGTGGAGCGGACCAACGCCTTTCGAAAGGCGCAGGGCCTGGAGCCCGTCTCCGTGGCGCCGGCGCTCGAGCAGGCGGCGCAGGAGTTCGCGCGCTTCATGGCCAAAACCGGCAAGTACGGCCATGCCGCAGACGGGCGCCGGCCGCCGCAGCGCGCCGCGGCGCAGGGCTACGAGTATTGCATCGTCGCGGAAAACATCGCCTACCAGTACCGCTCAAGCGGCTACGACACGGCGACGCTCGCCCAGGAGATGGTCGAGGGATGGAGGCAGTCCTCGGAGCATCGCAAGAACATGCTCGATCCGGCGGTGACGCAGACCGGCGTGGGCATCGCGCAGGGCGAAGAGGGCCGCTACTTCGGCGTGCAGATGTTCGGCCGCCCGAAGAGCGCCGCCATCCGCTTTTCCGTGCGCAACCGCGCCGGCGGGCAGATCGAGTACCAGGCGGGCGAGCGCAAGTTCTCGCTCCGCCCGCGCGCGACGCGCACGCACCTCGTATGCCGGCCGACCGAGATCACGATCGCGCTGGCCTCGAAGTCCGAACCGTTCACCACGCTCGCGCAGGACGGCGCGCGCTACACGGTTACCGATACCGGCGTCATCCGCGGCGAGCGGCGAGAAGCTGGCGAACCTCGGCGCGCAGGGCGCTGATTTCCGCCTTGAGCGCGGTTCCCTCGCTCCCGGCGTCGCGCCCGATGAAGAAAGTGGCGAGCGCCGCGGTGACGTAGCCGAACACCGCGAAGGCGTAGAGGGCGAGGAACAGGCACAGCACGCGGCCATCGGGCGTTTTCGGCCAGTACTCCGAGCCCATGGTGGTGATCATCATGGCGGTCCACCACAGCGCCGTGGCGTAGCTGTCGAAGCCGCCGCCCGGCGCCTCGCGCTCGAAGGCGTACATCCCGGCGGACCCGGCAAGGGTGACGACCAGCGTAAGCGCCAGCGCATAGCCGAAGCCGCGCCGGCTCATCGCTGTGCCGAGCGCATTCATGCCGCGGTTCACCGAGCCCACCACGCGCAGCAGGCGCAGCCCACGCGCTGCCCTGGCGACGCGCACGAAACGGGCGAGCCGCAAGATCCTCAGTGCCGGGGCGAGCAGCGCGAGCGCCTTGAGCCAGTTGTCGCGGACGTACCGCAGCTTCGCCGGCGCGAGGGCGAGCGAGAGCGCGAACTCGACGAGAAACACCGCCCAGATCGCCTGCCCCAGCAACCACAGCGCGCGGTTCAGCCCCCAGACGAGCTCGACGGCGAGCAGCGCGAGCCAGACGAACGACAGGACCAGCATGGGCTTCTCGAGCCAGTCCTGGAGCTGCTGCAGGGTGCTTTCGCGTTCCTCTTCGTGCATGGCATCTCCGGGCGGAAAGGACCCTGCCATGCTAATCGAGGGCTTCTCAATAGATGCGCGTGGATTCGCTCTGGCGCAGCGTGCGCTCGCGCCGCTGCCGGAAAGCCTGCCGCAAGAAGTCTTAACGCTGCCTTAAGCGACCGGGCAACTCATAAGTCGGGGTTAACGAATCGTGCGTACCCTGCAGGCATCCATGGAAGCGAGGCCACGATGAGCGCCATGTTCCGAGTGACCATACGCAGCGAGCAGGACGAGGTCGTCGAGTTCGAGAGCGAGCAGCCGGTGCTGCATGTCGACATGCCGGCCGGGCGCTTTCTGATCACGGTCGAGTGCGCGGCAGGCCAGCCGAGCGCGGCGCGCACGCCGCCGCGCGAGAGCAAGGTGCACTGATGCCCCTGACTCCCTTCAGGATCCAGAAATTCCTGGGCGGGCTGCGCTACCCGGCGCGCAAGGACCAGGTGCTCGGCGCGCTGCATACCCTGCCCGACCGCGCCTACGAAAGCCCTATCTCGGTTTCTCGACAGATCGGCCAGCCGCCCGCCTCCTGAGCGCGGGCGCGCGCCGGTCAGGCACAGGGATTGGGGGAGACCGTGCCGGCGAGTTTCTGCTCGACCGGCGTATTGTTCGCCCAGGCAGCGAGCAGCGCATTGATCGCCCCGTGCCCCTTGGCGTCGGCCACCGTGCGCTCATTGATGCGCAGCTTCACGCCGCGCTGCGGCTCGTAGGTGACGACGACCGTATCGCCTTCCTGGAGCGTGCGATAGCCCGCGCGCAGCCGCCTCATCGTGTCAGCATCGAGCACCGGCTGCAGCGCGTTGCGCCACCTGCGCGGAATGTCGGAGGGCATGAGCATCGAATTGAGAATGCGCATGCGCAGCATCTTGGGCTGTTGCGGATCGTGCAGCGCCGCCGCCGTCTTGCCGGCGGGGACATAAAGCTGGGCGGCGTAATGCTCGATCCACAAGGTCTGGCGTACGCCGCAAGCCGCGGGCACCAGGGGCGCCGGCTCGGCGGCCGCCGTGCCGGCGACCAGGGCCAGCAGGAAAATCGCACGCTTCATGCGCCAAACGTTGCAAGGTTCGGACCGCCGGGACGCGTTAAGTCGTCCTTAAGCCGGCCCGGCGCAAACTAGGCTCCGGCGGGAGGGACATAAGAATGTTTGCGATCAGCCACGCGGCCACCGCGCTCGTCCTCAAGCGGCGCTTTCCCCAGGCGCCTCTAGGCGGCCTGCTGCTCGCCGTGCAACTGCCCGAGATCTTGTGGCTGACCCTCAATTTCGCCGGCCTGGAGCAGGCCAGGGCCGACATGCCGTACTCGCATTCGGTCGCCTCCGTGCTCGTCCTGGCATTCGCCGCGTGGCTGCTGCTGGAGAAGGTGTTGCGGCGGCATGTGCTGGCCGGCGCGTTTGCGGCAGGCATCGTGTCGCACCTCGTTCTGGACTTGATCCTTCATGGCGAGGCCATCGTGCTCGCCCCCGGCATGAGCACGGTGCACCTGGGACTCGGCCTGAACGAGATCCCGCCGCTCGCGATTAGCGCCGCAATCGCTTACGGGCTGCTATGTTGGATGATCTTCGGCGGCGGCAAGGCGCTGCTCGCCGTGCTCGTATTTCTCAACCTGGCGGCCCTGTCGTTTCTGCAATCGCCGTTCGCCGGAGAGCCCCACCTGGTGCTCGCCGCTGTCGCCGTCGAGGTTCCCGTCGCGCTGATGCTCGTGTGGTATACCAGCCGGGCGCGACCCGCCGAGCTCGAGCCCCCCGCCCGGCGCCTCGCGCGAGATTGTGCCTCGCGCCCCCGGCGCCGCGACGGCGCCTTAAGTTTCATTTAAAGATCCGG
>CAZJJC010000460.1:0-2533 GCA_964546195.1 uncultured Enterobacteriaceae bacterium | reverse complement strand
CGCGTCGCTCGCCTCCGGGCGGCCGTAGCGGATGTTGTAGAGGATGCTGTCGTTGAAGAGCACCGTGTCCTGCGGCACGATGCCGATGGCGCCGCGCAGGCTGGCCTGCTTCACCTGCCGGATATCCGCGCCGTTGATCGTTATGGCGCCCTTCGACACGTCGTAGAAGCGGTAGAGCAGCCGCGCGAGCGTCGACTTGCCCGAGCCCGAGTGGCCCACCACCGCCACGCGCTGCCCGGCCTCGATGGTGAAGCTCACGCCGAAAAGTATCTTGCGCGCCGGCTCGTAGGAAAAATCGACGTGCCTGAATGCCACCCGCGCCGGCCCCGGCGGCAGATCCGGCGCGCCCGGCGGGTCCTTGACCTCGAGGTGCTCGGTCAGCAGGGCGAACATGCGGTCCATGTCGAGCAGCGCCTGCTTCACCTGGCGGTACACCATGCCCAGCACGTTGAGCGGGATGTAGAGCTGGATCAGCAGGCCGTTCACCAGCACCAGATCCCCGAGCGTGAACGCCCCCGCCACCACGCCTTCGGCCGCGAGCAGCATGAGCGCGGTCACCGCCGCGGCGATGATCAGGCTCTGCCCGATGTTGAGCAGGCCGAGCGAGGACTCGCTCTTGGTCGCCGCGTCCTCGTACTTCCTCAGGTTCTCGTCGTAGCGGCGCGCCTCGAATTCCTCGTTGTTGAAATATTTCACCGTCTCGTAGTTGAGCAGGCTGTCGATGGCGCGGGTATTGGCCTTCGAGTCGAGCTCGTTGGCGCGGCGCCGGATCTCCATGCGCCACTCCGTGACGATCACCGTGAAGGCGATGTACAGCGCGACCGCGCCGAAGGTGACCGCGGCGAAGCGCCAGTCGAACCGGCTGATGAGCACCGCCGCCACCAGCGCGAACTCGAGCGCCACCGGCAGGATCGAGAACAGCAGGTACGACAGCAGGGTCGAGATGCCGTTGGTGCCGCGCTCGATGTCGCGCGTCATGCCGCCGGTCTGGCGCTCCAGGTGGAAGCGCAGCGACAGCCGGTGCAGGTGGCGGAACACGCCGAGCGCGATGCGCCGGATCGCGCGCTGCGTGACGCGCACGAAGATGACGTCGCGCAGCTCCTGGAACAGCGTGGTCGAGAAGCGCAGGATGCCGTAGATCGCGAGCAGCGCCACCGGCACCGCGACCAGGGCCGCCGGCCCGTCGAGCCCGTCGACCACCTCCTTCATCACCAGCGGCACGCCGACGTTGGCGACCTTGGCGACCGTGAGGAACACCAGCGCGATCACCACGCGCCACTTGAATTCCCACAGGTACGGGACCAGCGTCCCGATCGCACCCCATTCGCTGCGCTTCACCGGCCGATTATCGCTTCTGGATCAGGAGCACCAGGGGCAGCAGTATCCATACCCAGGGCCAGGGCACCTCGATGCCGTAGGCGGCGAGGGCCGGGATCGTAAAAAACGCGGCTACGGAACCGGCGATGCCCGACAAGGGCCTTAGCTTCAATGCGAAGCCCGCGAGGAACAGCAGCCACGCCATCGAAATGAGCACGAGGGCCAAATAACCGGTGCCTGTCATGGAACAAGCTTGACGGACCCCGGCAGCGCCAGCTACATTCAAACGTTCGTTTGAATACGGGAGTGGCCATGTCCCTGCGCGCCGTGAAGCCCCAGCACGAAACCCGCACCCGCATCCTCGACGCCGCGGAGGAGCTGTTCATGCTGCACGGCTTCGAGGGCACCTCGATGCGCCAGCTCACCACCAAGGCGGGCGTGAACCTCGCGGCCGTGAACTACCACTTCGGCTCGAAAGACGCGCTGATCGAAGCGCTGTTCCGGCGGCGCCTCGACCCGATGAACGCGGCGCGCATCGCCGCGCTCGACGAGCTCGAGGCCGCGGCCCGGCCGCTCGCGCCCGAGACGATTATCCGCGCCTTCGTGGGCGAGAGCCTGCGCATGGTCGAGGACGCGAAGACCGGCGGGCGCAACTTCATCCGCCTGCTGGGGCGCACCTACACCGAGCCGGCGAAGCCGATCCGGATCCTGATCGGCCAGCTCTATGCGCCGGCGATGCAGCGCTACAAGGCCGCCTTCGAGCGCGCGCTGCCGCAGATGCCGCTCGACGAGCTGGTGTGGCGCATGCACTTCATGTTCGGCACGCTCGCCTACACGCTGGCGGCGACCGACACGGTGCAGCTCATCGCCGGCTGCAAGCCCGAGGACCGCCACGACGCCCGCCTGCTGGAAGACCGCCTTACCGCCTTCCTCGCCGCGGGCCTGACCGCGCCGCTCGACAACTTCGTGCGCAAAGCCGCCTAGGAGCCGCCATGCTCGCCACCCTGCGCAGGAAAATCCTCACCGACCGCATCCTCGCGGTCTATCGGCGCGTGCTGCCCGACATGTCGCAGACCGAGAAGGAGGCGATCGACGCCGGCACCGTGTGGTGGGACGGGGATCTGTTCTCCGGCAAGCCCGACTGGCACAAGCTGCTGAGCACGCCGCCGCCGCGCCTGAGCGCCGAGGAGCAGGCTTTCCTCGACGGCCCGGTCGA
>CAZJJC010000459.1:0-6219 GCA_964546195.1 uncultured Enterobacteriaceae bacterium | reverse complement strand
ATCGTCGAGAACCGCAAGGCGTTCCACGATTATTTCATCGAGGAGCGCTACGAGGCCGGCATCGCCCTGGAAGGCTGGGAAGTGAAGGCGATCCGCGGCGGCCGCGCGAACATCGGCGAGGGCTACGTCACGGTGCGCGGCGCGGAGCTGTTCCTCATCGGCGCGCACATCAGCCCGCTCGCCGCCGCGTCGACCCATGTCCAGCCCGATCCGACCCGCACCCGCAGGCTGCTGCTGCACGCCGAGGAGATCCGCCGGCTGATCGGCAAGGTGGAGCAGCGCGGCTACACGCTGGTGCCGCTCAACCTGCATTACAGCAAGGGGCGCATCAAGCTCGAGATGGGCCTGGGGCGCGGCAATCTCAAGCACGACAAGCGCGCCACCGAGCGCGACAAGGAGTGGAACCGGGAGAAGCAGCGCCTCCTGCGAAGCAGGTCGTAAACTTACGCAGCCGCTGATTTCTTCTCCGGCGGCGGGCTTTCGGCGAGCGCCAGCCAGGTCGACACCACCGTATCCGGATTGAGCGACATGCTCTCGATGCCCTGCTCCATCAGCCAGCGCGCGAGATCCGGGTGGTCGGAAGGCCCCTGGCCGCAGATGCCGACGTACTTGCCGTGCTTGCGGCAGGCGCGGATGGCCATGGCGAGCAGTATCTTCACCGCAGCGTCGCGCTCGTCGAAGGTCTCGGCCACCAGGCCCGAGTCACGGTCCAGGCCCAGGGTGAGCTGGGTGAGGTCGTTGGAGCCGATGGAAAAGCCGTCGAACAGCTCGAGGAACTCCTCCGCGAGGAGGGCGTTCGAGGGCAGCTCGCACATCATGACGATCCTGAGGCCGTTTTTCCCGCGCTCCAGGCCGCTGCGCTTCAGGAGGCCGATGACTTCGCGGGCTTCGCCCAGCGTGCGCACGAACGGCACCATCAGCTCGACGTTGGTCAGGCCGAGCTCGTCGCGCACCTCCTTCATGGCGGCGCACTCCAGCTCGAAGCACTGGCGGAAGCTCTCCGCGATATAGCGGGAGGCGCCGCGGAACCCGAGCATCGGGTTCTCTTCGTCGGGCTCGTACTGCGCCCCGCCGAGGAGCTTGCGGTATTCGTTCGACTTGAAGTCCGACAGCCGCACGATGACCTGCTTCGGCCAGAAGGCCGCGGCGATGGTCGCGACCCCCTCGACCATCTTTTCGCGGAAGAAGTCCTTGGGGCTGGCGTAGCCGCGGCTCTTCTCGAGCACCTTCTTCTGCAGCGCCGCGGGCAGCTCGGCGTGCTCGAGACACGCGCGCGGATGCACGCCGATCTCGTTGTTGATGATGAACTCCAGGCGCGCGAGGCCCACCCCCGCGTTGGGCAGCTGCGCGAACTCGAAGGCGAGCTGCGGATTGCCCACGTTCATGGTGATCTTCACCGGGATGCGCGGCATCTCGCCGCGCTCGCGGCTGGACACCTCGAACGCAATCAGCCCGTCGTAGACGTTGCCGGTGTCGCCTTCGGCGCAGGACACCGTGACCGCCTGGCCGTGCTTGAGGCGCTGCGTCGCCTCGCCGCAGCCCACGACCGCCGGAATGCCCAGCTCGCGCGCGATGATCGCCGCGTGGCAGGTGCGCCCGCCCCGGTCGGTGACGATCGCCGCGGCGATCTTCATCACCGGCTCCCAGTTGGGATCGGTCATGTCGGTCACCAGGATGTCGCCCGGCTTCACCTTCGCCATCTGCGAGGCGTCGGGCACCACGCGCACGGCTCCGCTGCCGATCTTGTGGCCTATGGCCCGGCCGGTGACCAGCACCTTCGAGCTGCCCTTCAGCGCGAAGCGCTCCTCGACCTCGCGCTTTTGCGACTTGACGGTCTCGGGGCGCGCCTGCAGGACGTAGATGCGCCCGTCGCCGCCGTCCTTGGCCCATTCCACGTCCATGGGGCGGCCGTAGTGGCGCTCGATCGCCACCGCGTAGCGCGCCAGCTCCAGGACCTCGCTATCGTTCAGGGAGAAGGCGTGGCGCTCCGCCTCCGGCACCTCGACCACCCGCGTCGACTTGCCCGCGGCGCCCGACTGCGCGAATACCATGCGCTGCAGCTTCGAGCCCAGGGCGCGGCGCACGATTGCCGGGCGGCCCTTCTCCAGCATCGGCTTGTGGACGTAGAACTCGTCCGGGTTCACCGCGCCCTGCACCACCATCTCGCCCAGCCCGTAAGCCGAGGTGATGAACACCACGTCGCGAAACCCCGACTCGGTGTCCAGCGTGAACAGCACGCCGCTCGCCGCGAGGTCGCTGCGCACCATCTGCTGGACCGCCGCCGACAGCGCTACGGCGGCGTGCGCAAAGCCCTGGTGGACGCGGTAGGAGATGGCGCGGTCGTTATAGAGCGAGGCGAACACCCGCCGGATCGATTCCAGCACGTTGTCGATGCCGCGGATGTTGAGGTAGGTCTCCTGCTGCCCGGCGAAGGAGGCCTCGGGCAGATCCTCCGCGGTGGCCGAGGAGCGCACGGCGTACGAGGTTTGACCTGAGGTTGCAGCCTCAAGCTTTTGAAAGTACGACCTAATCTCTTGTTCGAACTCGGCCGGAAACGGCGCCTGCTCGATCCAGGAGCGGATCTCGGCGCCGCAGGCCGCCAGGGCGGTGACGTCGGCGGGGTCGAGCGCCTTCAGGCGCTGCTCGATGCGCCCGGCGAGGCCGTTGGCCGATAGGAATTCGCGGAATGCCTGCGCGGTGGTGGCGAATCCGCCCGGCACGCGCACGCCGGCCGAGGCCAGCGCGCCGATCATCTCGCCAAGTGAAGCGTTCTTGCCGCCCACCTGCTGCAAGTCCTTCAGGCGGAGATCTTTAAGCCACGCTACACGCATTGCCATAGTATTTTATCGCGATGACCCAGCGGCGCACCGTGTTCTTCGTCTCCGACGGCACCGGGATCACCGCGCAGATGCTCGGCCACAGCCTGCTCACCCAGTTCGAGGGCGTGCAGTTCAGCCAGGTCACCCTGCCGTTCGTCGACAGCGCCGAGAAGGCCGAGGAATGCCTCGCGCGCATCGGCGCCGAGGCGGATAACGGCCAGCCGATCGTGTTCTCCACGCTGGTCAACAGCGATGTGCGCGAGGTGCTGCGGCGCTCGAACGCCCTTTTCATCGACTTCTTCGAAAGCTTCATCGATCCTCTGGAGGCGGGACTGGGCGTCAAATCCAGCCACACGATCGGGCGCTCCCATAGCGCGATGGACAAGAAGGAGTACCAGCAGCGCATCGAGGCCATCAATTTCGCCATGGCGCACGACGACGGGGCTTCGCATCGCGAGCTCGGCCTGGCCGACGTGATCCTGATCGGAGTCTCGCGCAGCGGCAAGACGCCGACCAGCCTATACCTCGCGCTGCAGTTCGGCGTCATGGCGGCGAACTACCCCCTGATCCCGGAGGACTTCCACCGCGGCAAGCTGCCCGAAGCCCTGCGCGCCGAAAAGACCCGCCTCTACGGCCTGACCATCGCCCCCGAGCGCCTGCACGAGATCCGCAAGGAGCGCCGCCCGGGCAGCCAGTACGCCGACCTGGACAACTGCCGCTTCGAGGTCGAGGCCGCCGAGACCCTGATGCGCCGCGAAGGCATCCGCAGCATCAACTCCACCAGCAAGTCGATCGAGGAAATCGCCACCACCATCCTGCGCGAGCTCAGGATCCAGCGCCAGGTCTACTGAATTCGGGGTCAGGGTCGTAATTCTTCTGCCTGCTGAACGCCTCGTACAGGCAGATCGCAGCCGCCGCCGCCACATTCAGCGATTCAGTCTCGGGGCTCATCGGAATCATCACCCGCAGCGCCGTGCGCTGGACAACAGGCTCGCTGATGCCTCGCCCCTCCCCGCCAAAGATCCAACCCAGCCGTCCCTTCAGCTCGGCTTCCCGCAGCGCAGTACCCCCATTGAGAACGGTGCACAAAAGCTTTCCGCGAAATCCACTGAGCTCTGCCGCGAGATCAGCCACCTGCCGCAGGGCGAGCTTGAAATGCCCTCCCATCCCGGCGCGCAGCGTCCTGGGCGCCCAGGCGTCGGCGCATGCGCGGTCGAGGACCACCTCGCCGACCCCGAATGCCGCCGCGCTGCGGACAATGGCGCCGACGTTGCTCGGGTCCTGAACGCCTTCGAGGAACACGCAATGGCCCTTCGCCGTGACCTTTGGGATGGCGATCTCGGCGGCGATTCCCTGCGGCGTATCCGCGTCGGCCACGAGCTTGAAGACGCTGTCGCTCAAGATCACCGGCTCGCGCCCCGCGAGCAGCTTCTGGATCCCGGCCTGGCGCAGCCCGGATTCGCTGACCAGCACGCTGAGCGGCTCCAGGCCCGCCTGCAGCGCCTCGGCGACGAGGTGCGGGCCCTCCAGCACGATCCGGCCCTCTTCGCGTCGCGCGCGGGCGTCCTGGACGAGCTTCGACCAGCGCTTCACCCGCGCGTTGGCTTTCGAGGTGATCACGCGGCGCAGGTGCGAAAGCCGGCGAAGATGTCGGCGCGGTCGGGCGTATAGAAGTTGCGAAAGCGCGGGTAACGCACGCTCGGCGGCGTGGCGAAGCTCGCGGCGCGCAACACCTTGTGCGTGCCGAACCAGGGCTCCGAGTACTCCTTGTACGGATCGCGCACGAAGCCCGGATACGGCAGGAACGTGCTCGAGGTCCATTCCCAGACGCTGGCGGGCTCGGGCGAGGCGAGCTCCCATTCCGCCTCGGTCGGCAGGCGCCGCCCGGCGAAGCGGCAATAGGCAATCGCCTGGTGCCAGCTGACGTGGCGCACCGGCTCGTCGAGCGGCAGGTCGATCCAGCGGTCGAAGCGCCGCACCTTCCCCTCTTTCCAGTACAGCGGCGCATCGCCGCCCGCCTCGACGAACGCCAGGAATTCCCTGTACGTCACCGGGCGGCGCGCCATGCGGAAAGGCTCGAGCACGACCGGGTGGCTCCACTTCTCGTTGTCGAACGTGAATTCGCCGCCTGGGGGGCTGCCCAGGCGGAACACCCCGCCCGCGTAGGCCTGGTCGCCCTCGCCGCGCGCGACAACTCTCTCATCCTCTCCGGGGTAGCCCAGCGTCTGGCGGGTGTAGTGGAAGGCCTCGGCATGCATCTCCTCGTGCCGCACCGCGAGGCGCACGAAATATGGATCCGCCTCCCCTCTTTCGACCGTCGACATGAGACGCTCGCTCACCTCGTCGCGGTAGGCGAGCGTGTCGGCGAAGGACGGCAGCGGCAGGTCCCAGCGCGTGTCGTGCGGCACCGTAGCGGAGTTGTAGAGGGCGTCGGCGTTGGGCAGAATCGACGGCCGCGCTTCCGAGCCGCCGCGCAGACACCAATATTCCTGGAACCACGCCACATGCCCCACTTCCCAGCGCGGCGGATTGACGATGGCGAGCTTCGGCCCGAATTCGCGCTCGCCCGCGAGGTCGTCGGCCACGCGCCGCAGGCGCTCGCGCGCAGCGCGCAGCTCCGTTATCAGCTCCGCCGCCATGCGGACGAGTCTAAATGAGAATCGCGCTGGTGACGCCCGCCGGGCCCGGGACGCGCAATGGCAATCGCCACACCGCGCTGCGCTGGGCCGCCTTCCTGCGCAAGGCCGGGCACCGGGTGGACGTGTCGGTGCAATGGAAGCCCGATTCGCGGGTGGATGCCATGCTCGCCCTGCATGCCCGGCGCAGCTATCCGTCGATCAAGACCTTTTCCAGCGACAAGCTGCTGGTGGTGGCCCTGACCGGCACCGACGTCTATCGCGACATCCACGAGTCGGCGCAGGCGCGCGAGTCGCTCGAGCTCGCCGACCGCCTCATCGTGCTGCAGCCCAAGGCGATGGAAGAGCTGCCCCGGGAGCTCCGTAGGAAAGTCCGCGTCGTGGTGCAAAGCTCCGCCACCCGGCTGCGCCAGGCGCCGGTAAAAGGGAAATTCAGGCTGTGCGTCATCGGCCACCTGCGCGCCGAGAAGGACCCGATGCGCACCCTCGCCGCGCTTTCGCATATCGACGCTGCCGTGGAAGTCATCCACCTGGGCGCCGCCCTGGATCCCGCATTGGAGAAACAAGCCAGGGAAGCGCGCGACCCGCGCTACCGCTGGCTCGGCGGCGTGCCGCACGGCCGTGCGCTGAAGTGGCTCGCTTCCAGCCACGCCATGGTCATCAGCTCGCGCATGGAAGGCGGCGCCAACGTGGTCTGCGAGGCGCTGCGCATCGGCGTGCCGATCCTCGCCTCGCGCATCCCCGGCAACGTCGGGCTGCTGGGA
>CAZJJC010000458.1:0-2060 GCA_964546195.1 uncultured Enterobacteriaceae bacterium | reverse complement strand
GCGGCGCTGCCGCCGATCGCCGGCAGCACGCCGATCACCACGCCGATGAACGAGCACCATAGCAGCACGAAGGGCCGCGACAGCACCACCCAGATCACCTTGGCCTGGGATACGGCGAGGCTCATGGAGCCGTCGAGCGCCTGCGCGACGCTCGCCATGCCTCTTTTCTCGATCTCGCCCATGATCTGGGCGAAGGCGAACACGCCGATCAGCACCGGCAGGAAGTCGATGCCGCCGGCGAGGAACGCGATGCCCAGCATGAGCCGCTCCTGGCCCATCACCGGATCGACCCCGAGCACGGTGACGATCAGCCCGAGCGCGCCCGCGATCAGGCCCTTCAGCAGCGAGGCCTCCACCAGGCCGGCCACCATCGACAGCGCAAGCACGAAGAGCGAGAAGAACTCCCACGGGCCGAACTGCAGCGCGAAGCTCGCCAGCGGGCCGGTGGCGCCGATGAGGAAAAGCCCCCCGAGCATCCCGCCGCAGACCGAGCTCCAGATGCCGATCCACAGCGCGCGCCCCGGCTCGCCGCGCTTCGCCATCGCGTGGCCGTCGAAGGTGGTGGCGATCGACGAAGGCGTGCCGGGCAGGCCGAGCAGGATCGCGGTCACCAGGCCGCCGGCCGAGCCGCCGACGTACACGCCGGTCATCGCCGCGAGCCCCTGCAGCGGATCCAGGCCGAAGGTGAAGGGCAGCACCACGATGATGGTCATGGTGATGGTGACGCCGGGCAGCGCGCCGCCGACCACGCCCGCCAGCGTGCCCAGGCACAGCGGCACCAGGTACCTGGGCTGCAGGATGTCGACGACGCCGGCGGCGAGCAGCTCGTACATGGCCTAGAAACCGGTCCAGCGCCCGCGCGGCATCAGCACGGAAAGGTAGTACTCGAAGGCGTAATACACGACCACGGTCGCGACCAGCGCGAGCGCAAGGACCCGCAGCCAGCCCTTGGCGTTCTTCGGTGGATCGAGCAGCGCGTTGGCCGCGGCAATGTAGACGAAGGTGCCGACACGGAAGCCGAGCCAGGGCAGCGCGACCACGTATAACCCGAACACCGCGAAGTGCAGCACCACCGCGCCGTGATTGGCCTTTTCTAGAGGAGCCAAACCCCTCTTTCCCAGCAGGTCAAAAGCAATCAAAGCCGCGGCAAGCACCGCGGTAAGGCCCAAAACGATGCGCGGATAGAACCCCGGCCCGATCGGCACGAGCGGGCTGGGCTTCAAGCCCAGGGTGAGCGCGAAAAGAAAAAGGCTCGCGGCGAGCACCGCGAGCCCTGCCCAGCCGTCCCTCGACAGCTTCAACGCTTCAGCAGGCCGAGGTCTTTTGCGATGTTGCGGTTGAGATCGTCGGCTTCCTTGAGCCACTTGGTGTACGCCGCGCGATTCAGGTAGCGCACGTCGGTGCCCTGCTTTTTCATCGCGTCGGCGAACGCGGGCGCCTTCGCCGCGGTGGCGCAGGCCGAGCCGAGCTTGGCGATCGCGTCGGCGGGCGTGCCCTTCGGCACCATGAGGCCGCGGTTCACGTCGAACACCACGTTCACGCCGAGCTCCTTCAGCGTCGGCACGCTGGGCATCTCGGGATGGCGCTTCTCGGTGGCGATGGCGAGGAACTTGAGCTGCCCCGCCTCGACCTTGCCCGTCTGCGGGAGGTTGGAGTCGGTGAGGTCGATGTGGCCGCCGAGGATCGCGTTCATGCGCGGCGCCAGGCCCTCGTAGGAGACGTACTTGAACTTCACGCCGGCGGCCTTCTCGATCAGCGCGGGGAAGAAATGGCTGGTCGAAGCGAGCGTCGCGCCCACCGTGACGTTGCCCGGGCGCGCCTTGGCGTCCTGCAGCAGGTCCTGCATCGACTTCCACGGCGTCTTCGGGCTGGCGGTGAGCACCGAGGGCGTCGAGGCGATCAGGCAGATCGGCTCGAAGTCGGTGTACTGCACGTCCGCGACGCCCGCGTAGTACGTGGAGTGGATGTAGTCGTGCACCGCGTACATCGTGTAGCCGTCTGCGGGCGAGTCCTTCACTTCCTTCGCGCCGCGCGTGCCGGAGGCGCCGCCGACGTTGGCG
>CAZJJC010000457.1:0-5305 GCA_964546195.1 uncultured Enterobacteriaceae bacterium | reverse complement strand
GCTCGACAGCGGTCCGCGGTTTCGCTTCGGCGATCTGCGGGTGAGCGGCGTGCGGCGCTACTCCGAGCGGCTGGTGGAGAACTTGAGCCCCTTTCGCGCCGGCGACGTCTATGACCGCGACCAGCTGCTGGTCTTCCAGCGGCGGCTGCTGGAAAGCGGCTACTTCGTCAGCGTGCAGGCCGACATCGATCCGGCGGAAGGCAAGCCCGAGGCTTCGCCGGTGCGCGTCGCGCTGATCGAGGCGAGCACGCAGCACGTCGAGGCCGGCATCGGCTACAGTACCGACGCCGGGCCGCGCCTGGAGCTGCGCTACAGCGACCAGGACGTGCTCGATTCCGCCTGGCGCTTCCGCAGCGGGCTGCGCCTGGACGACAAGATCCGCAGCCTGCAGCTCGATTTCGATTCGCCGCCGCGCCCCGGCGGACGCTGGAACAGCTATTTCGCGCGCGCCCGCGAGACCGACATCCAGAACGAGGCCACGCGCGAGCTGGCGGCCGGCGTGTCGCACAACTGGGGGGCCGAGCTCGAGCCCTCGGCGCTGATCCTCTCGGCTCACGTGGAAAAGCAGCGCGTGGCGGGCGACGTGACCGACGACCGCCATGCCGTGTACGCCGGCTTCCGCCGCACTTTCCGCAAGACCGACGACTTCGTCGCGCCGCGCTCGGGCTATCTCGCGATGGTGGAGATCGGCGGCGCGCCGGCCGCGCTTGCCTCGCGCGCCTTCCTGCGCGGCATCGTGAGCGGGTCGTTCTTCATCCCGAACGGCCGCCGGGGCGACATCCTGCTGCGCGGGCAGGCGGGCCGCGTGCTGGCCGAGAGCCGCGAGGGCATCCCGGCGAGCTTTCTGTTTCGCACCGGCGGCGACCAGACGGTGCGCGGCTACGCCTTCGAGAGCCTGGGCGTGCGCCAGGGCGAGGCCATCGTCGGCGGGCGCCGCTTCGTCGTGGCGAGCGCCGAGTACACGCACTGGTTCGGCGAAAGCTGGGGGCTCGCCGCCTTCGCCGACGCGGGCAATGCCTGGGACGACGGCAGCGAGCCGCAAGCCGCGCTCGGCGTGGGCATCGGGGCGCGCTTTCGCACGCCGATCGGCCCGATCCGCGCCGATGTCGCCTACGGCGAGCAGACCGGCGGGTTTCGCCTGCACTTCTCCGTGGGATACAGCTTCTGATGCTGAAGGGCCTGCTCGCCGCGCTTGCGCTGCTGCTCGCCGCCGTCGCGCTTGCAGCGGCATGGCTGCTCGGGACCGAGTCCGGCCTGCACTGGGCCGCGGCCCGCATCGAGGCCGCCGCGCACGGCGCGCTCGCGCTGCGCGGACTGCGCGGCGCCCTGGCGGACGATATCGCGTTCGAGGAAATCCGCTTCCGCGACGGCGAGACCGACATCCGCCTGAGCAGCGGCGAGCTGCGCCTGGAGCTGCTGTCGCTCCTGGGCGGGCGCGCCGGCATCCGCTCGCTGCGGGCCGAGTCTCTTGAAATTGATCTACCGAAGGAAGATCAAAAAACGCCGCCCAAAGCATTCTCGCTGCCCCTCGGCCTGCGCATCGACCGCGCCGACATTGCGCGCATCCGCTTCGGCGAGCTCACGCTCGAGCAGTTCGCGCTGCGCGACACGGTGTTGCGTGCACCCGGCGCGATCTCTGCAAGTGCCTCTTTCGACATTCCGGAGACGCGCTACCCGGCGAGCGTGCGCGTGCGGCTGGGCGGGACGCTCGAGCGCATCGAGCTTGCGCTGTCGGGCAGCGTCGCCGGCATCCCGCTTTCGGCCAAGGCGCTGGTGACGCCCTTTGCGCAGCGGCCGCTGCAGGCACTCGACGCGCAGGCCGGACCGGCGGACCTCAAGGCGCTCGACACGCAATGGCCGCAAACCGCGCTCAGCCTCGAGCTCAGCGGCAAGGCGAGCGCCGCAGCCGCGCTCGAGGGAACGCTCGCCGCGCGCAATGCGCAGCCGGGCCCGCTCGACGCTGCCCGCATCCCGGTGGCGGCGGCCGACGCGCGCTTCCTCACGGATTTCAAATCCCTGCAGCTGCGCGAGCTGAAAGTCTCGGGTCCCGCCGGCATGCTGGCGGGCTCCGGCCGGCTCGACCGCGACAGCATCGAGCTCGACGTGCGCGCCTCGGGCCTGAACTTGCGCGCGATCCGCAGCACGCTGCGCGAAACCCGGCTCGACGGCCCGCTGCGCGTGAGCGCCGGCGCGAAAACCCAATCGGTCCGCGGCACGCTCGCCCAGCCGGGCATGAGCCTGAGCGCGGACGCGGTGCGCGCCGGCGACGTGGTCGAGATCCGCAGCCTGCGCGCCACGGCCGAGGGCGGCGAAGCCACCGGCAGCGGCCGGCTGCGCCTGTCCGAGCCGATGCGCTTCGAGACCCGGCTCGAGCTCGCGCGCTTCGATCCGGCGCGCTTCGGCGACTACCCGCAAGGCTCGATCAACGGCAGCGTGGAGGCGAGCGGCGTGCTGGGCGAAGACTTCGACGCCGATGCACGCTGGGCGATCGAGGACAGCCGCTTGCGCGGCGAGGCGTTCGCCAGCCGCGGAGCCGCGCGGGTATCGCGCAATCGCGTTGCGGGCGCGAGCGCGCAGGCCACGCTCGGCCGCGCGCAGCTCACCGTGCGCGGCGATTTCGGGCGGCCGGCCGACGAGCTCGCGATCGCCCTGGATGCGCCGGCCATCGAGCAGTTCGTCGACGGCGTTTCGGGCCGCCTGCGCGCAAGCGGCACGCTCAGCGGCAGCTGGAGCCGCCCGCAGGCGAGCCTCGAAGCGCAAGCCTCGGCGCTGCGCCTGCCGAACGGCATGCTGCTGAAATCGGTGTCGGCGAAGGCGGCGGGCAGCCTGGAGCGGCACGACGGCGAGATCCATCTGCAGGCCGAGGGGCTCGACCTCACCGCGCGCCTGCGCGGCGGCTGGCGCGCGGCGGCCGGCTGGGCGGGCGAGCTCACCGCGCTGCGTAATTCCGGCCGCTACCCGCTGCAGCTCGTGGCACCCGCGCCGCTCAGCGTGGCGCCCGGGCGCGTAGAGCTCGGCGGGCTGCAGGCGCGCCTCGGCGAGGGCAGGCTGCGGGTGAAGTCGCTCGCCTGGTCGGAATCGCGCCTCGCCTCGAGCGGCGAATTCCAAGGCCTGCCGGCGCAGTGGCTCATCCTGGCAGGCGGGCTCGCCGACCGGTTGCGCGCCACTTTGCTGCTCGACGGCAGCTGGGATCTCGACGCCGCGCCGCGCCTGGGCGGCACGCTGAAGGTGCGCCGCGCGAGCGGCGATGTCAGGCTGCTCGAGGGCGGCGAGCTCGCGCTCGGGCTGGAAAAAGCCGCGCTCGAGGCGCGCTTCGACGAGGGCCGCGCGAGGGTCACCGCGGCGCTCGCTTCCCGCTACGGCAGCGCGGATGTCGACGCCCGGCTGGAGGGCTTCGCCGCGGACTCGCCGGTGAGCTTCAGCGCGCGCATCCGGTTCGCAGAGATGCGGGTGCTGACCCAGGCGCTGCTGGAAAACGCGCGGCTGGACGGGCGCCTCGCCGCCGAGCTGCGCGGCAGCGGCACGCTGGGCCGCGTGAGCCTGAGCGGCAGGCTGGAGGGCGACGCCGTGGCGCTCCAGGTGCCGCCGTACGGCATTTTCCTGAAGGACGGCGAGCTGCGTGCGACGCTCGAGGGAGACCGCTTGCGCATCACGCGCTTCGCCATCCGCGGCGGCGAAGGAGAGCTCACGGCGAGCGGCACGCTGCCGCTGCGCATCGGCGAGGACGGCGCCAGGCTGGAATGGCGCGCGGAGAACTTCGGCCTGCTGCAGCGCCCCGATCTGCGGCTCGCCGTGTCGGGGGCCGGCGAGGCCCGGCTCGCGGACAAGAAGGTCGCGCTCAGCGGCACGCTGCGCGCCGAGCGCGGCTATCTCGAGCTGGAGCAGGACCGCCTGCCGCAGCTCGGCGACGACGTGGTGATCGCCGGCCAGCCGCGCGCGGCGCAGAAGGAGCGCGCGCGCGTGCCGGTCGCGCTCGACGTGCAGCTGGATCTCGGCGAGCAGCTGCAAGTGCGCGGTTACGGCTTCGAGGGCAAGCTCGCCGGCCGGCTGCAGATCGAGACGACCAAGGACGGAGAGCTGCGCGCGTACGGGCGCATCGACGCCGTGAATGCCACCTTTCTCGCCTACGGGCAGCGGCTGGAGGTCGATCCGGGCGTCGCGATCTTCGACGGGCCGCTCGACAACCCGTCGCTGCAGATGACCGCGTGGCGGCGCAACCAGCAGGTCGAGGCGGGCGTGCAGATCTCCGGCAGCGCGCGCGTCCCGAGGGTGCAGCTGGTGTCGCAGCCGCCGGTGCCCGAAGGCGAGCGCCTGTCGTGGCTGGTGCTGGGCCGCGCGCCGGGCGATGCGACCAAGGCCGACCTGGGGCTGCTGCAGGCCGCCGCAGGCGCGCTGCTCGCGCGCGGCGACCAGATGCCGCTCGACCGGCGCATCGCGCAGGCCTTCGGCCTGGACGAGATCTCGCTGCGCGGCAGCGGCGAGGTCGGCGACCGCGTGGTGTCGGTGGGCAAGCGCCTGTCCGATCGGCTCTACGTGAGCTACGAGCAGGGCCTGAGCGTCGTGGCCTCCACCCTCGTCAAGCTGGACCTCGCGCTGACGCAGCGCCTGTCGCTGCGCGCCGAGACCGGCACCTCGAGCGGCGTCGGTCTCTTCTACCGCTTCTCGTGGGATTGAGGACTGGTCTCCGTGGCGAGATTTGAACTCGCGACCCCGTCCACCCCAAGGACGTGCGCTACCAGGCTGCGCTACACGGAGATGACTGGATTCTAACCCTGGAGCTGATCGAGCACGGCGCGCAGCTCGCGCTTGATGGCGCCGAGGTCGACGCCGCCCGCGGGCAGGCGGCTGCTGCGTGCGGGCTCGGCCTTGTCTTCATGGGACAGGGAGGCCGAGCTTTCCAGGCGGTTGCGCGCGCCGCTGATGGTGAAGCCTTCCTCGTACAGCAGCTCGCGGATGCGCCGGATCAGCAGCACCTCGTGGTGCTGGTAGTAGCGGCGGTTGCCGCGGCGCTTCACCGGCTTGAGCTGCGTGAACTCCTGCTCCCAGTACCTGAGCACGTGCGGCTTCACCCCGCAGAGCTCGCTCACCTCACCGATGGTGAAGTAGCGCTTGGCGGGGATCGGCGGAAGTTCAGCTTTCTTGCGGTTTTGCTCCATGGCGCGCCTTCTCCACCATGGCCTTGAGCTTCTGGCTGGCGTGGAAAGTCACGACACGGCGGGCGCTGATGGGTATTTCCTCGCCGGTCTTTGGGTTGCGTCCCGGGCGCTGTGGCTTGTCGCGCAGCTGGAAGTTGCCGAAGCCGGAA
>CAZJJC010000456.1:0-6062 GCA_964546195.1 uncultured Enterobacteriaceae bacterium | reverse complement strand
CAATTTCTGGGAAATCTCATCGTAGGCCTGATCCCAGGAAACGCGCTTCCACTTGCCGCCCTCGAGCTTCACCGGGTACTTGAGGCGGTGCGAGTCGTGCGTCACGCCGTGCTCGCGGATCGAGGCGCCCTTGGCGCAGTGCGCGCCGAGGTTGAGCGGCGAGTCGAACACCGGCTCCTGGCGCACCCACACGCCGTTCTCGACCACGGCGTCGATCGCGCAGCCCACCGAGCAGTGCGTGCACACCGTGCGCTTGACCGCGATGTTTTTCGCGGCGTCCTGCGCCTCGGCCTTGCCGATGATGTTGAAGGGCAGCTGCGAGGCCACGGCGCCGGCGCCGACGGTGACGCCCGAGCGCTTGAGGAAGCCGCGCCGATCCATGGTTTTCGCAACGCCGGGGATGCCGCGCGCAAGGCGCGGCTGTGCAACGGCAGCGGAGCTCGCTTTCCGGGTAAGCAACATGACGGACCTCCTCAGACCTTCGTGGTGCGGTAGTAGTTGTTGACGTGCTCGGTGGCATGGTAGCCGCGCGAGGCACGCTTGCTTTTGTCGGGAGACTGGGAAGAACCGGTGTTCTTCGCCACGATTGCCGCAGCGGTAGCGGCGCCGCCGGCGCCGACGGCCAACAGGAAATTACGGCGCGAAAGGCGCTTGGTGCGCTGTGTCATGACTGCAGCCTCCTTCTAATAGTTTTGGTGCGACGTACGCGGCGATTCTAGAGCATTTCAAAAGCGGATTGTTCGAGATGCAAGAACGCGTTGGCGAAATGTGCGACCGGCTTGTAGAAATCGGTGGCCGCATGCTTCGCTATTGCATTGCACAACGGATCGGCCGCCGGGGCGATCCAACGCCTGAAAAAGCGCGCCTGCTCGTGCAGATCGCGTTTTTGCTCCGCAACAAAATGGCGCATCGCGTCGCACAGCGCCGCGATATGGTCTTCGGGCTCGCTCGCCCCTTCGCGCCGCCCCAGGCCGAGCGCGGCCAGCTCCCCGCGCAGCGCTACCAGCGGGACTTCGTTCGAGTAACGGATGGTGTAGGCCGAGGTATAGAGCGTGACCGCGGCCTTTCCGGTGCCTATGAACACGTTCTCGTATTCTTCGCGCACCGCGTCCGGGTCGGCGGCTGCGGCGGCGTGCGCGAGGCTTTGCCAGGCCTCGCCGATGCCTCCGTCCTCGGCCTCGATCTCGTCGGCGCCGGCGAGTGCCTCGAGCAAGGCCGCATCCGGCGGCGCGTAGAACAGGCGGGCCAGCAGCCCGTAGAAGTTCGCGCGCGCCGCCTCCTCGGGAGGCAGCGTCTCGACGAACCTCAGGACTTCCGTCATTTCCGATAGTCGAAGATCGTGGCTTCGCTCTTGTTTTCGACCATGTCGACCACGCGGCAATCGGCGCACATCTGCAGCCTGCGGGTCCCCCCGGCAAACATGGAGTGGGCGCCGAGCTTGCCGAGCATGTTCTCGACCATCTGGCGCGTGCCGAACGGTTTCGCACAGCGAACGCAGTTAAACGGCTGGGCCTCGTTCAGCACCACGGGCTCCTTGGCCTGGGGGCCCAGGAGCAGGCGGGGTACGAGCGTGATCGCCTCCTCCGGGCAGGTCGCCGCGCACAGGCCGCACTGCACGCAGTTGCGCTCGATGAAGCGCAGCGCCGGGGTCTCGGGCGAATCGAGCAGCGCCGCTTCCGGACAGGCGCCGATGCACGCCTTGCACAGCGTGCAGGTCTGCTTGTTCACCGCGAGTGCGCCGAAGGGGGCGCCCGCATGCAGCTCTATGAGGTCTTTCTTCTGAGGAGCCTCTCTCAAGAGATGATCGATCGCGAAGTCGAGCGTGGTGCGCTTCTCGGCGGAAAGGTTGAAGCCGGCAGGCTTTGCGACGGTGCCGGCCGGCGCCATGTCCCACAGGCGTTTCTCCAGCGCCTCGCCCGGAACCAGCTCGAAATGCGTCCCCTCGTAGCCGAGCGCTTGAAGGATCGTCTCGCCGAGCGCCATCTGCTCGCGCAGCGCCGCGATATAGGTTTCAGGTTCTCCGTCGGAAACGACCGTCATCTGGCTCGCCCCATAGCAGATCGCGCCGAGCAGCGTGTCCAGGCCGATCGAGGCGATATGGAAGGCTTCGACGGGAATGGCGCGCGCGGGCAGGCCCTTGCCGCCGCGCACCGCGCGGCGCCCCAGCGCCTGGAGTGCCGCGCGGCCGGTCTCGGCGTTGTGGAACACGAGGCACGCGTCCTTGCCGCCGGCCTCGCGGTAGGTGCCGAGGAGGGTCTTCAGGCGCAGCCCCAGGTCCGGTACCGAAGGGTAGGCGTAGGTCATGGCGCCCGACGGGCAGACGGTGGCGCAGCCGCCGCAGCCGGCGCACAGGTGCGGCTCGACGCGCACGTGATCGCCGTCGGCGCGGATCGCGCCGGTGGAGCAGACTTCGATGCAGCGGTTGCAGCCGGTGATGCCCGAGCGGCTGTGCGCGCAGATGCGCTCCTTGTACTGGAAGAACTTGGGCTTCTCGAACTCGCCCACGAGCTGCGCGAGCTTGCCCGCGGCGAGCGCCTGCTCCAGCGGATCGGCGCCCGGGGCAAGATAGCCCTGCGGCAGATCGGGCGTGCGCAGCAGCGGCTCGGCCGACAGATCGAGCACGAGATCGAACGATTCTTTTCTCAGAACATCACTTCTGGAAAAATCGATTGCGCCGATCGCCCCGCAGGCCTTCACGCAGGCGCGGTGCGAATTGCACTTGCCGAGGTCGATCTGGTAGGTGAAGTCGATGGCGTTCTCCGGGCAGGCCTCGACGCAGGCGTTGCAGCGCGTGCACAGCTCGAGGTCGATCGGATTGTCCTGCTCCCACTCGACCTCGAAAGCGCCCAGCCAGCCCGACACGCTGCGCGGCCGTCCCGACCACACCGGATAGCTGCGCGCGGCGGGCAGCTCCCCGCCCTGGCTGCGCGTGATGAGCACGCTCGGCTCGAGCGTGGCGGCGAGCCGCTGCGCCCAGTCGAGCGCCGCGGCCGACGGCCCGATCACCAGCACCTGGCCGCCCGACTTGTACTCCACGCTCGGCACCGGCGCCGGCTCGGGCAGCGCCGCGGCCGCGAGCAGCGCGGCGATCTTCGGCGTGGCCTGTTTTCCCTCGGCGGACCAGCCGGCGGCCTCGCGGATATTGACGAAACGCAGCTCGGCCTTCGAATCTGCGGCGCCGGCCAGCTCGGAAAAAAGCGGCGCTTCCTGCGTGCACGCCACCAGCACCTCGGGGTCGCCCAGCGCGCCCTGGAAGCTGGCCGCTTCCTTGCGGCACAGCTCGGTGTGCACCGGGATCGCGGCGCCCGACTTGAGCGCCGCCGCGAGCGCTCTCGCGTCCAGCGGAATGGTCTTGTTGCAGCTGCAGAGCTTAAGTGTCTTGTCTTGGATCGCCATCGGCTTCGGGCTTGGCCTTTCCTTCGTCCGCCTTCGCGGTCCCAACCGGCTCGCCGGTTCCCTGCTCCGGCTCCCCGGTTTCCTGCTTCGGCGGGAACAGCGTGCTGCGCGCATGATCCAGCGCCTTCAGCATCTCCTCGGAGACGACTTCATTCTTGGCGTAGTCGTCGAGGTAGGTGTCGAGCCCGTCCATCACGTTGAAGCGCGGGTCGTGCAGCAGCTTTTTCAGCGCCGCGCGCTTCACGCTTTCCTCGACGTTAGCCTTAAGGTACGCGGTGAAGTCGGACTCGAACGTCAGGCTGTCCGCAGGGGGCAAGTCGGCTGGCTTGGCGTCCGCCGGTTTGGTCTCCGCAGGCGACGATTGTTCAACAGCCGTCTTGTGCTTCAAGCGGGACCAGCGAGTGAGAAAGGTCATGCCACGCGGTCCTTCGGGTGACGGAACGACTGCGGGCGCTGCTTCTTCTTCGGCTCGGGCCTGTAGTTGCGCTCGACATACCCGCCCACCCAGGCGTACATCTCCTGCGGCATCGCAACCCGGTCCACGTGCTCGCCCGCATCCATCCAGCGGCCTGCCTCGGCATAGCTCACGGTGACGAATTGCGGCACGGCGAGCGCGCCCTCCATGCGCCAGAGGATGAAGACGCTCGGCTGGTCGGTCGACACGTTCATGTAGTAGCCGTCGGCTTCGTCGCGGCGCAGCTCGATGTCGAATCCGGGATAAAGCCATTGCGTGGTAGCCCCGTCCTCGACGATGACGCGCGCGGCTACTTCACCCTCGTAGTCGAGCAGCACCCCGACAGGCTCCCAGGCCTCGCTCTGCCAGCGGCTCTCGAGCGCGCGGCGCTGCATGATCACGGCGACGCGCTTTGTCGACCTCTCCATTCCCGCGACTATACCCCGGTCTGGTATCCTTTTCCCGGCTAACACCTATGACGCAAAAGGTCTTTTCCCTTAAGCAGCAGCGCGTACCGGCAGCCGCCTTTGCGGGCGGACCGCTCGCCGATACGCGCGGCCGGCCGATGCGCGACCTGCGCATCTCGGTCACCGACCGCTGCAATTTCCGCTGCGTCTACTGCATGCCGCGCGAGGTGTTCGACGCCGGCCACGAATTCCTGCCGCACAGCGCGATCCTCAGCTTCGAGGAGATCGCCCGGCTCGCGCGTATCTTCGCCGGCCTGGGCGTGCGCAAGATCCGCCTTACCGGGGGCGAGCCGCTCGTGCGCAAGCAGCTGCATCGCCTCGTGGCCCTGCTCGCCGGGCTGCCGGTGGAACTCACGCTCACCACGAACGGCTCGCTGCTCGCGCGGCAGGCCGCGGCGCTGAAGCAGGCGGGCCTGCACCGGGTCACCGTGAGCCTGGACTCGCTCGACGAAGCCACCTTCCAGGCGATGAACGACGCCGATTTCCCGGTCGCCAAGGTGATCGAAGGCATCGAGAGCGCCGCGGCCGAGGGCCTCGCCCCGGTCAAGATCAACATGGTGGTGAAGCGCGGCACCAACGACGGCGACGTCCTGGCGATGGCCGGGCGCTGGCGCGGCACCGGGCACACCGTGCGCTTCATCGAGTACATGGACGTGGGCAGCTCCAACGGCTGGCGCATGGACGAGGTGGTGCCCTCCGCGGAGCTGGTGCGGCGCATCGCCGAGCGCTGGCCGCTCGAGCCGATCGGCCCGAACACCCCCGGCGAAGTCGCGCAGCGCTGGCGCTACGTCGACGGCGCGGGCGAGATCGGCGTCATCTCCTCGGTGACGCAGGCGTTCTGCTCGAGCTGCAACCGCATGCGCCTGTCGACCGAGGGCTCGCTTTATACCTGCCTCTTCGCGAGCGCGGGTTACGACCTCAAGGCGCTGGTGCGCGGCGGCGCCTCGGACGGGGAGATCCGCAACCAGATCGCCGCGGTTTGGCAGGGCCGCTCGGACCGCTATTCAGAAATCAGGACTGCGGATACCACTGCCCTCAAAAAAGTAGAGATGTCCTACATAGGAGGATGAGCGGTGGCTAGGCCGCAGCTCACTAACGCCGCAAAGCCGGCCACCTTCGAGGTCGAGGCCTACAACGAGCGCGGCGAGATGGTGCCCACCGCCATCGCCGGCGAGCATCCGCTCACCCTCTACCTCGACAAGCGCGAGATCGTCACCCTGATGACGCTGGGCCATGCGCCCGAGGCGCTCGCCATCGGCTACCTGCGCAACCAGCGCCTCGCCGACTCGATCGGCGACATCGACGCGGTGCAGGTCGACTGGGAAACCGAGTCGGTCGCAGTGACGACAAGAAATAAAAGAGACTTGAGCTCTCGTTTAGGGAAAAAGACGGTTACTACCGGCTGCGGGCAGGGCACGGTGTTCGGCGATCTGATGGACGAAATCGACTCCATCGAGCTCAGGAAGGACATAACGCTCACCGATGCGGACTTCTTCGTGCTGCTGGAGAAGGTGCGCCGGCACGAGACCATCTACAAGCAGGCCGGCGCGGTGCACGGCTGCGCCCTCGCCACCACCGCGGGCGAGATCCTCATGTTCGTCGAGGACGTCGGCCGGCACAACGCGGTGGACGCCATCGCCGGCTTCATGTGGCTCGACGCCCTCGACGGCTCGGACAAGCTGTTCTACACCACCGGCCGGCTGACCTCGGAGATGGTGATCAAGTGCGCGCAGATGCGCATCCCC
>CAZJJC010000455.1:0-4322 GCA_964546195.1 uncultured Enterobacteriaceae bacterium | reverse complement strand
CTGGATCTCGTTCACCACGCCGCGCACGTTGGCGATCTCGCGCACTTCGGCCTCGACCGCCGCCCGGGTGGCCTCGTCGGGCGCTTCGCCGGTGAGCAGGATGACGCGGTTGTACGGCGTGACATTGACGTGCGTCAGGCTGCCGAAGCGCCCGCCGATGCGGTCGAGGATGGTCAGCGCCATGTTCTCGTCCTGGTAGATGGCGCTGGCGGTGCGCCGGTCGAACGCCGTGACGGCCGCGGTGCCGACCAGCAGCACCGGGCAGCCCTGCAGCGCGAGCAGCGGTAGGAGCGCGCAAGCTAGCCACAGGCGCCTCATGCGCGCGCCCCCGAGAGCTGGAAATCGATGCCGTCGCACAGGCAGTGCAGCACCAGCAGGTGCACTTCCTGGATGCGCGCGGTGCGCTTGTGCGGCACGCATACGTGCACGTCCTCCCCGGTAAGCATGGCGCCCATCCTGCCGCCGCCGTTGCCGGTGAGCGCGATGACGCGCACGCCGAGCTCGCGCGCCGCGCGCATCGCCTCCATGACGTTGGCCGAGTTGCCGCTGGTGGAGATGGCGAGCAGCGCGTCGCCGCGCCGGCCGATGCCGCGCACCTGCTTGGCGAACACCTGTTCGTAGCTGTAGTCGTTGGCGATCGAGGTGAGCGTCGAGCTGTCGGTGGTCAGCGCAACCGCGGCGAGGGGCGCGCGCTCGACCTCGAAGCGGTTGATGAGCTCGGCGGCGAAGTGCTGCGCATCCGCGGCCGAGCCGCCGTTGCCGCAGGCGAGCACCTTGCCGCCGGCGCGCAGCGCCGCCGCCAGCAGCGCCCCGGCCCGGGCGATCGGCTCGGCGAGCGCCTGCGAGGCTTCCAGCTTGAGCTGGGCGCTTTCGGCGAACTGCGCCGTGACCCGCGCGCAGAGAGCCGCATCGACCTGTGCCATGCGGCGATTTTACTCGCCAAAGGCATCCCGCAGCCATTTCACGTCGCCCGCCGGCCCGTCGACCAGGAACACGTCGAAGCGGCATTGCGCTTCGGGCCGGCGGGAAAGGTAGAGCCGCGCGGCGGCGACGATGCGGGCGCGCTTGGCCGGGGTGACGCTTTCGCCCGCGCCGCCGAAGCCCCAGCCGCGTCGCATGCGCACCTCGGCGAATACCAGCACACCTCGCTCCTCGGCGATCAGGTCGATCTCGCCCAGGCGGCAGCGCCAGTTGCGCTCCAGCAGGCGCAGCCCGGCTGCGCGCAGCAGCTCCGCGCACTGATCCTCGGCTCGCGCGCCCGCGCGGTTCATGGCAGGCTTAACGGCAGCTGCCCCGCCGCGGTTGACCCATAAATGACTACAGGCACGCTTTTCATCGTGGCCACGCCCATCGGCAATCTCGCCGACGCGAGCCCGCGCGTCCTCGAAACACTGCGCGCGGCAGACCTGATCGCCTGCGAGGACACGCGCACCACGCGCACCCTGCTCGCACGCTACGGGATCGAAACGCGCACCCTCGCCCTGCACCAGCACAACGAGCGGGCCGTCGCCGGCCGCCTGATCGACGCGCTCAGGGAAGGACGCGACGTCGCGCTGGTGAGCGACGCCGGCACCCCGGGCGTGTCCGATCCCGGGGCGCTGCTGGTCGAGCAGGCGCACCGCGCGGGCATCCGCGTCAGCCCGCTGCCTGGACCGAGTGCCGCCGCCGCAGCGTTCTCGGCGGCCGGCTTTGCGGCCGGGCGCTTCCTGTTCGCCGGCTTTCTTCCCGCCGCGCCGGCGGCGCGGCGCAAGGCGCTGGCGGCCCTCGAGCTGCCTTATCCGGTGATCTTCTACGAGGCGCCGCACCGCATGCGCGAAACCTTGCACGATCTGCGCGAAAGGTTTGGCCCCGACAGGGAACTCTTGATCGCACGCGAGCTCACGAAGAAGTTCGAGGAGGTCGCCCGGCTGACGCTGGGGGAGACAGCGGCCTGGCTCGCGGCAGAGCCGCATCGCGTGCAGGGGGAATTCGTGCTGGTCCTCGGCCCCGGAGAAGAAAAGAGCGCAGCGGCGATCGATGCCGAGCGCACGCTCGAGGTGCTGCTCGAAGCGCTCGGGCCGAGCGAAGCGGCGCGCCTCGCGGCGCGCATCACCGGCGTGCCGAAGCGGGAGCTGTATCGCAAGGCGCTGAGTTTGACAACAACTCGTGTTAAGTAGAATCCCGGTGATGGACCGGCTCACGCTGAAGCGCCCGGACGACTGGCACCTGCACCTGCGCGACGGCCCGGCGATGGCTGCGGTGCTCGCCGACAGCGCGCGGCGCTTCGCGCGCGCGATCGTCATGCCGAACCTCAAGCCGCCGGTGCGCACCACGCAGCAGGCGCTCGATTACCGCAGCCGCATCCTGGCGGCGCTGCCCGAGGGCGCGGCCTTCGAGCCGCTGATGACGCTTTACCTCACGGAGGACACGCCGCCCGAGGAGATCGCGCGCGCCAAGCTTTCGGGACGGGTGCACGGCGTGAAGCTCTATCCGGCGGGGGCGACCACGCATTCGCAGGCCGGCGTGTCGCGCATCTCGCGCTGCTTCAACACGCTCGAGAAGATGCAGGAGGTCGGCCTGCCCCTGCTGGTGCACGGCGAATCGACCGATCCGGCGGTGGACGTGTTCGACCGCGAAAAAGCCTTCATCGACGAGGTGCTGGGGCCGACCGTGGAGCGCTTTCCCGAGCTGAAGATCGTGCTCGAGCACATCACCACGCGCGAGGCGGTGGAGTACGTGGAGGTCACCGGGCCGAAGCTCGCCGCCACCATCACCGCGCACCATCTGCTGCTCAACCGCAACGCGCTCTTCATGGGCGGCATCCGGCCGCACCACTACTGCCTGCCGGTGCTCAAGCGCGAGGCGCACCGCGAGGCGCTGGTCGAGGCGGCGACCTCGGGCAATCCGAAGTTCTTCCTCGGCACCGACAGCGCGCCGCACCCGCGCCGCGACAAGGAGGCGGCCTGCGGCTGCGCCGGCGTGTACACCGGCCACGCGGCGCTCGAGCTCTACGCCGTCGCCTTCGAGGAGGCCGATGCGCTCGGCAGGCTGGAGGGATTCGCCAGCGTGTTCGGGGCGCGCTTCTACGGCCTGCCGGTGAACGAGGCCACGATCACGCTGGTGCGCGAGGACTGGACCGTGGCGCAACGGCTGCGCTACGCCGACGACGAGCTGGTGCCGCTGCGCGCCGGCGAGAGCATCCCCTGGAAGCTCGCATAGCGCACCCCATTTTCGACCCGCTGCGGCCCTGGCTCGCGAAGCTCGGGGAGCCGACGCTCGCCCGGCTCAACGCGCTCGCCGGCGAGGCCGGCCTGCGCACGGAAAGCGGCCGGCCGGTGCGCTTCGTGCCTCCCCGTCCCTCCGATCCGTACTATGAAATCCATGTCTTCGAGACCGGGCGCGTGTCGACGCGTCCGCAGAGCCGGCACGATCTGTTCAACGCGCTCGCCTGGCTCGCCTTCCCGCGCACCAAGGCGCGCATCAACGCGCTGCACGCGGCCGAGATCCCGCTCGAGCACGGCCGGCGCGGCAGAAAGCGCGATCTTTTGACGCTGCTCGACGAAGGCGGCGTCATCGTCGAGTGCGCCGAAGAGGAGCTGCTCGCCATGCTGCGCGGCTTTCGCTGGAAGGAGCTGTTCTGGGACAACCGCAGGCGGGTGCTGCGCTGCATGCGCCTGGCGGTGCTCGGCCACGCGGTGCTGGAAAAGGCCCTCGACCCCTGGCCCGGCGTCACCTGCAAGGCGCTCCTCGTTCCCCCAGGCAGCAATGTGGACGAAGCGGCCGCCCGCTGGCTCGGCGCCCTGCCGCAGGACGCGACGCCCCGCGGGCTCGCCGTCATGCCGGTGTTCGGCTATCCCGGATGGCTGCCGGGCAGCGACGCGGCGGCTTTCTACGAGGATTCGCGCTACTTCCGCCCCTTCAAGCGCGTAAAATAGCCTTGGGAGTCGGCCAGGCAGCCGCTGTGCACCACACAGAGGAAAGTCCGGGCTCCGCAGAGCGGGATGCAGGGTAACGCCCTGGCACGGCGACGTGACGAATAGGGCCACAGAGACGAGTCCTCAGCTCGCAGTACCGCAGGTCAAGCCTGCGGGGGCTGAGGGGTGAAACGCGGCAACCTCCATCCGGAGCAACACCAAATAGGCAAGCGCGGCGTACCGTGGCAACACGGCGACGCCAGAGGCCGGCTCGGCCCAGCTTGCGGGTAGGTGGCTAGAGCCCGGACGCGAGCCCGGGCCCAGAGGAATGGCTGCCGGCCCCGGGGCAACCCGGGCGCCACAGAACCCGGCTTATCGGCCGCCTCCCAATTTCTTCCGGACCCATTGCCTTCGGGTTGCGCGCAAGCG
>CAZJJC010000454.1:0-34610 GCA_964546195.1 uncultured Enterobacteriaceae bacterium | reverse complement strand
CCCGAGACGGTCGATGTTTTTCTTGCTCGCGGCTGCCCGGATATGCGACGCGGGTTCTTCAGCTTCATGGCACGACTTATGAGTGTTCGTAATGCGGCGCGAATTCACAAGATCGCCCTTGGGCCTCTGCTGGAGGACCTGAACAAAGTGGCTCAGGGTGCCACGCGCGATCCGCTGTGACCGTTTCTGTCGTCGCTATGACGCCCAACAGCGCGGTCGACAGCGACACCGGCCGTTCGCCGCTTCGCGCTCTGTGTGGTGCGCGTCATCGCGGACGTTAGGTGTCTCAACAGCCAGCCGAGCGGCGTAGAGATGGGAGAGTGAATGCCTGAGATGTTCGCGAATGCGATCGGCTATGAGCAGCTAATGGGGCGCTGGAGCCTACGACTGGCGCCGCTTTATGCGGATTTCGCCCAGCTTCGCGACGTCGGCAAGATTCTCGATGTGGGGTCTGGAACAGGCGCGCTGGTCAAAGCTATCGCTGGCATGACACGCAAGAGCGAGATCGTGGGCGTAGATCCGGCGCAATCCTTCGTGGACTATGCACGTACGCAGTTCAATGACCCGCGGATCACGTTCCAGACCGGGGACGCGATGCAGCTTCCCTTCCCCTCCGCACATTTCGACCAGGCGCTTTCGCTTCTGGTCATGATGTTTGTCCCGCAGCCCGAGAAAGCGGCCGACGAAATGAAGCGGGTTACCCGCCCGGGCGGAACCGCTTCTGCCTGCACCTGGGATCGCGACGGTCTGGAGTTGGTGTCGATTTTCTGGGAAGAGGCCGTCAGGCTAGATTCAGCCGCCGAGGCCCGCTCTCAGAGGCCTAAGCACTCGAACCGGGAAGGCCAGCTCACCGCGCTCTGGCGGGCCGCTGGCCTGGAGGACGTGAAAGAAACGGTGATCACGGTGGACCTGCCGTTTGTCTCGTTCAACGATTTCTGGGAGCCGCATCTGAAAGGGGTTGCACCGCAGGGTGCGTACGTTGCAAGTCTTTCTGAAGAGCGCCGCGACGCCCTGCGGCGGGGCCTGCGCAAGCGGCTCTTAGATGATCGGCCCGACGGACCTTTCACCTTACGCGCAAAGGCCCTAGCAGTGCGGGGGACTGTGCCGGGCTGATATGACCCGTCTAGCTTGCCGAAGATACCGAGCGTCAATCACCTAGACGCCGTGGCATATAGCATCGGCCTACTGTGTAAGCCATGCCGAAGTGGGTGAACGCCGCGGTGGATTACATCCCGCGCTGGCTCGAGTTCCAGGTGCGCTACCACGAGCAGCCCGGCTGCGCGGTGGCGGTTGCGCACAAGGGCAAAATCGTGCTGGAAGCGGCCTTCGGCTACGCCGACCTGGCGAAGCGCCTCACGCCGCGGCACCGCTTCCGCGTCGCCTCGCACTCGAAGAGCTTTGCCGCGGCCGCGGTAATGAAGCTGCGCGAGCAGGGCCGGTTGCGGCTCGACGATCCGGTCGGCCGGCATGTCGAGGGCCTGCATGCGGCGCTTGCGCCGGTGACGCTGGCGCAGCTGCTGTCCCACGGCGGCGGCGTGGTGCGCGACGGGCCCGACAGCGGGCAATTCGTCGGCCGCCGCGCGTTCCTGAGCGCCGCGGAGCTCAAAGCCGACCTTCAGGCCGCGCCGACGCTTAAGCGCAACACGCGCTTCAAGTACTCCAACCACGGCTACGCGCTTCTCGGCCTGGTCGTCGAGCGCGTCACCGGCGAGCGCTATCGGTCGTGGCTTCAGCGCGAGATCATTGATGCAGCCGGGCTCGAGGAAACGCTGGCCGATGGGCCGCCGGCGCGCGGCGTGCCGCTCGCCCTCGGTCACAGCGCCCGGCTGCCGGTGGGGCGGCGCGTCGCCATCCCGGGCGATTACTCGACGCATGCGATCGCCCCCGCAGCCGGCGTCATCAGCACGGCACGCGACCTGGTGCGCTTCTTCCACCAGCTTTCGCCCGAAGCGGCCCGCAGCGTGCTCTCACCGGCAAGCCGGCGGGAGATGAACCGCAGGCGCTGGCGCGACCCCCATTCCAGCATCGAGCGGTATTACGGCCTCGGCCTCATGAGCGGCAGCCTGGAGGGCTGGAGCTGGTTCGGGCATTCGGGCGGGCTGCAGGGCTACATCACCCGGACCTGCGTGCTGCCCGGGCAGGCGCTCGCGCTCTCGGTGCTGACCAACGCGGTCGACGGCCCTGCGCACCTGTGGCTGGAGGGCGCGGTCCAGCTCCTGCGCGCCTTTGCGCAGAACGGCGCGCCGTCGCGCAAGCTGGTTGGCTGGTCGGGCCGCTGGTGGACGCTGTGGAACCCCATCGACCTCGTGGCCACGGGGAAGAAAGTGCTCGTCGCGAGACCCGACTTCTTCAATCCTCTGCTGGACGCGAGCGAGATTGCGGTGCACGGCCGCAGCGAGGGGCGCATCGCGCTCGCCGGCGGCTATGCCAGCCACGGCGAACCCGCGCGCCTGTTGCGCAATCGGCGCAACCAGGTCCTCGAGGTGCAGCTGGGCGGCACCCGCTTGCGCGCCGAACGCAGAGTGGCCCGCGAGATGGCATCGCGGTATACATACGAACCGGACACGACCCGTGAGGAGAAACGATGAACGCCGCCTCGTATTCGATTGCGCAGCTGGTAGCCGATCTAAAGCAGGTGTGTGCTCGATCGCAGGATGAGCGGGAAATTATCAGCCGTGTCCGACCGCTTGCGCGCCTCGCTGCCCTCTCGAAGGCCACCTGGCTCGAGGATCGCATGTACCACGCCGACGCGGCTCAAGGCTTCAGCGTGCATCTGCTGCACGAGGAGCCCGGCCATACGCTGGCCGTCATGGCGGTGAGCTGGTTGCCGGACCGCGGCGCCCCGCCCCACGACCACGGCACATGGGCCGTGATTGCAGGCGTGGACGGGCCGGAGAAGAACGAGTTCTTTGAGCGAGCGGACGATCGCAGCCGCCCGGGTCACGCAAAGCTCAGGAAGCTGGGCGAGAAAGTGTGCGGCGCTGGCGATGTCGTGGCTATGCCGCGGGGCATGATCCATGGCGTGTGGAACGAGACGGATGCGGTCACCATTTCTCTCCATATCTACGGGAAGCACGTCAATTACACGGGGCGCTCGCAGTTCGATCTGGAAAAGCAAACGGAAACGCCGTTCGTCGTGAAGATGGCCGGCTGAGCTCGACCCCGCATCGCTTGAATGACATGGAGATCCGCGACGGCTTCGTCGGAGCGATCGGCAACACCCCCCTCATCCGCCTGCGCGGCCCGTCGGAGGCGACCGGCTGCGAGATCCTGGGCAAGGCCGAGTTCCTCAATCCCGGCGGCTCGGTGAAGGACCGGGCCGCGCTGTACATCCTGCTCGACGCGGAGAAAGGCGGTCTGCTCGAGCGCGGCGGCACGGTGGTCGAGGGTACCGCCGGCAATACCGGCATCGGCCTGGCGCTGGTGGGCAACGCACGCGGCTATCGCACGGTAATCGTGATTCCCGAGACGCAGAGCGAGGAGAAGAAAGCGATGCTGCGCCTGTGCGGCGCGGAGCTGCGGGAGGTCCCGGCGGTGCCGTACAAGAATCCGGCCAACTACGTGCACGTGTCGGAGCGCCTGGCGAAGGAGATGGGCGCGTTCTGGGCCAACCAGTGGGACAACACCGCCAACCGCGATGCGCATATCGCCACCACCGGCCCGGAGATCTGGGCGCAGACCGGCGGGAAGGTGGATGGCTTCACCTGCGCCATCGGCACCGGCGGCACGCTTGCCGGAGTTGCCATGTTCCTGAAGCAGAAAAATCCGAACATCAAAATTGCAGTCGCGGACCCCGAGGGCGCCGCCATGTACAGCTGGTTCAAGCGCGGCGAGCTCGCATCCGAGGGCTCCTCGATCACCGAGGGCATCGGCCAGGGGCGCGTGACGAAGAACCTCGAGGGCGCGCCGGTGGACGACGCCTACCGGATCTCCGACGCCGAGGCCTTGCCGTGGATTTTCGAGCTGCTGAAAGACGAGGGCCTTTGCCTGGGCGGCTCGAGCGGCATCAACGTGGCCGGCGCCATCCGCCTGGCGCAGGACCTGGGTCCTGGCCACACCGTGGTGACCATCCTGGCCGACTCGGGAACGCGCTACCAGTCGAAGCTGTTCAATCCGGCCTTCCTCAAGGAGAAAGGGCTGCCCTGCCCCGGCTGGCTGTAACTACAGCGGCTTTTTGAGGTAGTTCGCCAGCTCGCCGACCACGCCGCGGCGGAATGCGCGCGCGGCTAGGCCGCTCGCGTGAGCAAGCGAAGGTCGCCCCCGGCGGCCGCCGTGTTCACTGTGTAGACGCGCTCGGTGGCGAAGCGCGCGAGGTAATGCGGCCCGCCCGCCTTCGGCCCGGTGCCCGAGAGCCCTTCGCCGCCGAAAGGCTGCACGCCCACCATGGCGCCGATGATGTTGCGGTTCACGTACAGGTTGCCGACCGCCGATCTTTGCCGGATGCGCTGCGCGCGCGAATCGATGCGCGTGTGCACGCCCATGGTGAGGCCGTAGCCGGTGGCGTTGATGTCATCGAGCACGCTGTCGAGCTGCTCGATGGCGAAGCGCGCGACGTGCAGCACCGGCCCGAAGCGCTCGCCGGGAAGATCGCGGATCGACTGCACTTCGAAGGCCACCGGCGCGACGAAGTTGCCCGCCGCAGGCAACGGCGCGGCTTCGGCGATCAGGGGGAATCTTTGCCGCAGGCTGTCGACATAGGCGGCGAGCGAGTCGCGCGCCCCGGCATCGATGACCGGCCCGACATCGACCGACGGGTCGGCCGGATCGCCCACGCGCAGCGCCTCTATGGCGCCGCGCACGAGGCCGAGCACCGCGGGCGCCGCCTCGTCCTGCACGTACAGCATGCGCAGCGAGCTGCAGCGCTGCCCGGCGGAGCGGAAGGCGCTCGATATGACCGCGTCGGCTACCTGCTCCGGCAGCGCGGTGGAGTCGACGATCATCGCATTGAGGCCCCCGGTCTCCGCGATGAACGGCACCAGCGGCCCGTCCTTTTTCGCCAGCGCGCTCTGTATCGCCCGGGCGGTGTCGGTGGACCCGGTGAAGACCACGCCTGCGATGCGCGCATCCTCGACGATGCACCGGCCGATGCTGCCGCCGCCCGGCAGGAGGTGGAAGACATCGGGCGGGATGCCGGCCTCGAGGACGAGCTGGGAGATGCGGTACGCCGTGAGCGGCGCCTGCTCGGCCGGTTTCGCCACCACGGTGTTGCCCGCTGCCAGCGCGGCCGCCACCTGGCCCGTGAAGATCGCCACCGGGAAATTCCACGGGCTGATGCACGCGAAAACGCCCCGGCCGTGCAGCGTGAGCGCATTGCTTTCTCCCACGGGACCTTTGAAAAGCACCGGGTTTGCAAACTTCTCGCGGGCCTGCGCCGCGTAGTAGCGGCAAAAATCCACCGCCTCGCGCACATCGGCGAGCGCGTCCGGCAGCGTCTTGCCGGCTTCCCAGACGCACAGCGCCATCAGCTCGGCGAGACTCGCTTCCAGCAGCTCGGCGAGCCGCTCGAGCGCCGCGGCTCTCTGCTCGACCGGGACCTCCGCCCAGCGCCGGCGCGCCGCGTGGGCAAGCGCGATCGCGGCGCGGGCGTTCTCCGGGGTCGCGTCGCACACTTCGCCGATTTCGACCTGCGCAAGCGCGGGCGAGTACGCGGCCCGCCCGCCTCCTTCGAGGGCTCGTCCCTCCACCAGAGGAAGCGCGCTCCAGCGGCGGCGCTGCTTTTCGACCGCTCGGGCCATCTCGGCAAGGGCGTTGGGCTCGCCCAGGTCGTAGCCTTTGGCGATGCGTCTTTCAGGCATGTGGATCTCCACGGGTAAGGGCAGGCCGGGCTTGCCGCCCGGCTCGAGAAATTCGAAGCCTTCTTCGATCAACCGGTCCAGGTCGGCGCTGCGTGCCGCCTGCCGGACATAGGAAGTGCTGGCGCCGTTCTCCAACAGGCGGCGCACGAGGTAGGCGAGCAGATCGCGCCGCCCGCCGACCGGCGCATAGACGCGCATGCCTGCCGCGGGCGCCTCCTTCGCCAGGGCGGCGTCGAGCGCGGCGCCCATGCCGTGCAGGCGCTGGAATTCGAAGCTTCCCGGCCGGCTCTCGGCGAGCGCAAGCACGCAAGCGGCGCTGACCGGGTTATGCGTGGCGAATTGCGGGAACACCAGCGCGGAATGCTCCAACAGGTACTCGGCCGCCGACACATACGCCCGGTCGGTTTCGCGCTTGCGCGTAAACACCGGGTAGCTCCCGACGCCGAGCTCCTGGGCGCGCTTGATCTCCGCGTCCCAGTAGGCGCCCTTCACCAGCCGGACGTTGAGCTTGGCGCCGCGGCGCCGCGCGAGCTCGACCACCTGGGCAAGGGTTTCCTGCACCCCGGGGCGATAAGCCTGCACCGCGAGGCCAAGCCCCTCCCATTCGGGGAACTGCTGCGACAACTCCGAGAACACGTCGAGCTGCAGCGGCAGCCGCTCCGCTTCCTCGGCGTCGATGGTGAGATCCACTCCGGCGCGGCACAGCGCCGAGAGCCGCTCGAGCATCCCGCGGCGGGCGTGCGCGAAGCCGGCCGCATCGTAGCGCGGGTGGATCGAGGAGAGCTTGATGGAAACGCCGAAACGCGGGCTGCCGGCCGCCGCGCCGATCGCCTCCTGGTACCGGCGATAGTTGCGCTGCGCGTCGGCCGCCGTGCGCGCGCCCTCGCCCAGCATGTCGAAGGAAAAGCTGTTGCGCGCATTGCGCCTTGCGCGCGCGAGGGCCGCGCCGATGGTTTCGGCGTAGACGAACTGCCGGGCGATGAGGCCGGTGGCGAAATCCACCGGCAGCAGCGGAACGGCGCGATGGAGGAACTCGTCCACCAGGGCGCGCCGGTTGGCGCGGTCGGGCGTCCTCGGATACGCCTCGGCGAGGCGAAACAGCGCCTCGCCGAGCGGCTTTTCCGGCGGAAGGAGCGAGAACGCGCGCTGCACGTCGAGCTCCAGCCGGCTGCGCCTCGCCGCAAGCGCTCGGGCAAGCGAGCGGGCCCGGACAATCTCGTGCGGACTCATCGGACCAGAGGCGCGACCTTGCTGCCGCCGGGACCGGTTACTTGCGGAGCTCTATTTCCACTTCGGCGGGCGCTTTTCGATGAAGGCGCCGACGCCCTCGGCGGCATGCTCGCCGAGCATGTTCTCGGTGATGGCGGCGCTGGCGATCTTGTAGGCGTGGTCGATCTTCGACTCGATCTGCTGATAGAACAGCTTCTTTCCGGCGGCGCACACCGCCGCCGGCTTGTCGACGATGGCTTTCACCAGCCTGTCGAGCTCCGCGTCCAGCTGACTGGGGGCCGCCACGCGATTGATGAGACCCCAGGCCAGTGCCGTCTCGGCATCGATGAACTCCCCGGTAAACAGCATCTCGAACGCCCGCTTGCGCGAAACGTTGCGCGAGACCGGTACGCCGGGTGTGGCGCAGAATAGCCCGAGGTTGATCCCTGACGTGGCGAACTTTGCGTCGATCGAGGCTACCGCAAGGTCGCACTGCGCCACGAGCTGGCAGCCAGCCGCGGTCGCGACGCCTTGCACCCGCGCGATGACCGGCTGCGGCAGCTTCTGTATGGTCAGCATGATCTCCGAGCACAGATCGAACAGTTGGGAGATGAATTCCTGATTCCGGTTCGCCATCATTTCCTTCAGGTCGTGGCCGGAACAGAAGACCGGCCCCTGCGCGGCGATCACGACCACGCGCACCGCGGCATCCTTGGCGAGGCGTGCAAGCGCGCCGTTCAGCTCGCGCAGCACGTCGCTCGACATGGCGTTGTACTGCTTCGGACGGTTGAGCGTGAGAGTCGCGACCCCGGCCTTCTTGTCGCAAAGCACGAGCGGCTCTGTCGGCGGCTTTACCTTCGCATGCATACCGGTTCTCCTGCGCTAGGTGTCGATCGCGCTCGCGGACTTCGCCCTGTCGCGCAGCACGAATTTCTGGATTTTACCGGTCGAGGTCTTGGGCAGCTCGCCGAACACCACCGCGCGCGGCAGCTTGAAGCGCGCCAGGTGGCCGCGGCAGAACTCGATCAGCTCGGCTTCGGAGGCCTGCGCGCCGGGCTTGAGCTCGACGAAGGCGCAGGGCGCCTCCCCCCACTTCTCGTCGGGCCTCGCCACCACCGCGGCGGCGAGCACCGCCGGATGGCGATACAGCACGTCTTCCACCTCGATGGAAGAGATGTTCTCGCCGCCGGAAATGATCACGTCCTTCGAGCGGTCCTTGATTTTCAGGTAGCCGTCGGGCTGCATCACCGCGAGGTCGCCGGAGTGGAACCAGCCGCCCCGGAACGCGGCCTGCGTGGCCTTCGGGTTCTTGAGATAGCCCTTCATGGTGATGTTGCCGCGGAACATGATCTCGCCCATGGTCTGGCCGTCGGCGGGCACCGGCTGCATGGTTTGCGGGTCCATCACGCTCAGGCCCTCCTCCATCAGGTAGCGCACGCCCTGGCGGCCGTTCAGGCGGGCGCGCTCGGGAATGTCGAGCGCGTTCCATTCCTCCTGCTTCGCGCACACCGTGGCGGGGCCGTAGACCTCGGTCAGCCCGTAGACATGCGTGAGCTCGAAGCCCATGCGCTCCATGCCCTCGATCATGGAGGCCGGCGGCGCCGCCGCCGCCACCATGGCGTGCACCTTGTGGGCGATGCCGCGCTTGAGCTCTTCGGGCGCGTTCACCAGCATGGCATGCACGATCGGGGCGCCGCAGTAATGGGTGACGCCGTGCGCCTTGATCAACTCGAAGATTCTCTGGGCTTCGACCCCGCGAAGGCAGACATTGGTGCCTGCGTTGGCGGCCATGCTCCAGGGGAAGGTCCAGCCGTTGCAGTGGAACATCGGCAGCGTCCAGAGGTACACCGAGTGCTGCGGCATGCTCCAGGTGACGAGGTTGCAGACGGCGTTCAGGTAGGCGCCGCGGTGGTGATACACCACGCCCTTGGGATCGCCGGTGGTGCCCGAGGTGTAGTTGAGCGCGATCGCGTCCCACTCGTCGGCCGGCCATTTCCACGCGTAGTCCGGGTCCCCGGTCTTCAGGAATTCCTCGTATTCGCTCTCGCCCAGCCGCCGGCCCGGTCCGGTGTACTCGGGGTCGTCCACGTCGATCACGGTGAGCTGCGGTGCGACCTTGTCGATGACCGCGGAGAACTCGCGGTCGGCGATCAGGATCTTCGCCCCGCCGTGGCCCAGCATGAACGCGATCGCCCCGGCGTCGAGCCGGGTGTTCCGCGTGTTGAGGACCGCGCCGCACATCGGCACGCCGAAGTGCGCCTCGACCATCGCCGGGATGTTCGGCAGCATGACGGCGACCGTGTCGCCCACGCCCACCCCGCGCCTGGCGAGCGCCGAGGCGAGGCGCCGGCTGCGCTCATAGGTCTCGCTCCAGGTGTAACGCTGCCCGCCGTGCACCACCGCGAGGCGCTGCGGGTAAACGTGGGCGGCGCGCTCGATGAACGAAAGCGGCGTCAGCGGGGCATGGTTGGCGGGATTTTTCTCCAGGTCCTGGGAGAAAACATTGACCTTCTGAATCATGGGAAAAGTATAGCCGTGTTACGCGAGCGTTAACGCGCAGGCCGCCCAAATAGGCCGAATGTCGCGCACCGGTTGACGCTTAACCTGCATTGGCCTGCAATACTGCATGAACACGCTTGCCTGGCTCGCCCTTGCCGTCTCGCTGGCGGCGCTCGCCGTTTCGCTCCTCGCCATCCTCAAGATGCGCACGCTCGCGTTTCGTCCGGAGGTTCTCGCCGGCGACGTGATCCTGCCGCGCGCGGGCAGGGCGGCAGGCGGAGTCGCCCGGCTCCTGCTGCCGCTGCAGTTCAGCAACTCCGGCTATGCCGACGGCATCGTCGAGTGGCTCGCGCTGCGCCTGACGCTGGACGGCGACAGCAACCGCTCCATCCTGCTCAGCCCGGTGGGCGAGGTCGACATGCAGCGCTTCATCCACGCCAAGCGCAGGCTGACCGAGGACAACACCCTGGAGCCGTTCACCAGCTTCCCGCTGGAGGCGAAGCGCTCGGTCGCCAAGTTCGTGCTGTTCGACGTGGCGGAGCGGCCGCGCGCCGCGCCGTTGCGCCTGCAGCCGGGACGCTACGGCTTCGAGCTGTTCATCAAGGCGAGCAACTCTCCCCATCCGAAGCTCGAGCGCCTGTTCGAGCACGTGGTGGAGCAAAAGCACCTGGAAGACTACCGCGACGACACCGCGATCTACCTCATCAACTACCAGATCACGCTGCCCACCATGCGGCGCGCCCTCGCCGATTCGGAATGGGTGCCCCGCAGCCGCGAAATCGAAGCCTCAGCTCACTGAGCTCAACTCGCTAACTGCGGCCGGCGCCAGACGCTGACGCCCCTGGCCTCCTTCTCCAGGGCGTCCAGGTACTGCTCGTGCGCGGCAAGCTCTTCGGGGCTCGCGCGCTGCACGATAAGCTTGGACACGTCGAGGATCAGCCCCGCCGCGGCGGCGGCGGCGGCCATGGGCGTTTCCAGCTCCATCATCAGGCTTTCCTGCCCGCGCGTCATCGCGAGGTAGCACTCGGCGAGCAGGCGCGCATCGAGCAGCGCGCCGTGCAGCGCGCGGTTGGCGTGGTCGATGAAATAGCGCTCGCACAGGGCATCGAGCGAGTTCTTGCGCCCCGGATGCAGCTCGCGCGCCTGGCCCAGCGTGTCGGTGATCTTCGCCGCATGCTCGACGAGCCTGCCCAGCCCGGCGCGGGCGAGCTCCATGTCCAGGAACTCGACGTCGAAATCCGCGTTGTGGATGATCAGCTCCGCGCCGCGCACGAAATCGAGGAACTCGCGCGCCACCGCGGCGAACTTCGGCTTGGCGGCGAGATCCTCCAGCGTGATGCCGTGGATGCGCGTGGCGCCCAGCTCGATCTCGCGCTCGGGGTTGAGGTAGACGTGGAACTGTCCCTCGGTGATCCGGCGGCTGACGATCTCGACGCAGCCGATCTCGATGATCCGGTCGCCGAGCTTCGGATTGAGCCCGGTCGTCTCCGTATCAAGGACTATCTGCTTCACTAGGTATCCCCCTGTTAGCGAGTCTGTCCGCCCGCTCATTTTCCGGGTGTCCGGCGTGCCCTTTCACCCAGAACCACTCGATTTTATGGTTTTTGGAAAGTTCGTCCAGTCGCTGCCACAGGTCGACGTTCTTGACCGCCTTCTTGTCGGCCGTCCGCCAGCCGCGGCGTTTCCAGCTGTGTATCCATTCGCAGATGCCCTTCTGCACGTATTGCGAGTCGGTGAAAAGCCGCACCCGGCTGGGGCGCTTGAGCGCCTCGAGCGCGCGGATCACCGCGGTGAGCTCCATGCGGTTGTTGGTGGTATCCGCCTCGCCGCCCCACAGCTCCTTTTCGACGCCCTTGGCGCGCAGCAGCACGCCCCAGCCGCCCGGCCCCGGATTTCCCCGGCAGGCGCCGTCGCTGAAGATCTCGACCGGCTCCTCACCTATGGGCTCACTCATAGTTCTTGTGGGATTTCTGCGGGATGGGAGAAAGCGCGCGGCGCCGCGCCCGCTCCTGGCGCCACTTGGGCGTGATGAGGCGCATGCCGTGGATGCGCTTTATCGCCCGCACCACGTACACGCCGCCCGCAATCGGCCACCAGCGCGCCCCGGCCGTCTCCATGAAGGCGAACCGGTCGAGCCAGAGCTTTTGCTGGAAGGGCGGCGCGTAACAGCCGAGCTTGCCCCCGTTCAGCTCGAAGCCGAGCACGCGCAGCCAGTCGCGCAGCCGCAGCAGGCCGATGAACTTCAGGTTCCAGGGTGCCTGCGCCTTGTGCGCGGTGAACATCTGGCGCACGCGCCAAAGCGAGGCGGTATTGAACCCCGAGATCACGAGATGCCCTTCGGGCCTGAGGACGCGCTCCGCCTCGCGCAGCACCTCGTGCGGGTGCTCGTGGCTCTCGAGCACATGCGGCAGGGCCACGAGGTCGAGGCTTTGCGAGGCGAGCGGCAGCTGCAGCGGATCGGCGGCGAGCAGCGCACCCGGCTCCAGGGCGAGCGAGCAGCGGTAGGGAATGCGGTTCTGCCTCAGGAAATCGACTTCCGGCAGCCCGATCTGCACCGCGCGGAACCCGAATACGTCCTCGACCGCGCTGTCGAACTGGGCGAGCTCCCAGTCGAGCACGTACGCGCCCTGGGCGCTCGAGAACCAGCCCGAAAGCGACGAGCGGCCGCCGTTATACTTTTGCCCGCCGTTGTTCACGAAGGATTGGCGATCCATGCCGGGAAGTTTGTGAAAAATTACCGCTTTTCCGCGCTGCTACGCGGGACCCGGTCCATCCGGACCATTGCGCGGGTCCCGGGCTTGGGCGCACATCGCCTATTATGGGGCACGGAAAATCGACTTTGAGCCCGCGCACCCGAATCCTCGGCCTTTTCGTGCTCGCCCTGCTGCAGGCCTGTGCCTCGCAGCAGCAGGCGTCGCTGCCCGAGCCCGAGCAGCCCCCCGAGCAGGCCGCCGCGCCGGCAGCGCCGCCGCTTCCCCCTGCGACCAAGAAGCGCAAGTCCACGTCCCCCGCGGTCCCGGCCCCGCTCGACGCGGCGAGCCTGCCGCCCTTCGAGGGCCGGCGCGAGGTGGTGGTCGAGCCGCTGCGCGGCGTGAAGACCATAGATCGCACGGTGCCGCCGGAGGACATCTGGCAGCGTATCCGCCAGGGCTTCGCCATGCAGAACCTCGACAACGTGCTGGTGCGCCGCAAGACCAAGGAATACGCCCGCGAGCACGAGTACCTGCAGCGCATGTTCGACCGCAGCCGCATGTACCTGTATCACATCGTCGAGGAGATCGAGAAGCGCGGGCTGCCGATGGAGCTTGCGCTGCTGCCCATGGTCGAGAGCGCGTTCAATCCCATGGCCTACTCCCGCGCCCACGCCTCGGGAATCTGGCAGTTCATCCCGGGCACCGGCAAGCGCTTCGATCTCAAGCAGGACCATTGGTACGACGGCCGCCGCGACGTGGTCGACTCGACCACCGCCGCGCTGGACTACCTCACCAAGCTCTACAAGATGCACGGCGACTGGCACCTCGCGCTCGCTTCCTACAACTGGGGCGAGAACGCGGTGAAGCGCGCGATCGTGAGGAACCGCAAGGCCGGCAAGCCGACCGACTACTCGAGCCTCAGGATGCCGCGCGAGACGCGCCAATACGTGCCCAAGCTGCAGGCGCTGAAGAACATCATCGCCGATCCCAAGCCCTACGGCATCGACCTCGATCCGATCCCCAACGAGCCGTACTTCACGCTGGTGAGCGAGCTGCCCGACATCGACGTCGCGCTCGCCGCCGAGCTCGCCGAGATGCCGGTGAAGGAGTTCATGGCGCTCAACCCGGGCTTCAGCCGGCCGCTCATCCGCTCGCAGGCCGCACGCATCATCCTGCCGGCCGACAAGGTCTCGGTGTTCCACGAGAACCTCGCCAAGCACGACCAGGATGCGCTGGTGTCCTGGCAGGTCTACCGCCCGCGGCGCGGCGAAACCCTCGGCAACATCGCGAAGAAATTCCGCCTCTCCATCGCCCAGCTCAAGCGGGTCAACGGCATTCCCCAGCGCTCCTGGCAGATACCCAAGGTGCTGGTGGTGCCGATGGACGGCGCGACCAAGGACCAGGCCGGCGCCCTGCCCATCATGTACTCGCCGCCGATCCCGGTCGTGCGCCACGTGCACCGTGTCAAGCAAGGCGATACACTGAGCTCCATAGCCGCGCGCTACCGCGTGCGCATCTCCGACCTCAAGGCGTGGAACCGGCTGGGGCGCTATCTGCAGATCGGCCAGAGCATCTACATAAGGTGAGCCGCCGCATCCTCGCCTGCGCAGCGCTCGCGCTGCTGCAGGCGTGTGCCGCGACGCCGCCTTCCCCGTCTCCGGCAGAGGCGCAGATCACGCCGTCCCCTGCCGCACTCGAGCGGCCCGAGCCGGCCGGCACCGGGCTCCTCGACATCGCCAGACTGCAACCCCTGCCGCCCCTGGAGGGCGAGCCGCGCGAGATTCGCGAGCCGCTGCGCGGCATTACCAAGATCGACCGCACGGCGCCGGCCGACGACCTGTGGCAGCGCATCCGGCAGGGCTTCGCGATGGCCGACCTGGATAACGAGCTGGTGCGCGAAAAGACCGCCTATTACGTGGCGCGCCCCGATTACCTGCAACGGGTGTTCGAGCGCAGCCGAATTTATCTCTATCACATCGTCGAGGAGCTGGAGAAGCGCGGCATGCCGACCGAGCTCGCGCTGCTGCCGATGGTCGAGAGCGCCTTCAACCCGATGGCGTATTCCCGCGCCCACGCTTCCGGCCTGTGGCAGTTCATCCCCGGCACCGGCCGGCGCTTCGAGCTGCAGCAGAACTGGTGGTACGACGGCCGCCGCGACATAGTGGACTCGACCAGCGCCGCGCTCGACTATCTCACCTACCTCTACGACATGCACGGCGACTGGCACCTCGCGCTCGCCTCCTACAACTGGGGCGAAGGCGCCGTGGCGCGCGCCATTGCGCGCAACCGCGCGGCCGGCCGGCCGGCCGATTACGACAGCCTGAGCATGCCGGCGGAGACGCGGCACTACATCCCCAAGCTGCAGGCGCTGAAGAACATCCTCAGCGAGCCGGCGCCGCTGGGCATCACCATCGACCCGATCCCCAACCAGCCCTACTTCAGCACGTACACCAAGCTGCGCGACATCGACGTGCAGCTCGCCGCGAAGCTCGCCGAGATGCCGGTCGAGCAGTTCATCGCGCTCAACCCGGGGTTCAGCCGGCCGTTCATCCGCGCCGCCCTTACGCCGCGCATCGTGCTGCCTGCCGACAAAGTCGACGTGTTCCACGACAACCTCACCAAGCACGGCGCCGGCGCGCTGGTGTCCTGGAAGACCTATCACCCGCGCAAGGGCGATAGCTTCGAGTCCATTGCCAAGCGGTTCGGCATGGGCGTCGGGCAGCTGAAGGAGGTCAACGGCATCGCGCCGCGCGTGCGGGCGGTGCCGAGCCTGCTCGTGGTTCCGACCAGCAGCGCGGCCGCCCTCGGCAGCCGCCGGCTGCCGATCATGTACGCCCCGCCCATACCGGTGCGGCTGCGGCGCATCTTCCACACGGTGAAACCGGGCGAGACGCTGGTATCGATCGCGCGGCGCTACGGCGTCGCCGAGGAGGACATGAAGCGCTGGAACCCCGGGGTGCGGGCGAGCCCGGGCCGCCGTCTGGCGATCGAGCTGCGGGCGCCGCCGCAGGCAAAGCGCAAGCCTAGGAGACGGTAGGTACTGCCGAAAGCAGCTCGCGGGTATACGGATGCTTCGGCGAGCGCAGCACCTGCTCCACGTCGCCGTGCTCGACGATCCTGCCCTGGTACATCACCGCCACTTCGTGCGCCAGGTAGTCGACCACCGCGATGTTGTGGGTGATGAAGAGATAGGCGATCCCCAGGCGGTTCTGCAGCGAGCGCAGCAGGTTGAGGATCTGCGCCTGCACCGAGACGTCGAGCGCGCTGGTCGTCTCGTCGCGGACGATCAGCTTCGGGTTCACGGCGAGGGCGCGCGCGATGGCGATGCGCTGGCGCTGCCCGCCGGAGAACTCGTGCGGATAGCGGCCCAGGGCGCCGGCCGGCAGCCCGACTTGTTGCAGTAGATCAAAAACAATTTTCATTCGCTCACCGTCATGCGTACCGACATCGAGGCTGCGCATGCCCTCGAGCAGGATGTCGGCCACGCGCATGCGCGGGTTGAGCGAGCCGTACGGGTCCTGGAAGACGATCTGCATCGCCGAGCGCCGCGGGCGCAGCTGGGCCCGCGACAGCGCGCTGATGGCCTCGCCCTCGAAAGCGACCTTGCCTGCCGTAGGCTCGATCAGCTTCAGGATCGCCTTTCCGGTGGTGGTCTTGCCGCAGCCCGATTCGCCCACCAGGGCGAGCGTGCGGCCCCGGGCGAGCTCGAAGGACACGCCGTCCACGGCCTTCACGTGATCGACCGCGCGCCTCAGGACCCCGCGCCGGATCGGGAAATGGACTTTGAGGTCCTCGACCTGCAGGAGCACCTCGGCTTTCGCGCCGACGGGGCGCGGCTTTTGCTCTGATTCGGCAACGACCCTCGGCCCCGCCGGGCCGGCTTCCCGCAGATGGCAGCGCGCCAGGTGCCCGGGCAGCGCCTCGAGCAGGCCTGGGGCCTCGACGCGGCAGCGCTCGAAGACGTAGTCGCAGCGCTCGGCGAAGCGGCACTGCTCGAATACCGTGGTGAGGGGCGGCACCTGCCCGCGGATCACGGCGAGCTCGCCGCGCTGTCGCGGCGAGGGCAGCGCGGCGAACAGCTTCTGCGAGTAGGGATGCTGCGGGGCGCGGAAAAACGCCTCGCGCCCGGCCAGCTCGACGATCTCGCCGGCGTACATCACGGCGACGCGCTGGGCCATCTTCGCCACGATGCCCAGGTCGTGGGTGATGAGCAGCAGCGCCATGCCGCGCTCCTGCTGCAGCTGCCTGAGCAGCTCGAGAATCTGCGCCTGGATCGTGACGTCCAGGGCGGTGGTCGGCTCGTCGGCGATGAGCACCTGCGGGTCCACCGCCAGCGCCGCGGCGATCATCACGCGCTGCTTCAGGCCGCCGGAAAGCTCGAAGGGGTATTGCTCGAAGCGCCTTTGCGCATCGGGAATGCCGACGGCCCGCAGCAGCTCGAGAGATTTTCGATGGTGGTCGTTTGTCCTTCCGCTCGTGTGCCGTTCGAGCACTTCGCTGATCTGCCGCCCGACGGTGAGCACCGGGTTGAGCGCGGTGGAAGGCTCCTGGAAGATCATGGCGACGCGGCGCCCGCGCACCGAGCGCATCGCCGCCTCGGGCAGCCCGAGGAGGTCGACGCCGTCCAGGCCGACGCTGCCGCCGGCGATGCGCGCCGCGTCGGGCAGCAGCCGCATGAGCGACAGCGCGGTCATCGACTTGCCGCAGCCCGACTCGCCGACCAGCGCGAAGCACTCGCCCTGGCGCAGCTCGAAGCTGATGCCGTCGACCGCGCGCAGCGCGCCCGCGGGCGTGTCGAGGACGGTGCGCAGGTTCTCGACTTTCACATCCGCACCCGGGGATCGAAGCCGTCGCGCACCGCGTCGGCGAAGAGATTGGCTGCCAGCACCAGCAAAAACATGAACGCGAACGCCGCGGCGAGCGACCACCACACGATGGGCTCGCGGCCCATCTCCAGGCGCGCGGCGTTGATCATGGTGCCGAAGCTGGTGGTGGCGGGGTCGACCCCCACGCCGACGTAGGACAGCACCGCCTCGGCCAGCACCAGCCCGGAGAAGTCCATCACCATCGCGATGATCACGATGTGCGCCACGTTGGGAAGGATGTGGCGGCTGAGGATGCGCGCATCGGCCACGCCGAAGGCGTGCGCGGCCTGGATGTACTCGAGCTGCGAGAGCTTCAGCGCCTCGCCGCGCAGCAGGCGCGCGAGCCCGGTCCAGCTGGTAAGGCCGAGGATCGCGCACAGGATGAGCAGGCGCAGATCGGCGCGCTGCGCCGCAGTGGCGAACCAATCGGCATTGCGGTCGATGACCACCTGCATCATGAGCACCGCCGCGGCGATGAGCAGCACCCCCGGAATCGAGGTGAGCGTGGTGTAGAGGTACTGGATGACATCGTCGATCCAGCCGCGGAAGTAGCCCGCCATGATGCCCAGCGCAATGCCCAGGGGCAGCAGCACCAGCGTGGTGAGCGTGCCGATCACCAGGCTGATGCGCACCGATTTCAGCGCCTGGTACAGGACGTCCTGACCCACCTTGTCGGTGCCCAAGACGTGATACCCCTGACTCAGGAAAGCGACCGGCAGGGCAATGCTCGATACGATCAGCAAAGTCGCCCCTGCCGCGTGCCACGGCACCTCGGGACGCCACCGCCGCAGGCGCTTCACGGTCAAGCCCAGAAAAACAGCCGCGAGCGCGGCGCACAGCAGCCCGAGGCCGATGCGCGCCGCGATATCGCGCGGCTTGTCGCTCTCGTCCTCGAGATGCGCACCCCCGTGGGCGAGGCGCGGAAAGTCGCTCACCGTCTTGCCCTCGACCTGGATCTGCTCCCTGGAATACAGGCGCGTGGCGAGCGGCGCCGAGTAGGTGCGCTCGCGCCGCTCGCGCAGCGGTGTGAGCGCGAGGTCGAGCACCGACAGCACTTCGGGCGAATAGCCCCGGCCGCCTTCCAGGGGCGGGCGGTAGTGCAGCGAATCGAGAAAGCCCACTGCCAGGAAGCAGGCCAGCACCACGCTGCACACCATCGCCGCCTTCGACTGGAACACGCGCCGCCACGGCGCCGCGAGGTGCGAGCGCCGGCTGCAATACCAGGCGTAGAACGCGACCGCGGCGATGAGCAGCCACAGCAGCACGTCCGTAAAAAGGGGGAAAGGCATTACTGCAGCTTGATCCGGGGATCGACCAGCGTGTACGACAGGTCGGTGAGCAGCAGGCCGAGGATGTAGAGCACCGAGCCGATGAACACCATCGAGCGCACGACGGCGAAGTCCTGCGCCTGGATGGCGTCGATGGTGTAGCTGCCCAGGCCCGGGATGCCGAAGAACGATTCGGTGAGCAGGCTCCCCATGAACAGCAGCGGGATCACCACCACCACCCCGGTCAGGATCGGGATCATGGCGTTCTTGAGCACGTGGCGGAACAGCACCGCCGATTCGGCGAGCCCCTTGGCGCGCGCGGTGCGCACGTAGTCCCGGCTCATCTCCTCGAGAAACAGCGTGCGGTACCAGCGCCCTCCGGAGCCGATGCCGCCGAGCACCCCGATCAGCACCGGCAGCACCAGGAACCTGGCGGCGTCGAAGCCCCCGGCGTACCCGGAAATCGGCACCAGGTGCCAGACCTTGGAGGCGACGTACTGCCCGCCGATGATGTAGAACAGCGTGGAGACCGACATCATCGCCACGCACAGCACCACGCCCCAGAAATCGAGGTAGGTGGCGCGGAAGAACGCCATGAGGAGCGCGAAGCTGATGTTCACCGCGAGGCCGACCAGCAGCACCGGCAACGCGAGCGCGAGGCTCGGCCACATGCGCATGCGGATCTCGTTGGCGATGTTGCGCCCGTCCTCGGCCGCGCCGAAGTCGAAGGCGAACAGGCGCACCGACTTGTCGTAGAAGATGGTGTCGGTGATCTTGTCCGGTCCTTGCGCCCTCGAATTCCACAGGTACGGCTTGTCGTAGCCCTGCTCGGCCTTCCACTTCTCGATCGCCTCGGCGGTCACGCGCCGCGTGCCGAGCTGGATGCGCGCCATGTCGTCGGGCGTGTTGACCACGAAGAACAGCAGGAAGGTGATCAGGTTCACCCCGATCAGGATCGGGATCGCGTACAGCACCCGGCGCACGGCGTAGGCGAGCATCTAGCCTGCCGGCCGCGCCGCCATGCGCTCGCGCTTCCTGTAGCTCGCCAGCGCGGGGATCGCGGAAGCGGCGAGCACGAGCAGGATCAGCGCCAGGGGGCCGAGCACCGGGCGGTTCCACTGCGCACGCATCTCGGCGCGCCTTGCCGGATCGATCTTCAGGTACTTCATGGAATTGCGCGCCATGCTGTTGGGCTTGTCGTTGCCCACCCATGCATGGCGCAGGCTGTAGCTTTTCGGGTGCACGCCCCAGATCCACGGTGCATCGACGCGTGCGATATCGACCATCCTGTCGATGAGCCGCTGCCGCTCCGGGGAATTCGGCATGCTCTTCACTTTCCCGAACAGCGCGTCGTATTCGGGATTCACGTAGTTCGCCGCGTTCTCGCCCTGCGTCCTCGCCCGGCTCTGCGGGCCGTGCAGCAGGAACAGGAAGTTCTCCGGGTCCGGGTAATCCGCGTTCCACCCCAGGCGGAAGGTCTGCGTATCGCCCTTGCGGATCTTGTCCTGGAAGCGGTTCCAGTCGGTGGTGCGGATCTCGAGCTGGATCGCGAGCTTGTCGAACTGCTGGCGGTACCAGTCGAACACCGCCTTGTCCCCGGCGCCGCGCGCCACCGTGTCGAAATACAGCACCAGCGGCTGCCCGGTCTGCGCATCCCGGCCGTTCGGGTAGCCGGCCTCGGCGAGCAGCCTGCGCGCCACCTCGAGCGACTTGCGCACCGGCTTGCCGTCGCGCCACTCGTACACCACCGGGTTCATGCCCTGCCTGCCCTCGCGGTAGCCGAAGATCCCGGGCGCGATGGGCCCCTGCGCCGCGATGCCGCGCCCGTTCGAGAAGATGGTGATCTGCTCTTCGATGTCGAAGGCGATCGAGATCGCCTGGCGCAGCTTGCGCGCCCGCTCGGAGCTGCCGCCCACGACCCTGTCCATCCAGTTGAACCCGGTGTAGAAGGTCGAGGTCTCCACCGACGTGCTCAGGCGTATGCCCCTCTGCTCCATTTCGGGCGTTACGCCGGCGTCGCCTTCGATGGAGACGCGCACCGCCTGGTCGAACTGGTCCGAGCCGATGGCCGAGACATCGTAGTAGCCCTGCATGAACTTGTTCCAGTACGGGATGCTCTCCTTCTCGCGGCTGAACACCACGCGGTCGATGAACGGCAGGGTCCCGCCGGCGTCGCCCAGCAGGCCGGCCTCGGCATCGCCGGGCTCGCCTTCGGAGGGATAGGGCTCGCCGCGGAAGTTGGGATTGCGCTCGAGCACCATGCGCGCGTTGGGATTGTTCTCGGTGAGCATGTAAGGCCCGGTGCCGACCGGCCACCAGTCGAGCGTGAGATTCCTCTCGGCCATCCCCGGCTGCTCGAAAAAACGCTCGGCTTCCCAGGGCATCGGGGCGAAGAACGGCATGGCCAGCCAATAGATGAATTGCGGGTAGCTGCCGTTCAGCGTCACCCGGAACGAGTGCGTGCCGGTCTTCTCGATGCCCTCGAGCGGATAGTGACGCAGGTCCAGCCAGCCGTCCTTGCGATCCAGCTTCCCGAGCTGCTGCGCGTAGTCGCGCAGGCCGACGATGTACTCGGACATGAGCCCCAGGATGGGCGAATGCAGCCGCGGATGCGCCAGGCGCTTGATCTGGTAGATGTAGTCGTCGGCGACCAGCTCGCGCGTGCCCAGGGGAAGCTCGTAAGGACTCTTCATCGAGCCGATCCTGCCCGGCTCGAGCCGGTGATTGGCTTCGACGAACCCCGGGTGCGGCTGGTAGCGGATTCCCGGCCGGATGCGGATCTCGTAAACGGTGAACTTGCCGCCGTCGATCACCCGGGGTTGCGGCACCTCGAGGGCGGTGAGCGGGATGAGCTCGTAGGGCCGCTTGAGATAGTGGTATTGCAGCGGCGGCTCGTACACCTGCATGGTGAAATCGGCCTCATCGGACGTATACGACTGGACCGGGTCCAGATGCTTGGGCCGGTTGACGAAGCTCGTGTAGAAAATGTTCTTGCCGCGCTCCCCGGCGGGATAGGGATCGTTCCAGACGTCGCCGCAGCCGCCGACAAACAGCAGCAGGATCAGAAGGATGCGCAAGCGGTCAGTATAATCCGGCGCATGGCCTTCCTCGCCGGCAAGAAGATCCTGATCACCGGGCTGCTGTCCAACCGCTCGATCGCCTACGGCATCGCGCAGGCCGCGCGCCGCGAGGGCGCCGAGCTCGCCTTCACCTACCAGAATGAGCGCTTCAGGGACCGCGTGACCGAGATGGCGGGCGAGCTCGGCTCGAACATCGCGCTGCCTTGCGACGTGGCGAGCGATGCTGAAATTTCCTCTCTAATAGAAAATCTGCAAAAGCATTGGGACGGCCTGGATGGCCTGGTGCACGCGGTGGCGTTCGCGCCGCGCGAGGCGATCGCCGGCGAGTTTCTCGACGGGCTGTCGCGCGCGGGCTTCGCGCAGGCGCACGATGTCTCGGCGTACAGCTTTCCCGCGCTCGCCAAGGCGGCGCTGCCGATGATGCGCGGCCGGCGCGCGGCGCTGGTGACCCTCACCTACCTCGGCGCGCAGCGCGTCGTGCCCAACTACAACACGATGGGCCTGGCCAAGGCGAGCCTGGAAGCCTCGGTGCGCTATCTCGCGGCCAACCTCGGACCCCTCGGCATCCGCGTGAACGGCGTCTCCGCCGGCCCCATCAAGACGCTCGCGGCGGCGGGCATCTCGGGCTTCGGCAAGATCCTGAAATTCGTCGAAGAGCAGGCGCCGCTGCGGCGCAACGTCACGACCGAGGAAGTCGGCAACGTCGCGGCGTTCCTGCTGTCTGACCTCGCATCGGCGGTGACCGGGGAGATCCTCTACGCCGATTCGGGCTTCAGCCAGGTGGTCGCGGGAATCGGCGCCGCTACTGCGGCTGCTTCTCCAGGCTCTTCGGGTTGATCTCGATATCGGCCTGCGCGCGCAGGCTGGCGACGTAGGCGTCGTACTGCGCGGCGCCCAGCAGTGACGCGGGGCGGTTGAGGGCTTCCTGCCCGGCCGCCTCGGCCTGGATCACTTTGGCGATCCTCAGCAAGAGATAGCCGCTGTCGCCCGCCGCCACGCCGACGTAGGCCGGCAGCTTGGCGGCGTCCGCGCTCATCACCTGGCGCAGCACATCGCCCGGCAGGCCCTGCGGCTCGCGGCGCGATACGGTCCTCGGCTGGGCCCACTTCAGGCCCGCGTCGGCGCCCTGGCGCAGCTGCTCCAGCTTGGCCGCGCCTTCCTTGCGCGCGAGCTCGGCGGCCTCGCGCCGGCGCAACAGCTCGATGATCTCGGCGCGCACCTCCTCGAACTTGCGCTGCGCGGCCGGCTCGTGCTCCACCACGCGCGCGGCCACCAGCGTCGCCGGCGCCACCTCGATCGCGTCGGTGTTGCGCTTGTTCTGCAGAGAGTCCGAGGAAAACAGCGCCGCGACCAGCTTGGGATTGTCGAGCGCACCGAGCTCCTGGCCGGCCGAGCGCGTGACCCAGCCGGTGGCCTGCAGCTTGAGCTTGAAGCGCTCGGCCGCGGGCTTGAGCGAGTCGAACTGCTCGTAGACCATGTTGCGGAAATCGTCCGCGGCCTCGGCGAAGCGCTTGGACGCGCGCTGCTTCTTCAGCTCGGCCTCGATCTCGCCGCGCAGCGCCTCGAGGGGCTTGGCGTCCACCGGCGCGGTAATGAGGATGTGGCTCGCGCGCCGCTCTTCCTTGCCGTCCTTGCGCTGCACGCCGGTGAGCTGGATCACGTGGAAGCCGAACTCCGACTCGATCACCCCCGAGATCTCGCCCTGCTTCATCCGGTAGAGCGCGTCCTCGAAAGGCTTGACGAACGAGCCGCGCGGCGTGAAGCCAAGGTCTCCGCCGCTCGCCTTCGTTCCCGGGTCCTGGGACTCGCGCCTGGCCGTCTCGGCGAAGCTCGCCGGTTTGGCGCGCACCTCGGCGGCGAGCGCCTCGGCCGTCTTGCGCGCCTCCTCCTTCTCGCGCAGCTTCGGGCCGTAGGCCGACTCCCAATGCTTCCTCACTTCCTCGGGCGCCACGGTTTCCTGCGCCGCGAGCGCCTCGGCCGAGAGCATCACGTACTCGGCCCTGACGCGCTCCGGGGTGCGGAACGCGTCCTTGTTGGCCTCGTAGTACGCCAGGGCCTGTGCCTCGTCGACCTTCACCTGCGGCAGGAACTGCTGCGCCGGAATGCGCGCCTCGGCGATCTCGCGCTTCTGCGCCTCGAGCGCGGCGAGCCGCCCGGTGACGGTGCGCGAAGGGATGGCCGCTTCGCCCACCGCGCGCGCAAGCTGCGCGAGCACCAGGTCGTAGCGCAGGCGCGACTCGAACTGCGCCGGCGTGAGCGGCGGATTCTGCGTGCGCAGCACCGACTCGTAGGTGCTCTTGGAGAAATTGCCGTCGGCGCCGCGGAACGCCGGAATGGAATGGATGGCCTCCACCAGCGACTCGTCGCTCACCGTGAGGCCCGCCTTCTGCGCCTCCGAAGCCACCAGGCGCTGCGCGATCAGCCCCTCGAGCACCGCGCGGCGCGACTCCGGGGTGTCGAGCTCCGACAGGTCCAGGTTCTGGCCGATGAGCTGGCGCATCTGGTCCTGGCGGTAGCGCAGCTCCTCGTCGAACTCGCGCGCCGAGATGTCCATGCCGTTGACCGTGGCCACCACGTCGCGCCCGCTGCGCATGGTGGTGTAAGACTCGATGCCCCAGGTGACGAAGGTGATCGCGATCAGCCCGAGGATGATCGTGACGAGCTTCTTGTACTTGTGGACCAGGTCGAACATCGGCGGCATTTTAGCATTGCGAACCATTGCGGGCCGCCGTTGACAGGGCGAAGGCCGCCAAGAAACAATGCCATGAGGAGGATCACCGGATGAAAATTCTTGCCGCGGCGCTCGCCGCCAGCTTCGCCATCGCCTCGACCCATTCCGCGGCGCAGGACGTGCCGAAAGTGATGAACCTCGGCACGCACGGCGTCGGCAGCCTGCTGAACGCCATCGGCATCGGCCTGGGCAAGGTGATCGGCTCGAACCTCGACGTTCAGGTGAAAGTCATGCCCGGCGCGGGGCCCAGCCAGTGGCTGCCGCAAATCGCCACCGGCGAAGTCCACATGGGCGTGCTCAACAACTACGATGCCTATCACGGGCGCCACGCGACCGGCGGCTACGAGAAGGCGCTGCAGAACAAGGGGGCGCCCATCATGCTGCTCACGTCGGGGACGCGCAATTGGCTCGGACCCGTGGTGAGCGAGCAAAGCGGCATCAAGAGTTGCGCCGACCTCAAGGGCAAGCGCATCGTCGTGCGCTACACCGGCAGCGCGGGCGTCACCGCGCAAGGCGACGCGGTGGCGGCGAACTGCGGGCTCGACGCGCGCGACTTCAGGAGCGTGCCGGTGGCCGGCGGGCCCGACAAGGGCATCCAGGCGATCCTCGATGGCTCGGTCGATGCCTCGGCCTCCGCCGCGGTGGGCATGGGGATCATCGCCGAGCTTGACGCGAAGCGCGGCGCGCGCTTCGTATCGCTCGATCCCGCGCCCGAGGCCTGGGCGCGCTTCCGCAAGCATTTCCCCGCCGCCGCGCGCAAGGTCGAGCCCGGGCCCGGGCGGGTCGGCATCCGCGAGCCCATCACGCTCGCCGAGTACCCGTTCTATCTGGTCGGCGCCCGGCAGCTCCCGGACGAGGCCGCGTACCGCATCGTGAAGACGCTGTGGGAGAAGAACGCCGAGCTGTTCCCGCTGCACGCCCGGCTGAAGGCGTGGGTGAAGGAAGGTTACGTCGACGAGGAGGCGACCATCCCCTACCACCCCGGCGCGATCAGGTTCTACAAGGAAGTCGGCGCCTGGCCGGCGAAGATGGAGCAGGTCCAGGCCAGGCTGCTGCAGAAGAAGTAAACGCATGAAGCGCCGCGCCGAGCAGGCGCTCAGCGTGGCGATCGTCGCGCTCGGCCTGGCGGCGGTGTTCGACCTGCCCGGGCGCCTGTTCTACCTGTCCATATTTCCGCAGCAGTATCTCGGCGCCTTCTGGGGCCTGGTCACCTGCCTCACCTTCCTCACCCAGCCGGCGGCGAAGGGCGGAGCCGTCGGCGGGTGGGACTACGGGCTCGCGGCGCTGTCGCTGTGGCTCGGTGCCTACATCGCCTGGTTCTATCCGGACATCCTGGAAACGATCGGCCTGCTCACGACCGAGCGCACGCTGTACGCCGCGCTCGCCATCGGCCTCGTGCTCGAGACCACGCGCCGCCTCGCGGGCTGGCCGCTTCTCATCATCATTGCCGCATTCCTCCTGTACGGCCGCTTCGGCCATTACTTCCCCGGCATGCTCGCCACCACCGGGCTCGCCTGGGACCGGCTCGCCGACTCGCTGGTTTACGGCACCGACTTCATGTTCGGCGCGCCGCTGCGCATCGCGGTGCTGGTGGTGTTCGCCTTCATCCTCTTCGGGCAGATCCTGTTCGGCACCGGCGGCGGCGAGCTGTTCATGAAGCTCGCGCACTCGACCATGGGCCGCTACCGCGGCGGGCCGGCCAAGGCATCGGTGGTGGCGAGCGCCATGTTCGGCAGCATCTCGGGCAGCGCGGTGGCGAACGTCGCGAGCACCGGCGTGATCACCATTCCGCTCATGCAGCGCACCGGCTACAACGCGAGGTTCGCGGGCGCGGTGGAGGCCGTGGCCTCGACCGGAGGCGCGCTCATGCCGCCCGTGATGGGCGCGGCGGCCTTCGTCATGACCGAGTTCCTGGGCATCCCCTACAGCTCGGTGGTGCTCGCCGCGCTGGTGCCCGCCCTCGCCTACTACGCCACGCTGCTCATCCAGGTCGATCTGCGCGCGCTGCGGGTCGGCTTGAAGGGCCTGCCGGCGGGGGAGCTGCCGCCGCTTCGCCCGGTACTGCGCGAGGGCTGGGTGTTCCTCATCCCGATCGCAGTGCTGGTGTGCGCGATCTTCTTCCTCGACACCGACGTCGCGGTCGCCGCGCTGTACGCCTGCGCCGCGAACCTGGTTCTGGTGCTGTTTCTCCCCGGCGGCTGGCGGCGGCTGCACCCGGCGCGCCTGGTGCAGATGTGCGTCGACGTGGCGCAGGCCATGCTGCAGATCACCGTGGTGTGCGCCGCCGCCGGGTTCGTGGTGGGGCTCGTGTCCTACACCGGCCTGGGCGTGTCCCTCGCGCAGAGCCTGGTCGGGCTCGCCGGCGAGAGCCTGCTGCTGCTCGCGCTTGGCACCGCCGCAGCGAGCATCGTGCTCGGCATGGGCATGCCCGCCACCGCCTGCTACATCCTGGTGGCGGTGCTGATGGCGCCGGCGCTGGTCGCCGCGGGCGTCGAGCCGCTGCTTGCCCACCTCTTCGTGTTCTACTTCGGCAACTTCTCGTTCCTCACGCCGCCGGTGGCGCTCGCGGTCTACGCCGCAGCTTCGATCTCCGGGGCGCCGTTCATGCCGACCTGCTGGCAGGCGGTGCGCCTCGCCCTTGCCGGCTACATCGTGCCCTTCATCCTGCTGTACAAGCCGGGAACGGCCCTGATCGGTTCCCCCGGCGATGTCGCCTGGGCGCTGTTCGACGCCGCGGTCGCGGTGGTGCTGCTCGCGGTCGCCTTGGAAGGCTACTGGTACCGGCCGCTGTCCTGGCTGCCGCGCCTCGCGATCGGGGGCGCGGCTCTGCTGATGTTCGTGCCGGGGTGGGAATCGCGCGTTGCCGGCCTCGCGCTCGCGGCTCCGCTGCTCTACTTCTTCACAAGATCGAGCGCCCCGCGTCCACGAGCAGCTCGGTCCCGGTGACGTACGACGATTCCTCGCAAGACAGGAACAGGATCGGGTAGGCCACTTCGCGCGGCTCGGCCCAGCGCCCCATCAGGTTCTCGTTCGCGGTGCGCTTGCGCAGCTCCGCCTCGCTCTGGCCCTGCGCCGCGGCGCGGCGCACGTGGTAAGGCGTGATGGTCGAGCCGGGCAGGACCGCGTTGACGCGGATGCCGTGCGCCGCCTCCTCCACGGCGAGCGCGCGCGTCATGCCGAGCACCGCCGCCTTCGTCGTGTCGTACTGCCCCATGCCCTTGCGGCCCATCACGCCGTAGACCGACGAGACGTTGACGATGGTGGCGCCGCGCGCCTTGCGCAGCGCCGGAATCGCCGCCTTGCAGCAGTGCGCGGTACCGAGCACGTTCACCCCGAGAATGCGCTGCCAGTCCTGGGCGCTCGCCTCGGCAAGCGCCCGGTACACGCGGATGCCCGCGACGTTGACGAGCGCGTGCAGCGCTCCGAAATGCCCTACGGCGGCCTGAACGGCGCCTGCCGCCTGATCCTCGCGCGACACGTCGGCCACCAGGGGCAGGACCTGTTTTCCGATGCCTCGCGCGGCGGCCTCGACCGATTCCCGGTCGGAATCCACGAGGGCGACGGCCCCGCCCTCTTCCGCGAAGAGCCGCCCGGTCGCCTCCCCGATGCCGCCGCCGCCCCCGGTGACGACGGCGACCCGGCCCGCCATGCGCGCTGCCACTAGAGGCGCACCAGCTGCTGTCCGGGCCGCACCACGATGCGCGAGGTTGCGCCCGCCACCCAATCGTCGCCCGGCGCAAGCACCACCGCGGCCGAGCGCACGCAGAAGGAAGCCGGGTTTTCTCTTTCCATGGGTTTCTTGCCGACCACCGCGCGCGCAGCCGCGATAAGTCGCCGGCGCACGCGGATGATGCCGCCGTCGCTCGGCCCGAGGTGCTCCTGCGTGCGATCGACGATGGGGCCGGCGCCCTGGCTCTCCTGGATCGCCTGGTCCTGCACCCCGAAGCCCGGGATGCCGCAGAACATCTTCGTGCGGTGCAGCTCCCAGTCCATGCCGTAGTCGTTGGCGCGGTTGTCCGCGGTGCGGATGTCGCCGTAGGGCTCGGAGGTGGGCGGCAGGAAGTCGACCACGTGCGCGCCCTTGCCTTCGACGTGGGGCACCAGCTCCTCGCGCGTGAGCGCGCGCTCGGGATGCCAGGTCACCATCCAGTTGACGACGTGCTCGTCGTCCATCGGCACCCAGATGTGCTGCTGCACGATCTTCGCTTCCATGTCGGTCGGCGGCATGGTGTAGAAGGGCATGAGGAACTGGCTCACGCGCCAGTAATGCCGTCCGTCCTTCCAGGTGCGGCGCGCGCCGATCAGCACGCCGTAGTCGGTGTCCACGACGTCGAAGTGCGGCGCGCGGTCGCCGGTCTGCACCGCGGCGCCGACGCCGAAGCTCGCGCGGTCCAGCTCGCGCGCCGTTTCCGCGTCGTCCTGGCGCAGCGGCGCGTGCAGGAAACCGATGTGGCTCGAGTCGATGCCGCCCTCGAGCGCCTGCATCCAGTTGCATTCCTGCACGCGCTTGGAGGTGAACACGTGCTGCGCGGGCAGCAGCGTCCATTCGAGCTCGGGCAGCGGAGGCGCGGGGCTTTCCTCCCCCAGGTAGGCGAAGACCACCCCGCCGCGCTCGGCGCAAGGGTAGGCGGTGTGCTGGATGCTGGCGCAGAACTGCTTTTCCTGGCTCGGCATATCGAGGCACTGGCCGTCGAGCCCGAACTTCCAGCCGTGGTAGACGCAGCGGATGCCTTCCTCCTCGACCCGCCCGAAATACAGCGACGCGAGGCGATGCGGGCAGAATTCCCCCACCAGCCCCGGCGCGCCGCTTCCCGCGCGGAACGCCACCAGCCGCTCGCCCAGCAGCAGCACGCGCTTTACGCGGCCGCCGGCCTCGAGCTCCTGCGATTGCACTACCGGTATCCAGTACCGGCGCAGCAGCGCGCCCATCGCCGTGCCCGGGCCGACGCGCGTCAGAAGCTCGTTATCGGCTTTTCTCACTCTTCATCCTCCAGCCTTGTTTCTCGCCTTGCCACTCTATTTCGCGCCCGCGCCCTCCGCAACCCGCAAAATACGAAACAATGGATACCGAAGTGCTCATCATCGGCGCCGGGCCCACGGGGCTCACGCTCGCCATCGATCTGGGAAAGCGCGGCGTGCGATGCACGGTGCTCGAGCACAAGCCGGCGCCGCAGTTCCTGCCCAAGATGGAGCGCTGCAACGCGCGCACCATGGAAATCTACCGGCGCATGGGCATCGCCGGGCGCATCCGCGCCGCCGGCCTGCCCGGGCACTGCCCGATGGATGTGTTCATCGTGCTCTCGCTCGCCGAGCCGCCGCTCTACCACCTGCACTACCCCTCGGTCGAGGAGTATCGCGCGCAGATCGCGCGCTGCGAGGACGCGAGCCAGCCCCTCGAGCCCTACCAGCTCGTATCGCAGTACACGCTCGAGCCCCTGCTTAAATCGATCGCCGAGTCGCTGCCCGGCGTCACGGTGCGCTACGGCTGCGAGTTCTTGTCTTTCAAGCAAGACGCCTCGGGAGTCGAAGCCTTGACCCGGCAAGGCCCGCTGCGCGCCGCCTACCTCGTGGGCTGCGACGGGGGGTCGAGCCCGGTGCGCCGCCAGCTCGGCATCGAGCTCGCCGGCGATGCGAACCTGCTCGAGCTGCGCCAGGCGCTCTATTACTGCGAAGACCTGTACGAGCGCATCCCCATCGGCAAGGGGCGCCATTACCACGTCGCCGACGGCCAGCACAGCTTTCTCATCGTGCAGGACTCGACCCGGCATTTCACGCTGCATGCGGTGGTCGAGCGCGACGAGGACATGGCGGCCCAGTTCGAGAAGACCATCGCGCTGCCGCTCAAGTACCAGATGCTCTACGTCGGCGCGTGGCGCCAGAACCTGCTGCTCGCCGAGCGCTACGGCGCCGGGCGCGTGTTCATCGCCGGAGATGCCGCGCACCTCGTCATCCCGACCGGCGGCCTCGGCATGAACTCCGGCGTGGGCGATGCGATCGATCTCTCCTGGAAGCTCGCCGCGACCCTGCAGGGCTGGGGCGGCCCGCAGCTGCTCGCCTCCTACGAGATCGAGCGCCGCCAGGTGGGCAGCCGCAACGTCGCCGCCTCCCGCTTCGCCTCCCAGGGCCGCCGCAAGTGGCGCGCCATGTACCGCCCCGACATCCGCGACAACCCCGAAACCCGCGCCCACCTCGCGCGCGTCGCCTACGCCGAGCAGCCGAAATCCAACGAAATGATCGGCGCCGAGCTCGGCTACCGCTACGTGGCCTCGCCGCTCGTCTGGCCCGAGCCCGGCGAGCCCCCGGCGCACGACTTCATCGAATACCGCCCCACCACCTTCCCCGGCGCGCGCCTGCCCCACGTCTGGCTCGCCGACGGCAGCGCCGTGCAGGACCGCATCGGCTACGACCTCGGCTTCACGCTTCTGCGCTTTTCGGACCAGGATGTGAACGGGCTTGCAAAGGCATTCGCGTCCCTGGGCGCGCCGTTGCGGATCCTGACGCTGCGCGATGAGCGCGCGCGCGATCTCTATGGGCACGATCTCATTCTTCTGCGGCCCGACCTGCATGTCGCCTGGCGCGGTAACCAGCCGCCCGGCGAGTCGTTGCAGCTTGCCAGAATCGCGACCGGGCATTGAATCAGCTATAGAGGATACCAGGCAGCCACAGCACGATCTGCGGAAAGACGTACACGAGCAGCATGGACAGGATGACGATGTACAGGAACGGCATGCAGCCGCTGAAGATCTGCGTGAGCAATACGCTCCTGGGCGCCACGCCCTTCAGGTAGTACGCCGACATCGCCATGGGGGGCGAGAGGAACGCGGTCTGCAGGTTGAGCGCCACCAGGATGCCGAAGAGCAGCGGGTCGATGCCGAAATGGGCGAGCATCGGCAGGAACATCGGCACGAAGATGACGATGATCTCGGTCCACTCGAGCGGCCAGCCCAGCAGGAAGATGATGAGCTGCGACAGCAGCAGGAAGCCGACCGGGCCGAGGTTGAGGCCGAGCACCGTTTCCTTGATGAGGCCCTCGCCGCCCAGGTAGGCGAACACCGAGGCGAAGGTCGAGGAGCCGACGAAGAGCCAGCACACCATCGCCGTGGTGCGCGCGGTGAGGTGCAGCGCCTCGCGCAGGCCCTGCCAGGTGAGCGAGCGGTAGCCCGCCGCGAGCAGCGCTGCGCCGAAAGCGCCGACCGCCGCAGCCTCGGTCGGCGTCGCCAGCCCGAACATGATCGCCCCGAGCACCGAGAGGATGAGCAGGGCGAGCGGGAAGAAGGACTTGGCGAGCAGCACGAAGATCCGCGACCAGGGCACCTCGGCGCTGTCGCGGGCCAGCGGCGGCGCGGCGCGCGGGCGCAGCAGCGCGAGCCCGACGACGTAGGCGATGTACAGGCCTGCGAGCAGGAACCCGGGCACGAGCGCAGCGGCGTAGAGCTTGACCACCGAAAGGCTCGCCTGCGCGCCGTACACGATCAGCATGATCGACGGCGGGATCAGGATGCCCAGGCAGCCGCCGGCGCAAACCACGCCCGAAGCGAGGCGCACGTCGTAGCCCGCCTTCAGCATGCGCGGGTAGGCGAGCAGCCCCATGAGCGTCACCACCGCGCCGACGATTCCGGTGGCGGTGGCGAAGAGCGCGCAGGTGGCGAGCGTCGCCACCGCGAGCGAGCCCGGCACCTGCCGCAGCGCGAGCTGCAGGCTGGCGAACAGCGTGTCGAGGATGTTGGCCCGCTCGACGAGGTAGCCCATCAGCAGAAAAAGCGGGATCGACACCAGGGCGTCGTTGTTCATGACCGTGAAGGTGTTCTGCGTGAGCAGGTAGAAGACGCGGTTGTCGAAGACGTCCTGGCCGGCCTGGAAGTAGGCGTAGTAGCCGAAGCCCACGCCGAGCGCCATCAGGGTGAAGGCGACCGGAAAGCCGATCATGATCGTCGCCACCAGGATGCCGAGCATGCCCAGGGCGATCATCGGGTCGCTCATGAGCGCACCTCCCCTTCGCGCTTGCGGGTCTGCTCCAGCAGCTGCTTCTCGAGCTCTTCGGTGTCGTGCAGTCGCGCCGGCCATGCGCCTTCGCGCAGGCACACCAGGCAGCGCAGCACCTCGGCCACCCCCTGCAGGGCGAGCAGCGCCGCGCCGGCCGGGATCATCATCTTCAGCGGCCAGATGGGCACGCCCGCGGGGCTGTTCACGCTCACCTCGGCGATGCGCATCGACTCGGTGCCGTAGCCCCAGCCGGCGATGACCAGCGCCGCCACGCCGGGAAAGAAGAACGCCAGATACAGCGCGAGCTCGGCCGCCGCCTGGGTGCGGGTGGGCCACAGGCGGTAGAGCATGTCGGCGCGCACGTGCCCGCCGCGCGAGAGCGTGTAGGCGCCGGCCATGTAGAAGACGCCGGCGTACATGAGGTAGCTCATGTCGAACGCCCAGCTCGTCGGGTCGTTCAGCGCGTAGCGCACGAGCACCTCGTAGACGGTCCCCAGGGTGAGGATCACGGCGCACCAGGCGAAAGCGTGGCCGACCGTCAGGCTCAGGCGGTCGACGCCGTAGATGAAGCGATGCAGCCTCTGCATGATTCGACTCCGCGCGGCGCGCGGCGCACGTGGGCGCCGGGCCGCAAAGGCACGACGTTGCGTTGTGCAGCGGGAGCGGCCGCGGCGCGGCCGGTGCGGCTAGCCCCTGGGCGGGCCGGTGGAGCTCGGCAGGAAGTAGGCTGCGCGCCCTGTCCGCGGCGCAGCGGCCTCGAGCGGTTGCGTAGCGGCGGCCGGGGCGGCGCGAACCGCGGAGGCCGGCGCCGCCGCGGGCGGCTCGCCGCCATTTGCGGGCGCTACCTGCCTGTCGAGGGAGGGTTCATCGCGCGCGACCGACTTGCGCGCTTCGATGAGGATGACGCTGCCCTGGTCCGGCGCGCCGAAGTAGAGCAGGTGGGCGGCGCGCAGGTGCTGATAGGCGCCCGCCGGAAGCCCGACCAGGACGAGCAGGATGGCGACCGCCCGCGTCAAAACCGCCGTGCAGGACGCAGGTTGGGCGGCGGAAGCGGTCACGGCGCGGATACTACTCTAGCCGGTAGCCTGAGCGCGATCAGCGCGCCGAGGACGTTGATGCCTGCGGCGATCCATACCGCGGAGGCATAGCTCCCCGTACGGTCAAACAGCCCACCCGCGAGCACCGGAAGACTGATCGCCGCCGCGCACCAGGCGATGTAAAGGCGGCTCGCGACCAGGCCGAACTGGTTCTTGTGCCAGTACTGCGCGATGCCGCCGGCGACCAGCCCCGAGACGATCCCGTACCCGAGCCCGATCAGGCCAAGGGCGAAGGCTGCGGTCAACGGCGTCGGGATGAGGCTCAACAGGATGGCGCCAGCGAGCGAGCAGAGGTGCGCGCCGACGCCCACGCGCGCCGCCTGGAAGTGATCGACCAGCCACCCGCCCGCGATGCGCGCAGCGCCCACCGCGCCGGTGATGAAGGTCGTCGCTCCCACCGCGAGGGCGGCGGCGCCGCCGTAGGCCTGCACGATGGCAGCGGCCTGGCTCAACACCGTGAGCCCCGCGGCCGCGGCAAGGAAAAACACGCTAGCCAGCAGGTAGAACGTGCGTCCGAGCCGGCCTTCCCCGACCTGCGCCGAGGATGCGTCGAGCATGCGAATGTCGGCGGCCCGCAAAAGCGCGGCCGCGACCACGCAAGCGGCGAGCACCACGACCCCCAGCCCGGCGAGCGTGGGGCGCACGCCATAGATCAGGATTGACCAACCCAGGACCGGTGCCCCAAGCATTGCGCCCAGCGGGTAGAGACTGACCACGTAGCCGTTGGCGAGCCCGCGCCTCTTCGCGACGGTCTGGTTCACTGCCTGCTGCGCCACGATGAACAGCACCCCTGCCCCCGGCCCGAACAGCACCCCATAGCCGAGCGTGAACTGCACGAAGCTCGACGCCGACGCGGCAAGCCACAGCCCTGCCCCGCTCAAGAGCCCGCACGCGAGCGCAAGCAAGGCGGGAGGCAGCCGCCGGTAGAGCCGCGGCGCGAAGGAGTCGTAGAGCCAGGTCGCCGCCCCGGAGTCCCCGGAGATCAGCCGGCGCAGGCGGTCCGCGACGTCCCCCGGCGGCCGATCGGCGGTCTCGTCCGTCTGGAGCTCTGCTCGGGCCACGGTGTCGGAAACGCTCGGTGTCGGAATCGGTCCTGTTAGCTCCTGCTAGACTGTAACCCGATGGACCGGCAAGCCGCCTGGAACACCGTCACCGAGCACGTCGCCGACGACAACCTCCGCCGCCACATGCTCGCCGTCGAGGCGGCGACGCGGTGGTACGCGAACGAGCTGGGGGAGGACGTCGAGGAGTGGGGCATGGCGGGGCTGCTCCACGACTTCGACTGGGAGATCCACCCGGCGCTCGAACGCCACCCGAAGGAGGGGGCGCCGATCCTACGCCAGCGCGGCGCCTCGGAGAACGTGATCCAGGCGATCCAGTCGCACAACAC
>CAZJJC010000453.1:0-35366 GCA_964546195.1 uncultured Enterobacteriaceae bacterium | reverse complement strand
ATGTGCTCGTAGGTTTCACGCGCGTCGGCTGCGCACGAGCAGATGCCGTGCGAAAGCAGCTCCATGCCCACCGTGTTGCGCCCCGACTGATTCGGGAACTCGCGCGCGCAGTAGGCGGCGAGGTCGAACCCGGCCATGATGTACGGGATCACCACCACCCGATCGCCGTAGATCTCGCGGATGCGCTTCTCACCCTGCGGCGCGTTGGACACCGACAGCACCGCGTCGGCGTGGGTGTGGTCGACGTACTTGTGCGGCAGGATGGCGTGCAAAATCGTCTCGACCGAGGGCGAAGGGGCGCCGGCGCGCAGCATGTGCGTGTTCAGCTCGTTCACCATCTGCGGATCGGGCAGCTGCGGCAGCGCGGCGAGCTTGCGCACGTAGCCGAGCGCCACCGGCGTGAAGCCCGCCGGCTCTATGGTCTCGAGGTCCCAGCCGCTGCCTTTGACGTAGAGGACCTCCTCCTCCTCGCCGAAGAGATTCTTCTCGCGCAGCTTGACCGAGGTATTGCCGCCGCCGTGCAGCACGAGCGAGCGCTCGCGCCCGAGCAGGCGCGAGCTGTACACGCGCGGGCCGAGCGGGCCGGTGAGCTGCGCCGCTTCCGCGTCGCTCCAGAGGCTTTTCATGGCGCGCAATTATACTTTCGCGCCATGCCCCATATTGAAATTCTGCGCTGGGAAAACGCGCGCGCGCACGCTGCGCCGATCCGCTTCGCCGTGTTCGTGGAAGAGCAGGGTGTGCCACCTGAGATCGAGCTCGACGCGATGGACGAGCGGTGCGTGCACGCCGTTGCCTTTCACAAAAATGTTCCCGTGGGCACTGCCCGCCTGCTGCCCGACGGCCACATCGGCCGCATGGCGGTGCTCAAGGCCTGGCGCGGGCGCGGCATCGGCGGCCTGCTCCTCGACAAGCTGGTGGGGGAGGCGCGCTCGCGCGGCGATCGCGAGGTGATGCTTTCGGCGCAGGCGCACGCGGTGGCGTTCTACCGCGCGCACGGGTTCATGGAGGAGGGCGCCGAGTACCTCGAGGCAGGAATACCGCACCAGGCGATGCGCAGGAGACTCTAGAGCTCGTACTGGAGCGTGTCGAGCTCGCTTCCGTCGGGCGCGAACGAGCGCTCCGCGTAGCGCCGCCCGATCGACACCGTCGAGCAGCGCGTGCCGTACACGGGATTCACGATCTGCGCTTCGGCGAGCACCGTGAACAGCGGCTCCACCGCGGTGCCAAGCGCAAGGACCGAGGCGAAGCGCTGCTTGCTCGCCTCGACCTCGGGCGCATCGATCAGCGCATTGCCCAGGCCATGGATGCCGGGCGCAAGGCGCCGCGGCTCGCCGCCGCGGTTGGAAGTCCACCACAGCTCCTCGCCATCGCAGGCGAGCAGATTGAAGCCGCTGTACGCAGTGGGGGTTATGTTCTGCACATAGAATCGCGCCGCATCGGCGTTGTCGAGAAAATGCGTGACTAAGGCACCCCGCGATTCTGCTGCGCGCGGCTCCTGCCCGCCGCGATAGTTCGTCACCGCGGCGAACCTGCCGCCGCGCGACACCCCCATCCACGTGCCGCGCGCCTCGAGGTCGCGGCCGGCGAGGATTGCGGGCCGGTCCTCCCAGAACGCCGCCGGCGCCGCGGGCCGGCCATGGAACTCGTCGCGGTTGGCCGCCACCACCAGCGGGTTCGATTCGGACGTGCGCCAGGCGACGAGGATCAGGCACATTAGGAATAGACGATTTCAAAGCGCTCTGCGTGCCGCTGCACGCCCAGCTTGCTGCCTTCACGCTCGAGCAGCGCCTCGAACGCCGCCTCGTCCTGCACGCCTTCGTACACTTCCATGTAAGTCGATGGATCGTCGCGCCGGCGCATCCACCGGCCGCGCACGCCGCAGCGCTTTTGCATCAAATCAAACAAGGATTGAATCAAGGGTCGAAACTCGTCCACGCGTTCCGGGGGGAGCTTGTAATAGACGTAGTAGTTCAAACGGGCATCACCGCGAGCAGCTCGCCGCCCGCGCTGTCGACCACCACGCCGCCGTTCAGCTCGTCCCCCGGCCGCAGCGCTTGTCCCTGCGGCGAGGGCAGGCGCACCATGCGGCGCTTCACCTGGCCGAGGTACTGCGCGCGCGCCACGATTTCCTGTCCCGGATAGCAGCCCTTGCGGAAATCCACCGCTTCGAGCTGCTCCAGGTTCACCATCTGCGGCAGGAACCGATCCTGCGTCGCCGCCGTGATGAGCGGCCGGCCGGCGCGGATTTCCTGCAGCCTCCAGGCCTCCTCGTCGGCATTGGCCACGCTCGAGACGGCCGCGGCGGGCTCGAGGCGCAGGCTGCGCCTTTCCCCTACGGGCACGCTGACGCTGCCGTCCTCCCAGCTCACTGCGGCAGGGGCCGGGGCGTCCCAGACGCCGAACTGCGCCCAGGCCTCGCTCTCGTCGGCGATCCTGACCTTCGAGCGCAGCACGAACATCGCAAGGCGCCTGGCCACCGACGGGGCGAGGTCGCGCGCGAGCTGCAGCAGGAAGCCCTGCGGCGCGGGAACGACTAGCAATGTCGCCAGCAGCCGACCCTTGGCCGAGCACCAGCCGGCGAGCAGGGCGCGCTCGGGCGGTAGATTCTGCACGTCGTTGGTGAGCTGCGCGTGCAGGAAGTCACGCGCGTCCTGGCCGGACACGGAAAGCAGGCCGTAGCGATTTAGCCGCGCGCACTCCATCGTAGAATCACCATTTTACAGCGCGGGATTCTCTGAAAACCCTACTGTCTCTCGTCCTTCTCGTCGTGCTGGCCGCTGCAGGCTACGGCGGCTGGTACGTCGCGACGCCTGTAGACGTGGACCGGCTGCCGCTCGAGGTCGAGATCCCGCGCGGCGCCGGCTTGCGCACGGCGATCGAGCAGCTGAACAAGGCGGGGGTCGAAGTGCGCCGCTACGAGTTCGAGCTGCTCGCGCGCGCGCTCGGCCGCGAGCGGCGCATCAAGGCCGGCAACTACCAGATCGCCGAGCCGCTCACGCCGGTGGAGCTGCTCGACAAGTTGACGCGCGGCGACGTGAGCCAGGCCGAGCTGCGCCTGATCGAGGGCTGGACGTTCTCGCAGTTCCGCGCCGCGCTCGATGAAAGCACGGACCTGCGGCACGACACCGCGGGGCTGGAGGACGCGCAGGTGCTTGCCCAGCTGCAGGCGCCGGAGGCGCAGCCCGAGGGGCTGTTCTTCCCCGACACCTACCTGTTCGCCCGCGGCTCCAGCGATCTCGCGGTGCTGCGGCGCGCTTACCAGGCGATGCGGCGCCACCTTCAGGAGGAGTGGGAGCTGCGCGAGCCGAACCTGCCCTACCGCTCGCCCTACGAAGCGCTGATCATGGCCTCGATCATCGAAAAGGAGACCGGCAAGGCCGCCGAGCGCGAGCTGATCGGCGGCGTGCTGGTGAACCGGCTGCGCATCGGCATGCGCCTGCAGGTCGACCCGACCATCATCTACGGGCTGGGCAGCGGCTTCGACGGCAACCTGAAGAAAAAGCACCTGCTGGACGACGGGCCCTACAACACCTACACGCGCGCCGGGCTGCCGCCCACGCCGATCGCGATGCCCGGCCTCGGGTCGCTGCGCGCCGCGATGCACCCGGGAAAGACGGAATCGCTGTACTACGTTTCCAGGGGCGACGGCTCCAGCCACTTCTCGCGCTCGCTGGACGAGCACAACCGCGCGGTGTCCAAGTACCAGCTGCGCCGGAAATGACCGCGCGCGGGAGGTTCGTCACCCTCGAGGGCGTCGACGGCGCGGGCAAATCGACCCATGTGCGGTTCGTGGCCGATGCGCTGGCCGCGGCCTGCGGCGGCCACGTCATCGTCACGCGCGAGCCGGGCGGCACCGAGCTCGCCGAGCGGCTGCGCGAGGCGATCCTCGGGCAGCCGATGGCGCCGCTCGCCGAGACGCTGCTTATCGCCGCGGCGCGCGCCGATCACGTGGCGCGCGTCATCGGGCCGGCGCTCGAAGCGGGCAGCTCGGTGGTCTGCGACCGCTTCTACGATGCCACCGTCGCCTACCAGGGCGCCGGCAAGGGCGTGCCGCTCGATCTCATCGATCGCCTCGGCGAAGCGGCGCACCCGGGCCTGCGCCCGGACCGCACGCTGGTATTCGACTGCAGCTACGAAGTGGCCCGGCAGCGCCTGGATGCTTCCGGAAAGAAGCTCGACCGCTTCGAGCGCGAGGACCAGGCCTTCTTCGAGCGGGTGCGCAATGCCTATCTCTCGCGCGCCAGGGCCGAGCCCGCCCGCATCCGTGTCATCGACGCCGCCGCCGACGTGGCGCGCATCCGCCAGCAGCTGCAGCAGGCGCTGCAGTTCGCCTGATGCATCCCTGGAACGCGCCCCTCTTTGAAGCGCTGCGGCGCGCGACCGGGCGCCTGCCGCACGCACTGCTCATCCATGGCGCGCGCGGCACCGGAAAGCTCGCGCTCGCCGAAGGCATCGCGCAGCTCCTGCTGTGCGAGTCCGCCGACGCCGCGCGCAAGCCCTGCGGCGCCTGCGATGGCTGCCGCTGGCTGCGTGCCGGCAGCCATCCCGACTTTCGCCGGGTCGAGCCCGAAGCCCTCGCGCGCGAGCCGGCGCCCGAGGAGGAGGGCGATGCCCCGGCGAAGAAGGGCAAGCCCAGCACCGAGGTGAAGGTCGAGCAGGTCCGCGAGCTCGCGGGCTTTCTCAACCTGCGCTCGCACCGCGGCCGCCTGCGCGTGGCGCTGGTGCATCCGGCCGAGGACATGAACCCCAACGCCGCCAACGCGCTGCTGAAGGGCCTGGAGGAGCCCCCGGCGGGGGCGGTGTTCCTGCTCGTCTCGCACCGACCGGCGCGCCTCCTTCCCACCATCCGCAGCCGCTGCGTGGCCCTTCCGGTGGCCATTCCAGCGCGCGAGGACGCCCTCCAATGGCTCGCGGCCCAGGGCACCCAAGACCCCGCCCGCTGGCTCGCCTATGCCGGCGGGGCGCCGCTCACGGCCCTCGACTACGCCGGCAGGGCGCAAGCCCTGCAGCGCCTGCTGGAGCGCCCGGGACCGGTGGACACGCGCGAGGAGCTGGAGGCGCTGGCCGAGGCGCTGCAGAAGATCGCCCTGGACCGCGCCTTCACCGCCCTGGGCCTCCCGCCCAAATACCAAACCGGCGCCGCACCCGCCGAGCCCTCCCAAGCCCGCGCCTGGCTCGCCTTCGCCCGCCAGATGGGCCAGCACCGCCTCCTTGCCCGCCATCCGCTGAATCCGAAGCTCTTTTCCGCCGAGATGCTCGCCGGCCTTCCCCAGAATTAAAGTAGTTTGTTGTATAGCCTTTATAAGTAACTGGTTATACGGGAAGAGGGGGCGTTCAGCCCTGCCTCCCCTTTGGACCCCCGCAAGGCAGCGCTGGACGCCGCCATGCCCCATAGATCGTTTATTTAACATAATGCACATTGTGTTCCATTTGGACAAATGCCCATTAATACCGCGACGGGCACAGTGACGCCCTTCTATCCTCCGGCGCGTATGCCCGCACGAGAATGCCGTGTGCTCGTGGTGGATGACGACGAAGACAACGCGCAGGTGTTGGCTTATCTGCTGGCCGGCCTGGGACACGAGGCACGACATCTGACGGATCCGGCCAAGGTCCTGCGGACGGTTGCACGCTTCAAGCCGCACATCGTGTTCCTCGACATCGGCATGCCGGACACGGACGGCTGGGAGCTCGCAACCGCGCTTCGCCAGCAGTATTCCTACGACGAGCTGCGGCTGGTCGCGATCACGGCGCGCGGCGAAGACGCCGACCGCATCAGGAGCCGCCAAGCCGGCTTTGACGCGCACATTCTCAAGCCGGTGAATATGGAGCTGCTCGAGAGCATCATCGAGCAGCTCTTCCCCAAGAGCTAGCCCGCTTTTCGTGAAGTATTTGTGAAGCGCGCGCGCTACAGAAAAAACCTTCGCACCGCGACTTGAGTGCTCGTCGCAAAACGGCCATGCTCGCACGCTAAATTCCAAGGAGAAACATGAGGCGACAGCTTCTGCCGCGAGCGGCCGCGATCCAGCGAGCGGCGGCCATCATGGGCGGCCTCGCGCCGCTGGCGCAGCGCCTCAACGTTCCGGAAGGACAGCTCGCCTACTGGCTGCGGGATATGGGAACGCCGCCCGATACGGTGTTCTTCGACGTCATCGACGTCATCATCGAGTCGGTCGCCTAGTTCAGCTTCTTGGGTTGCGGCACGGGCAGGCGGGCGACCGGGATGCCTTCATCGAGGAGCTCGTCGTGCTCCTGGGCCGTGGCCTCGCCGCGTATGGCGCGCGCCGGCGCCTCCTGGTAGTAGATCCTGCGGGCCTCGGCCGGAAACCCCTTGCCCACGTCCTCGGTCTTGGTGAGCAGCTCGTCCAGCATGCGCGAATAGAGCATCTGGGCGATCGCGAAGGGATCCTTGCCTTGCATCTGCGGCGTGCGCTCGGGCGCGGCCGGCGGCGCTTTGGGCGCCGCGGCGCCCAGATTCACGCGCGCGGCCGAGGGCACCCGCTCGACCTGCGCGGAACCGCAGCTCGGGCACGAAAGCTGGAGCCGCTCCTTCTGCGCGGAGAAGTCGGTGGCCGAGCCGAACCAGCCCTCGAACCGGTGTCCGGCGCCGCAAAGGAGATCGAAAACGATCATGGGGACCCATTCTACAATGCGCACCGTGAGCAAGTACCGGAACCACCCCGGCGCGCTGGGGGCGTTGGTCGAAGCCGACCGGGTCCATCGCGACGTCTACACGGACCCGGAGATATTCCAGCTCGAGATGGAGCGCCTGTGGTCGCGCGCCTGGGTCTATGCCGGCCACGCGAGCCAGGTTCCCAACGAAGGCGACTACCTGACGCTGGACATCGCGGCGCAGCCGCTGCTCATGCTGCGGCACACCGACGGCTCCATCCGCGTGCTCGTGAACCGCTGCGCTCACAAGGGCACCAAGCTCGTCGGCGATCCGGCCGGCAACGCGGGCAAGACCCTGCGCTGCCCTTACCACGCCTGGACCTACCGCCTGGACGGCTCGATCCTGAATATCCCCTTGCAGCAGGGCTACGACGGCACGCGCCTGGCAGAGACCGACGCCTGCCGCGGGCTCGCGGCGGTGAAGCACGTCGAGGTGTACCGCGGCTTCGTCTTCGTGCGGCTCTGCGCCGAAGGCGCGAGCTTTCAGGATTACTTCGGGGGCTCGCTCTCCTCCATCGACAACCTCGCCGACCGCGCGCCGCAAGGCGAGCTCGAGATCGCCGGCGGCTGCCTGCGCTTCCTGCACAACTGCAACTGGAAGATGTTCGTCGAGAACCTGAACGACACCATGCACCCGATGATCGCGCATGCGTCCTCCGCCGGCACCGCGAAAAAGCTCTGGGAAGGCCAGCCGGCGGATGCGCCCAAGCCGATGGCGATCGAGCAGATCGCGCCCTTCGCGAGCGACTACAAATTTTTCGACGACATGGGGGTGCGCGTCTACCCGCACGGCCACAGCTTCTCGGGCGTCAATTTCTCCATCCATTCCTCGTACGCGGCGCTGGGCGACTACGAGGCGCTGATGCAGCAGGCCTACGGCGAGGAGCGCGCGCGCCAGATCCTCGGCACGGTGCGCCACAACACGGTCTACTATCCCAGCCTCACCATCAAGGGGGCGATCCAGTCCATCCGCGTGGCGCGCCCGCTCGCCGCCGACAGGACGCTGATCGAATCGTGGACTTTCCGTCTGAAGGGCGCGCCCGAGGTCCTGCTCGAGCGCACGGTCACCTACAACCGGCTCATCAACTCCCCGATGTCCGTCGTCGGCCACGACGACCTGCACTGCTACCGCGCGATCCAGGAAGGGCTCGCCGGCGAGGGCAACGAATGGGTGAGCCTGCACCGCAACTTCGATCCCAATGAGGCCGCCGCGCTGGAGCAAAGGCGCGAGCTGACCTGCAACGGCACGAGCGACGCCTCGATGCGCAACCAGTTCCGCGCCTGGCGCGAGCTCATGCTCGCCGCATGAAGGAAGATCGTCCCTCCACGGGCGAGCTCGCGCGCTTCATCCGCCACGAGGCGCGGCTCATCGACGAGAAGCGCCTCGACGAGTGGCTGGCCCTGTTCGCCGGGGACGGCCATTACTGGGTGCCCGCCACGCCCGGGCAGCCCGATGCGCTCGGCCACAACTCGCTCGCCTACGAAGACACGCTGCTCCTGAAGCTGCGCATCGAGCGGCTGAAGAGCCCGCGCGCCTATTCCCAGCGCCCGCCGAGCCGCTGCCTGCACGTGCTGCAGGAGCCGGATTTCGAAGCGCTCGACTACGAGCGCGGCGAGTTCGTCACGCGCACGCCCTTCCTCTATACCGAGACGCGCGGCGACGAGTCGCAGCGCTACGCCGCGACGGCCTGGCACACGCTGGTCTGGTCGCAGGAGCGGCTGCGCATCCGCCTCAAGCGCGTGGAGCTCCTCAACTGCGACGCCGCCCTGCCCTCGATCCAGCTCTTCCTGTGAGCGTCGCGGCCTAGTCGACGCGCAGCTCGACTTCGCCCAGCCCGTCCACCGAGAACTGGATGAAGTCGCCCGCCTTCGGGTACTTGGTGGTGATCAGGCTGCCGGTAATGACCACATCGCCGCGCAACAGGCCCCGGCGGTGCGCGGCGAGGTGATCGGCGATCCAGGCGACCGCGTTGAACGGATGGCCCATCGCATCGGCGCCGCGGCCTTCGCCGGTGGCCTGGCCGTTGATCGTGGCCACGCCGCGCGCCGCGGCGAGGTCGAGCCGCTGCCAGGCCTTGATCGGGTAGCCGAGCACCGCGCCCTCGTTCCAGGCGTTGTCGGCGATGAGCTCGAAGGGGTGCTTGCGCAGCTCGGCGTAATCGGCGTTGCGATCATCGGCGAGCTCGAGCGCCGGCATGACGGCGCCCACGGCCTTCGCCACGCGCTCGCGGAAGAAGGGCGCGTCCGCCGCCGGCAGGTCCTCGGCCAGCTCGACCGCGATCTCGAACTCGACCAGCAGCCGGCAATAGTCGCGCGCCTGCACGCTGGCGGGCGTGCGGCGCACGGTGGCTTCCAGCATGGCGCCGGCCTGCGGGTCGTCGACGCCGACGAAGCGGCGCATCCGGGCGGTGGTCAGCGCGATCTTGTAGCCGACGATGGCGCCGAGCTTCTGCGCGCGCAGCGCCACGAACGCGTCCTGGATGGCATAGGCCTGCTCGCCGGTCCTGGGCGAGAGCTCGGGCGGCAGCGGTGCGAAGCGCTCGCGGCGCTCGTGCGCCTCGAACAGGTGCTGCGCCGCCCGCTTGAACGCCGGCACGCTCATCCGCGCCCGGGATGGAGGTGCCCGCATTGCGGGCATGCGCGCCGGCCGGAATAGAAGGCCTCGAACAGGGGCGGCAGGTCCGCGACGATGTTCTGCACGTTGACCCCGACGCGGTGCACCAGCGCCCAGCACCGCGGGCAATACCACTCGAAGGCGTCGTCGACCTCGCGCGGCCGGATCTTCTCCACCACCAGGCCGACGGAGCCCGCGGGCCGCTGCGGGGAGTGCCTGAAATGGCCGGGGATCAGCAGGATCTCGCCTTCGCGTATGGGGATGTCCACCGGCCTGCCGTCCTCGAGGCCCTTCAGCAGCATGTCGCCGCGCAGCTGGAAGAAGAACTCCTCGTAGGGATCGTCGTGGTAGTCGCTGCGCCGGTTGGGCCCTCCGACCACCTGGACGATGAGGTCCTCGGCCTCGCGGAACACGAGCTGGTTGCCCACCGGGGGCTCGAGCAGGTGCGCGTGCTCGTCGATCCAGCGGTTGAAGTTGAACGCGGCGAGCGGCAAAGCAGATCCTCCCAAGGCATTCTAGAATAGCGCTGCTTCCTTCCGGCAGCCATAAGATGATGAAACTGAGCTCACAGACGTACGCCGATACCCTCGTGATCACGCCCGCGGGGCGGCTCGACCACGACAACTGCGACGAGTTCCGCGCGGGCATCCAGCCGCACCTGGAGGCCGCGGGAAGCGATGGACGCGGCATCGTGCTCGACCTCTCGGGGCTCGAATACGTGTCCTCGGCGGGCCTGCGCTGCTTCATGCTCGCCGCGAGGGAGGCGCGCAACCAGGGCGGCAAGGTGGTGCTGGCCGCGCTGCGCCCGGTGGTGGCGGAGATCTTCCAGATCAGCCGCTTCAACATGCTGTTCGAGATTCATCCGTCGGTGCGCGAGGCGCTCGCCTCGATCTCCGCGTCCGCGGCCGCGGCGTTCGACAAGGGCTAGCGCGGCCGTGCGCGTGCGCTTCTGGGGCACCCGCGGCTCGATGCCGGTGTCGCTCACCTGGCGCGACCTGCGCGACCGCCTGGCGCAGGTGGTGGTGCAGGCGCACGGCAAGCCCCTCGACACGCTCGAGAAGGCCTGCGCGTTCGTCGAGCGCGAGCTCGATTTCTCGCTCAGCCATACCTACGGCGGGCACTCCTCGTGCGTCGAGATCATCCCGCCGGGGGATGCGCCCGACCAGTACGTCGTCTGCGACATGGGAAGCGGCGCGCGCCCTTTCGGCGCGCACGTGCTCGCGCGGCAGTCCGGCCGCAGCGCCACGATCCACGTCCTCATGTCGCACATGCACTGGGACCACATCATGGGCTTTCCCTTCTTCGGGCCGGCCTATGTCGCGGGCAACCGCATCCTCATCTACGGCTGCCATGAGGCCCTCGAGCACGCGTTCCGCCGGCAGCAGGATCCGCCCTCGTTTCCGGTGCCCTTCTCGCAGCTCGCGGCGACGATTGAGTTCGTGCCTCTCGCGCCGGGCAAGGCGCACGACATCGCCGGGCTGCGCGTCACGCCCGCGCGCCAGTTCCATTCCGGCGACTCGTACGGCTTTCGCTTCGAGTACGGCGGCAAGAGCCTGGTGTACACCACCGACTCGGAGCACAAGCTGCAGGACAACAACGAGACCCAGCGCATCGTCGGGTTTTTCCGCGATGCCGACCTGGTGGTGTTCGACGCGATGTTCTCGCTGGCCGAGGCGATCTCGGTGAAGGCCGACTGGGGGCATTCGAGCAATGTGGTGGGCGTGGAGCTGTGCCAGATGGCGCGCGCGCGCAAGCTCGCTCTCTTTCACCATGAGCCCGCGAACGACGACCGGGCGATCGAGCGCATCCTGCGGGAGACGCGGCGCCTGGAGGAGCTCACGCGCGGCGCCCACCGCCTGGAGGTCGTCGCCGCCTACGACGGGCTGGAGATCGATCTCTGAGCCGCGCGCGCGCCGCCGCGGTCGCCCTGGTCGTCTTTTTCCTCGCGCTGGTCGCCTCGACACCCTCGAGCGTGCGCTCGCTGCGCGAGAACGGCTTCGATGTCTACCAGCGCCTGTTCCCGCGCGAGCGCAGGAGCGCGCCGGTCACCATCGTGGAGATCGACGAGCGCTCGCTCGCGCAGCTGGGCCAGTGGCCCTGGCCGCGCACCCAGGTTGCGCAGCTGGTGCAGGCAATCGCCGGCCACGGACCCGCGGCCATCGGGTTCGACGTGCTGTTTCCGGAATCGGACCGGTTTTCCCCCGCCGCAGTGGCGCATCTCGTGCCCGACCTGCCCACCGATCTCGCCGCGCGCCTGCAGGCGGTGCCGGGCAACGATGCGCGGCTCGCCGCCGCCATGCGCGCCTCGCGGGTGGTGGTCGCGCTTGCGGGCATCGAAGCGCCCGACGCGCGCTTCCCGGCGCCGCCCGCCTCCGCGCCGGTGCTCGTGCGCAGCGCCGCGCCGCCCGCGCTGCGCGAGTTCGCCGGGCAGCTCGCCAACGTCCCGGTGATCGAGCAGGGGGCCGCCGGGCGCGGCCTCATCAGCGCGGACGCCGGAGACCGCATCGTGCGCCGGGTCATGCTGCTCGCCAAAGTCCAGGGCAGCATCGTGCCCGCGCTGGCCCTCGAGCTGTGGCGCGTGGCGAGCGGCGCGCCCGGCTTCACGGTGAGCGACGCCGCAGGCGGCCTGCACCAGGTTTCGTTCGCCGATGCGCGCGTGCCGATGCAGCCGGACGGCTCGGCCTGGCTGCGCTACAGCCGGCACGAGCCCGGGCGCTTCGTCTCGGCCTCCGAGGTGCTCGCCGGGCGGGTCGACCCCGAGCTCCTTCGCGGCCGGCTCGTGCTGGTGGGCGTAACCGGCCTGGGCCTGCTGGACTACAAGGTGACCCCGCTGGGAGAGCAGGTGCCCGGGGTCGAGCTCCACGCGCAGCTCATCGAGCAGGTTTTCGACGGCGCCTACCTGGTACGCCCGGCCTGGGCGCTGTGGCTGGAGCTGGCGATCCTCGGGCTCGGCTCGGCGCTGCTCGTTATCCTGGTGCCGGCGGTGCCGGTCAGGCTGTCGGTGAGCGCGCTGTTCGCGCTGCTCGCGGGGCTCGCGGGCCTGGGCATCGGCGGCTTCCTCGCGGGCGGCCTGCTCCTCGACGCGGCCTGGCCGGCGCTCGCGCTGACGGGCGTTTTCGCGGTGCTGCTGGCCGGGGCGCTTTCCGAGGCCGACCGGCAGCGCCGCCAGCTGCGCGAGGCGGCGGCGCGCGCCGCGGGCGAGCTGCAGGCCGCGCGGCGCATCCAGATGGGCCTGCTGCCCAATCCGGTCCTGCTGTTCGAGCGCGAGCGCGATTTCACGCTGCGCACGCTGCTCGAGCCCGCGTTCAGCGTCGGCGGCGACTTCTACGACTGCTTCAAGCTGGACGACGGGCGCCTGTTCATCGTCGTCGCCGACGTCTCGGGAAAGGGCATGCCGGCGGCATTGTTCATGGCGCTGTGCAAGGCGACCATCAGGGCCGCGGCCATCAGCGCCGGCGGCCATCCCGGACTCGCGCTCAAGCGCGCCGCGGCCGAGATCGAGCGCGACAACCCGGAGACCTTCTTCGTCACCGTGTTCGCCGCGGCGCTCGATCTGGCGAGCGGCAGGCTGGAGCACTGCAACGCCGGCCACGAGCCGCCCTTCATGCGCCGCCCCGGCGGGCCGCTCGAGCGGCTGCCCGCCGCGGAGCGGCCGCCGATCGGCGTGCCGGAAAAGTTTCCGTTCGTCACCGATACGGCGCAGCTCGCGCCCGGAGAATGGCTGTGCGCGGTCACCGACGGCGTGACCGAGGCCATGGACGCTTCCGGCGGGCTCTACGGCGTGCAGCGCCTGGAGCAGGTGCTGGGCGCGCTCGATGCGCAGGCCGGTCCGGACGAGATCACGGCTGCGGTGCGCGACGATGTGACGCGCTTCGTGGGCGCAGCGAGCGCCTCGGACGATCTGACGCTGCTCGCGCTGCGCTGGTCTAGCGGACGCTGATTTCCACGCGGCGATTGCGCGGCTCGTCGACGCCGTCGGCGGTCTGCACGACCGGCTCGCGCTCGCCGCGTCCCGAGGCCTGCACGCGGCTGGCGGCGATGCCCTTGCGAACCAGGTCGGCCTTGACGCGCTGGGCGCGCTGCAGCGACAGCTTGTCGTTCCTGTCCGATGCGCCGACGGTGTCGGTATGCCCGACCACCAGGACGTCCGGAGCGCTGCGCCGGCTTACCTCTTCCAGCATGCGGCCGAGCTCGCCTCTCGAATCTGCGGTGAGGATGTCGCTGCCGCGGGTGAAGTACAGCAGGAAGCTCAGGGGCCGCTCGGGGAGCGCGGTCAGCGTGTTGGCGAACACCTGGCGCACCTCGGGCTCGGGAAGCTGGACCACCTTGGGACCGCTGGTGCCGGCGATGCGGCTCGAGGCGTAGGCCTGATTGAGCACCACCCGCTCCCCGTCGCGCTCGACCACCACGGTGCCGACATGGCCGTCTGCCGAGGGCAGCACGACCACCAGCTCGGGAACTGCGCTTGCCCGCTTGGGAGGGGCTTTTTGCGGCTCCGGCGCGAGCTCTACGGGCTCCGGGGCGGCGCGCGGAGGCGGAGGCGGCGGGTTCAATGCCAGGATCAGCGCCAGCACGGCGCCGACCAGCACCGTTTCCACGACTTAGTTCGCCGCTTCGCCGACGCGCACGACGAATTCGGTGCCGCGCACGCCCATCACGCTCGCCGGAGTGCGCACCCGCATGGCCCCGGGCGACTGCTTCACGATCTTGCCCGAGACCACCGCCAGCGTGCCCTTCTGCAGCGAAGCGTCGAAGTGCCCGGCATGGGTGGTGGTGTCGAAGCTGTAGCGGTCGATGGCGAGCACGGTGCCCGGCCCCGCGGACAGCAGGCTGTTGTCGAGGAAGGTCACCCCGACCGCGCCGTCGGTCCCGGTGACGAGCTTGTCGGACTGGCGCACGTTCATGCCCGGGGCGGCGGCGAGCTGCTTGCCTTCGCGCTCCACGTGCACGGACCCGCTGACGGTCTTGATCTGGCCGACGTCGTTGGCGTACGAGGCGGCCGCGAAGGCCGCTGCGGCAATTGCTAGGGTCCAGCGCATTGCACTCTCCCAGTGCTGGTGACGCCCAGATTCTATAATGTCCTGACCCACAGGTAACTGTGCACAATGCCCAACCTTGACAAAGCAACCATGTTTCAGGCGAAGCTCGAGCAGCTGCGCGCGCTGCGCGGCTTCCTGGAGGCGTTTTTCGCCGACGCGGGCCTCGCCCATGACGATTGTTTACGAGTGAACCTGGTGCTTGAGGAATTGTTCACCAACACGGTGCGCCACGGTCACCGCGGCGACAGCGACGCGCCCGTCTGGGTGACGCTGTCGGTGGCCCGGGGCGCCCTGCAGGTGACCTACGAGGACTCCGCGCCGCCTTTCAACCCGTACGGCAGCCTGCCCGATTTCACGCCCGATTCCACGCTCAGAACGCGCAAGATCGGCGGCCTGGGATTGCTGCTCACGCGCAAGCTCGCCAATTCGCGCGATTACGCCTACCTCTACGGACGCAACCGCATCCGGCTGCAGTTCGTGCCCGCCTGAGCGCTTGCCTAGGGAATCTGGTGCGTCGTCTGGCCGGCAAACTGCACCGAGATCATCCCGGCCCAGATGCAGGTCAGCTTGGAGGTGTTGTTGAGCGCGGGGAAATTCTTGAGGATCACGGTGGGCGCGCCCGGCACCCACGGCGCGGGCGTATTCGGAATGCACGGCATGGGCGTCAGCACCCCGGCCGCCGCGGCGGTCGCCGCCGCCACCTGCGGGTTGGCGGGACTCGTGCACATGCCGAAAGGCATGATGTTCTTCATGGGAACGTGATCCATGATGTTCGCCGCGGGCTGAAAGCTCGTATTCACCATTTTCTCGGGCGTGACCACGAGCGAGCTCGGGGCGACGCCCATCGAGCATTGCAGCAACGCCCCGTTGCAGACCTGTAGCGCCATGGGATTTCCCCCTCGGGCTTATTCTGGAAGCGATCCCGCCAAATGGCAACCGTGGTGCCCGGGGCCGGACTCGAACCGGCACGACCGGTTAAGGTCGGGGGATTTTAAGTCCCCTGTGTCTACCAGTTTCACCACCCGGGCTGGGTGAGGACGGCACGGGGCGCCGTGCAGCGGAAAACCTGGAGGCGGAGGTCGGAATCGAACCGGCGTACACGGCTTTGCAGGCCGCTGCATGACCACTCTGCCACCCCGCCTGAGCTGAATAAAAAGGGAAGGCCCTTCCGGGACCTTCCCCATCCTAATCTGGAGCGGGAAACGAGTCTCGAACTCGCGACCTCAACCTTGGCAAGGTTGCGCTCTACCAACTGAGCTATTCCCGCATGCCTGCGCGAGGGCGATTATACGGCCTGCCCCGCCCCCGCCTCAACCCGCCGTCTAACCTCGGGTGATGGCGTGGGGCAGCGCTTTGCGCAGGTAGTAGAACATCGAGACGACGGTCAGCACGGCGGCCACGTTGATCAGGACGGTCCCGAGCCACTGGCAGTCGAGGCCGAAGAGGCGCTCGTGGTACAGCAGCAGCGGGATGGCGACCATCTGGCTGAGCGTCTTCAGCTTGCCGACGAAGGCCACCGCCACGCTCTTGGACTGCCCGACTTTCGCCATCCACTCGCGCAGCGCGGAGATGGCGATCTCGCGGCCTATGATGATCAGCGCGACCAGCATGTCGACGCGGTTGAGATAGAGCAGCACCACCAGCGCGCCGACCACGATCAGCTTGTCGGCCACCGGGTCGAGGAAGGCGCCGAAGGCCGACATCTGGTTCAGGCGCCGCGCCAGGTAGCCGTCGAGCCAGTCGGTAATGCCGGCGAAGATGAACACCAGCGTCGCCGCCAGGTTGCGGCTGTGCCCTGAAATCCAGCTTTCGGGCACGTAGTACAGCCCGATGAGAAGCGGAATGAGGATGATCCGCGAGAGCGTGACCAGGTTCGGTGTGTTGAGGATCACGGCGCGGCGTGCAGGTGCCTGTAGATGCGCTCGGCGAGCGGCCGGCTGATGCCCGCGACCTCGGCGATCTGGTCCACGGCGGCCGCCTGCACGCCGCGCAAGCCGCCGAAGTGCTCGATCAGCGCCTGGCGCCGCCTGGCGCCGATGCCCGGGATCTCGTTCAGCATCGAGGTGGTGCGCGTCTTGCCGCGGCGCGCGCGGTGGCCGACCAGGGCGAAGCGGTGCGCCTCGTCGCGGATCTGCTGGACGAGGTGCAGCCCGGGATGCGAGGGCGCGAGCTGCAGGCTGCGCTCCCCGGATTCGAGGATCAGCTCCTCCATGCCGGGCCTGCGCCCGGGACCCTTCGCGATGCCCACGACGCAGGCCTGGTGCAGGCCCAGGTCGGAAAGGGCGGCGCGCGCCGCGCCCACCTGCCCTTTTCCGCCGTCGATGAGGATGAGGTCCGGGACCTTGCCGCCTTCGGCCGCCATGCGCTCGTAGCGCCGCGAGAGCACCTGGCGCATGGCGGCGTAGTCGTCGCCGGGGGCCACGCCGCGGATGTTGAACCGGCGGTACTCCGAGTGCTGCATCTGCTGGCGGTCGTAGACCACGCAGGAGGCCACCGTCGCCTCGCCCATCGTGTGGCTGATATCGAAGCATTCGATGCGCTGCGTGCCCTCGGCGAGGCCGAGGGCCTCGCGCAGGGCAAGCAGGCGCGCTTCCTGCGTGGCGCGGTCGCGCACCCGCTGCCCGATCGCAAGCAGCGCGTTCTTGCGCGCCATGTCGAGCCACACGCGCCGCTCCCCGTGCGACGGATTGACGACATTCAGGCTCTCCATGTCCACCGGCTCGCTCGTGACGACCATGCCGGGCGCCGGCTGGTCCAGGTAATGCTGCTCGACGAAGGCCGACACCACCTCGCTTTCCGCGGCGCCTTCGGCATTCGACGGAAAGAAGCTGCGGTCGCCGACGTGGCGCCCGCCGCGGATCATGACCAGGTTGACGCAGGCGATGGCGCCCTCGGTGGCGCACGCCACGACGTCGGCGTCGACGCCGCGGTTGGACTCCACGTACTGGCGCGCCTGCACGCGCGACAGCGCGCGCACCTGGTCGCGGTAGGCCGCCGCCTCCTCGTAGCGCCGGGCATCCGCGGCGCTGTTCATTTTTTCGTTCAGATTGCCGATCACGTCATCCTCGCGCCCCTCGAGGAACAGCATGGCGTTGGCCACGTCCTCGGCGTAGGGCTCGGGGGCTATCTTGCCGGTGCACGGCGCGGTGCAGCGGCGGATCTGGTGCAGCAGGCAGGGGCGCGAGCGGTTCTCGAATACCGTGTCCTCGCAGGTGCGCAGGCGGAATACCCGCTGCAGGAGCTGGATGCTCTCGCGCACCGCATAGGCGTGCGGAAACGGGCCGAAGTAGCGGTTGCGGCGGTCCTTGGCGCCGCGGTGGAAGCCCAGGCGCGGATACCGGTGGCCCGTGACCATGAGGTAGGGGTAGGACTTGTCGTCGCGGAACAGGATGTTGTAGCGCGGCGCGAGGCTCTTGATCAAGTTGTTCTCGAGCAGCAGCGCCTCGCCTTCGGAGCGCGTGGCGGTGACCTCCATCGAGGCCACCTGCGACACCATCACCTGGATGCGGGGGCTCGCCAGCGTCTTCTGGAAGTAGGAGGCGACGCGCTTCTTGAGGTCGCGCGCCTTGCCGACGTAGAGCGCCTCCCCTGCCCGCCCCAGCATGCGGTAGACCCCGGGAAGGTTCGGCAGGCCGGCGACGAAGGCCTTGGGGTCGAAGTTGCGGGGATCGAACACGTGACTCGATTATAAATCGTGTAGAATTCGCGCCCTTTTCGCAGGTGAGCTTTCCATCCGCCATGGCCAAGGTCGAAGCAGTCGGAATCCGCGTAGGCAACCTGATCGAATGGGACAAGCGCGTATGGCGCGTCCTGAAGTGCTACCACGTGCACGTCGGCGGCCGCGGCGGCGCCTTCATGCAGGTCGAGATGAAGGACATCGAGGCCGGCACCAAGACCAACCAGCGCTTCCGCACCGAGGACAAGATCGAGCGCGCCTTCGTCGAGCCGCGCGAGATGCAGTACCTGTACCAGGACGGCGACAGCTACGTGTTCATGGACAAGGAGAACTACGAGCAGCTCTCGCTGCCGGCGGAGTTCCTCGAAGGCCAGGCGGGCTACCTGCTGCCCAACACCGACGTGCAGATCAACTTCTACAACGGCCGCGCCATCGGCGTCGAGATCCCGCCTTCGGTCATCCTCACCGTGGTCGACACCGAGCCGGGCATCAAGAAGTCCACCGCCACCACCTCGTTCAAGCCCGCCACCCTGGAGACCGGCATCACCGTCCAGGTGCCGCCGTTCATCAACAAGGGCGAGCGCATCAAGGTCGACACCAACGAAGGCAAGTACATGGAGCGGGCCTAAGATAAATGGTGACAGTCACCATTTTCTAGGCGAGGTTTTTTAGCTTTTCCTGTGACTCGCGGTAGGCGACGCTTTTTCTCAGGTCGCGTCCGCCCTTCTTTCTCATCCGCTCTACACGCTCGGGATGCGCAAGCGGCGTGTCCCCCAGGGAATCCAAAAGCACCTGCTGCCCTGCAGGGTCGTTGCACAGGAGCACCATGTCGCAGCCGGCGGCCAAAGCAGCCCGTGCGCGCTCGGGAATGCCGCCGGCGACGCCGGCGCCTTCCATCGAGAGGTCGTCGCTGAAGATGACGCCCCGGAAGCCGAGTTTGCCGCGCAGCACCTCCTGCAGCCAGAGCTTGGAGTAGCCCGCCGGCTCGGCGTCCACCTGCGTGTAGATGACGTGCGCCGGCATGACGGCGGCGAGGCCGGCTTCGATCGCCATCCGGAACGGAACGACGTCTTTCTTGAGAATATCGGCCTGTTTTCTGTCGTCGCGCGGAATGGCAACATGCGAATCCGCCTCCGCATAGCCGTGCCCCGGAAAGTGCTTGCCCACCGCGCCCATGCCGGCGTCGGCGAAGCCCTGCACGATGCACGCGCCGAGCGCGCCCACGGCGGTGGGGTCGAAGTGCAGCGCCCGGTCGCCGATCACCGAGCTGCCGCCGTAGTCCAGGTCGAGCACCGGCGCGAAGCTGAAATCGACGCCGTGCGCGGCGAGCTCGGCGCCCACGATATAGGCGAGCGCGCGCGCCGCTTCGCGCGCCGCCGCCGGGTCGCGGTCCCAGTGGCGGCCGAGCTCGCGCATCGGCGGAATCGCCGAGAAGCCCTCGCGGAAGCGCTGCACCCGGCCGCCCTCGTGGTCCACGCAGATGGGCAGCGCGGGTTCCCGCAGCTTGCGGATTTCCTCGGTCAGCGAAAAAAGCTGCTCCGGGTTCTGGTAATTGCGGGAAAACAGGATCACCCCGCCCGCCGCCGGGTGGCGCAGCCGCTCGCGATCCTCGTCGCTCAGCGCGGCGCCCACGACGTCGATGACCGCCGCTCCGAGCGGGTGCCTCAGCTTTCGCATCGCTGAATTGTCGACGATACGAGGTCAACCTGTAAGGGCGTGCCCGACAGACAAGGCACAGTTGACTGAATTAAGCTGTTTCCGGGACCCCGCCTTGCTCAGCCGCGCAAAGATCTGCCGAGTGCTCGTCGTCGATGATCATCCCGACAGCGCCCAGACATTTGCCCACCTGCTCGGCCTTCTGGGACATGAGGCCACCGCGGTTACCGACCCGCGGCAGGTAGTGGAGTTGGTGGAGCAGCTCAAACCGGACATCGTGTTCCTGGACATCAACATGCCCGGGATAAGCGGATGGGAGCTTGCGGCAATGCTCAGGAAAACCCATTCCCACGACCAAGTGAGCCTGGTCGCAGTCACTGCCTACGGCGAAAGCCGGGACCGCACGAAGAGCCGCCAGGCGGGATTCGACGCCCATGTCCTCAAGCCCGTGAGCATGCCGCTGGTGCAGAGCATCATCGAGACCCTGGGCCATTCCCAGCTCCCGCGCGACACTCGAGGATCACGGTAGCCATCGCCATGCCGCGCTCGTCGGCAAGCGAAAGGTGCGAGCTGCGGATTTCTCTTTCCTGCAGGAGCTTTTCGAGGCTTACCGAAAAGCGAAGGACGGGCTTGCCCGAGGACAGGTTCTCGACCCACACGCCGTGCCAGTTGGCGGGCGCGCGGATGCCGGTGCCGAGGGCCTTGGTGAAGGCTTCCTTGGCGGCGAAGCGCTTGGCGAGGTAGGCGGCCGGCATCCGGTGGTTGTTGAATCTCGACAGCTCGGGGGCGCAGAGGATGCGCCGCGCAAACCGGTCCCCGAAGCGCGCAAGCGCCTGCTCGATGCGCTCGATCTCGACCACGTCGGTGCCCACGCCGTAGATCATGGCGCCGCCTGCTGCATGAGGCGCTTCATCTCGCGCACCGCCTCGCGCATGCCCACGAACAGGGCCCGCGACACGATGGCGTGGCCGATGTGCAGCTCGCGCACTCCCGGCAGCCGCGCCACCGGCTCGACGTTGAAGTAGTTGAGCGCGTGCCCGGCGTTGAAGCGCATGCCGAGCGAGCGGATCGCCTCGCCGGCCGCCTCAATACTCTTCAATTCTGAAATGACCGGGGGGCTTTCGGCGTCGCGGCCCTTGGAATGGAAAGCGTGCGCATAGGGTCCGGTATGGATCTCGCACACCGACGCGCCGATGCGCCTGGCCGCCTCGACCTGGCGCAGGTCCGCATCGATGAACACCGAGACCACGATGCCTGCGCCGGCGAGGCGCCCGACCGCGCTTTTCAGCGGATTCTCCTGGGAAACGATGTCGAGGCCGCCCTCGGTCGTCACCTCGTGGCGTCCTTCGGGCACGAGCATCGCCATCTCCGGCTTGATGCGCGCGGCGATCGCGACCATCTCCTGCGTGGCCGCCATCTCGAGGTTCAGCCGGATGTGGGTGAGCTCGCGCAGGCGGCGCACGTCCTCGTCCTGGATGTGGCGCCGGTCCTCGCGCAGGTGCACGGTGATGCCGTCGGCGCCGCCCAGGTGCGCCTCGACCGCGGCCCACACCGGGTCGGGCTCGTAGGTGCGCCGCGCCTGGCGCACGGTCGCCACGTGATCGACGTTGACGCCGAGCTCTATCACAAGTCGTTCAGCTCCCTGAGCACGGCGCGAGTATGCAGCACCTGCCCGTGCAGGCGCTCGGCGATGAGCTCGCGCATCAGGCTGCGCGCCTCGTCGCGCGTCTGCGCGCTGCTGTAGTCGTCGGCCGCCACGTCGAGCAGGGTCTTTCCGCGGACCGTGAGCGCGCCGCCGCGCGGCCCGCTCGCCGGCAGCGGCCCGCGCTCGGGCTCGTAGACGTACAGGCCTTCCGGGTCGATGGGCCGGCTGGCCGCATCCCTGTCGAGCAGCGGAGCGTAGCCCAGCTCGGCGAGCAGCCGCTTCTCGAAGGCGCGCAGCACCGCGGCGTGACCCATGCCTTCGGAAAGCGCCTTGAGCGAGTGCGCATAGGCGTCGAACAGCGCCTCGTGAGGGTCCTCGCGCGGCACGAGCCGCATCACCAGCTCGTTCACGTAGAAGCCGCACATCAGCCCCCGGCCCGCGAGCGGCTGCAGCGCGCCGGCCCATTCGGCGGAGATCAGGTTGCCCAGCTCGGCCGATGCGCTCCACGACAGGCGCAGCGGATGGAACGACAGCAGCACGCCGCGCATCGCCGAGCGCGGGCGGCGCGCCCCGCGCGCGAGCAGCGCCACCCGCCCGAAACGGCGCGTGAAGAGCTCCGCGATAAGGCTGGTCTCCTTGTAGGCGTACGTGTGCAGCACGTAGCCCGCCTCGTCATCGGCACGTCTTTTCATTCATACCCCAGCTGGCGCAGGACGCGCGCGTCGTCGGTCCACGCTTTGCGCACTTTCACCCATGTGCCGAGATAGACCTTGCCGCCGAAGAGCTTCTCCATGTCCTTGCGCGCCGCGGTGGCCATGCGCTTGAGACGCGCGCCGCCGGCGCCGACCACGATGGCCTTCTGGCTGTCGCGCTCCACCAGGATGGTCACCTCGATGCGCCGCAGCCGTCCTTCCTGCTTGAAGCTGTCGACCACCACTTCGCAGCGGTACGGCAGCTCCTCGCCCATTTCGCGGAACAGTTTCTCGCGCAGCAGCTCGGCGGCGAAGAAGCGCTCGTCCCGGTCGGTGAGCTGGTCCGGGGGGTAAGCCGCGGGTGCCTCGGGCAGCGCCTCGCGCAGCGCCTTGAGCAGCTCCGGGATGTTCTTGCCGGTCGCCGCGCTCACCGGGACGATCGCCGCAAAGTCCCGGGTCCTGGACAGGCGCTCGAGGAACGGAATGAGCTCGGCGTGCTTTTTCACGAGATCAATCTTGTTCACCGCCGCCACCACCTTCTGCGAGGCGGGAATGGCGTCGAGCACCCCGCGGTCCTCGGGCGTGAAGCGGCCTGCCTCGACCAGGAAGAGCGCCACGTCGGCGTCGCGCGCCGCCTGGGTCGCCCGGCGATTGAGCCTGCGATGCAGCACGCTTCTGGCGCCCGACTGCCGGCCGGGCGCATCGACAAAGACGTACTGGCAGTCCTCGCGCGTCAGAATGCCGGTGACCAGATGGCGGGTGGTCTGCGGCTTGGGCGAGACGATCGAGAGCTTCTCGCCCACCAGGCGGTTGAGCAGGCTCGACTTGCCGGTGTTGGGCCGGCCGGCGATGCCGATGGTGCCGCAGCGGTGGCTCATTTTTCGAGCTGCTCGAGCATCGCCTTGGCGGCCTGCTGCTCGGCGCGCTGGCGCGAGGTTCCGGCGCCGGTCGAGCTCAGGCCGAGCTCGGGCACGGCGCATTCCACCTGGAAGGACTGGCGGTGCGCCTCGCCCTGGACCGCCGCCACCCGGTATTGCGGCAGCTGGCGGTGCTTCGCCTGCAGCAGCTCCTGCAGCCGGGTTTTCGCGTCCTTGGCCGGCAGCTCGGGATCGAGCCGGTCGATGTGCGGCCCGAACGCGGCGAGCACCGCGCTGCGCGCGGCGCCGTAGCCGCCGTCGAGGAACACCGCGCCCAGCACCGCCTCGAGCGCATCGGCGAGGATCGAGGGCCGCGGCTCGGGGGCCGCCGCCAGCTCGCCTTCGCCCAGCCTCAGGAATTCGCCGAGCCCCAGCTCCTTGCCGATCTCGGCCAGCATTTCCTCGCGCACCAGGCTGGCGCGCAGGCGGGTGAGCTTGCCTTCCGAGAGCTGCGGGAACCGGGCGTAGAGCTCGTCGGCCACCGCGCAGCCGAGCACCCCGTCGCCCAGGAATTCGAGCCTCTCGTTGTTGTCGGCGCCGCGGCTGCGGTGCGTCAGGGCCTGCTGGAGAAGGCGCGCATCTGCGAACTTGTGGCCGAGCCGTTTTTCGAGCGCCGCGGGCCGGGACAAGGCGGTCTAACGGCCCCTCGAGCTCGCCGCGAAATCCATGTAGACCCCGACATTGGCGAACAGAGGCACTTCCTTGCGATAGGCGAACGAAATCACCGTCTCGCCGCCTTCCTTGGTGATTTCCAGGTCCGAGCCCTTGACGGTGTTGATGTCGTCGATGGCGGCGCGCGACTCGAATGCGCGGCGCACTTCGGCCGGCGTGGAGGCGTTGCGCTCGCGCGCGATTGCCTCGATGGCGTTCCTGGCGGTGCCGTACTCCATGTACGCGGGGACCAGCTTCATGCCGAGAAGCGCCACGATGGCGAGGATGAACAGCCACACGATCAGGCCGCCCAGCGTGAGTCCGCGCTGCAGGTTTCTCATTGTGGTCCCTTGCCCTCCGGCGCCATGCTCAGCGAAAGGATCCGAAGCGCCCCAGCTCGTTCAAATTGAGCCAGATGAAGAACGCCTTGCCCACGATGTTCTCGTCGGGCACGAAACCCCAGACGCGGCTGTCGCTCGAGTTGTCCCGGTTGTCGCCCATCATGAAGTAATGCCCCGGCGGAACCGTGCACGCCAGGCCGCTCATATTGTAGTTGCAATTGCCGGCGTGCGGAAACGAGCGCGACGGGGCGACGAAGGCCGGCGCATCCTCCTCCAGCAGGATCTGGTGCTCGTGGTCGTTCAGCGTCTCGACATAGCGGCGCGAGAACTGCATGCGCTCCTTCGACAGGTAGTCGTCGATGCGCCGCAGCGGCACCGGGCTGCCGTTGACCGACAGGCGCTTGTTGCGGTACTCGAGGCGGTCGCCCGGCAGGGCCACCACGCGCTTGATGTAGTCGAGCGACGAGTCCTCGGGATAGCGGAACACCATCACGTCGCCGCGCTGCGGGCTGCCGAGCTCGACGATCTTCACGTTGGCCACCGGCAGGCGGATGCCGTAGGTGAATTTGTTCACCAGGATGAAGTCGCCCACCAGCAGGGTCGGCACCATGGAGCTCGACGGTATCTTGAACGGCTCGACCAGGAACGAGCGCAGCACGAACACGATCAGGATCACCGGAAAGAAGCTCACCGAGTACTCGACCCACCAGGGCTGCCGCTGTCCGGGCGCGCGCCGGCGCCGCAGCCAGGCCGCCTCGAGCGCCCACACCGCGCCGGTCACCACCAGCAGCGTGAGCAGGAACAGAGCGAAGCTCAATGCTCGCCCCGCTGCAGCACCGCGAGGAACGCCTCCTGGGGAATCTCCACCGAGCCGACCTGCTTCATGCGCTTTTTCCCTTCCTTTTGCTTTTCGAGCAGCTTTCGCTTGCGCGTGACGTCGCCGCCGTAGCACTTGGCGAGCACGTTCTTGCGCAGCGCCTTCACGTTCTCCCGCGCCACGATGTGGCCGCCGATGGCCGCCTGGATCGCGACGTCGAACATCTGCCGCGGAATCAGCGCCCTCAACTTGCCGACCAGCTCCCTTCCCCGCGCGTGCGCGGTCTCCCGGTGCACCATGCTGGAGAGCGCATCGACGCGCTCGCCGTTCACCAGGACGTCCAGGCGCACCATGTCGGCGCCGCGGTACTCCTTGAACTCGTAGTCGAGCGAGCCGTAGCCCCGGGTCATCGACTTCAGGCGGTCGAAGAAATCCAGCACCACCTCGTTCAGCGGCAGGTCGTAGGAGACCACCACGTGGCGCGCCGAGTAGTGCAGGTTGGTCTGCGTGCCGCGCTTCTGCGTGCACAGGGTGATGACCGGCCCGACGTACTCCTGCGGCACGAAGATCCGGGTGGCGATGACCGGCTCGCGGATTTCCTCGATCAGCGTCGGGTCGGGCAGCCGCGCCGGGTTCGACACCTGCTCCAGCGTGCCGTCGCGCAGCAGCACCTGGTAGACCACCGAGGGCGCGGTGGTGATGAGGCGCATGCCGTACTCGCGCTCCAGGCGCTCCTGCACGATGTCCATGTGCAGCAGGCCCAGGAAGCCGCAGCGAAAGCCGAAGCCCAGCGCCTGCGAGGTCTCGGGCTCGTAGTGGAACGAGGCATCGTTCAGGTGCAGCTTCTCGAGCGCGTCGCGCAGCGCTTCGTACTCGTTCGCCTCCACCGGGTACAGGCCGGCGAATACCTGCGGCTTGACCTCCTTGAAGCCCGGCAGCGCCTTGGCGGCGGGCTTGTCGGCGCGGGTAACGGTGTCGCCCACCTTCGCCGCGCGCAGCTCCTTGATGCCCGCGGTGATGAAGCCCACTTCACCCGCCTTCAGCTCATCTTTCGATTTCGATTTGGGCGTGAATACCCCTACCTGGTCGCAGAGGTAGGACGCCTCGGTCGCCATCAGCAGGATCCTGTCCTTGGGCTTGAGCGTGCCCTCGACCACGCGCACCAGCATCACCACGCCGACGTAATTGTCGAACCACGAGTCGATGATCAGCGCCTGCAGCTTTGCGGCAGGGTCGCCAGAGGGAGGAGGAACGCGCGCGATCACCGCCTCCAGGATCTCGGCCACGTTCTCGCCGGTCTTCGCGCTCACGCGCAGCGCGCCCGAGGCCGCTATGCCGATCACGTCCTCGATCTCCTGGATCGCCTTGTCGGGGTCGGCCGAGGGGAGATCGATCTTGTTGAGCACCGGGATCACCTCCACGCCCTGCTCGATCGCGGTGTAGCAGTTGGCCACCGTCTGCGCCTCCACGCCCTGCGAGGCGTCCACCACCAGCACCGCGCCCTCGCAGGCGGCGAGCGAGCGGCTCACCTCGTAGGAGAAGTCGACGTGGCCCGGGGTGTCGATCAGGTTCAGCAGATACGTCTCGCCGTCCCTCGCCCGGTATTCCAGCGCCGCGGTCTGCGCCTTGATGGTGATGCCGCGCTCGCGCTCGAGCTCCATCGAGTCGAGCACCTGCTCGGCCATCTCGCGCTCGGCCAGGCCGCCGCACATCTGGATGAAGCGGTCCGCCAGGGTCGACTTGCCGTGGTCGATGTGCGCGATGATGGAGAAGTTGCGGATTCTGCTTTGGGCCATATAAACAAAGAGGGTGCCCGCGTGCTCTGGCGGCACCCTCCTCGATCAACGCGCTATTTTAGCTTAGCTTGGCAATCGCCTCGGGCGTGAGGCGGTGCCGGCAGAGCTCGATCTCCCCCTGGAACAGGACCGGCACGCTCTCGCCGTAAAGCTCGTCCAGCCGCGCATCGGAATCGACGTCGATCTCCTCGAACGCCGCGCCCAGCGAGCGCAGCGCCTGCGCCATCTCCTCGCACAGATGGCAGTAGGCGCGGCCGTACAGCCTGAGCTCAGCCTTTATCCGTCAGCCCCGAGACCGTGACGAAGGCCACCGATTCGCCGCGCCGCACCTGCAGGGTGATCACCGCGCTCTTGTCGAGCGCGGCGAGCAGCTTGTTGAACTGCTCGACGGACTTGAGCTCGGTGTGCTGGCCCTTGTGCACCATGGTGAGCAGGACATCGCCCTTGCGCACCTCCGCCTTGGCGTCGGGGCGCACCTCGGTCACCACGAGGCCGCCGGAGAGCTTCATCTGGCTCTTCTGCTCCGAGCCGAGCTCGGCCACCACGATGCCCAGGCGGTTGGCGGGCGCCTCGGCCTGCGGCTTGGGCCGCGGGGTCTCGCGCGAGGCCACGCGGTCCTCCTGCAGCTCGCCCACGGTGACGTTGAGCTTGCGCGTCTGGCCCTTGCGCAACACCTCGAGCGCCGCCTGCGCGCCCGGACGCGTGGAGCCCACCATGCGCGGCAGGTCGCTCGAGGACTCGACCGGCTTGCCGTCGTAGCCGATGATGATGTCGGTCGCCTCCACGCCCGCCTTGTCGGCCGGGCTGCCTTTCTCGACCGAGTTCACCAGCGCGCCGCGCGGCCGGTCCAGGCCGAAGGAGGTCGCCAGATCGCGCGTCACTTCCTGGATGACCACGCCGATGCGCCCGCGCGCCACGCGCCCCTTCTCGCGCAGCTGCTTCTGGATGTCCAGCGCCACGTCGGCGGGAATCGCGAAGGAAAGCCCCATGAAGCCGCCGGTGCGGCTGTAGATCTGCGAGTTGACGCCGACCACCTCGCCGCGCAGGTTAAACAGCGGCCCGCCGGAGTTGCCCGGGTTGATCGCGACATCGGTCTGGATGAAGGGAACGAAGTTCTCCTGCGGCAGCGAGCGCCCCTTGGCGCTGACGATGCCGGCGGTGACCGTGTTCTCGAAGCCGAACGGCGAGCCGATCGCCACCACCCACTCGCCGACCTTGAGCTTGCTCGGGTCGCCGAACTTCACCACCGGCAGGCCCGTCCCCTCGATCTTGATGAGCGCGACGTCGGTGCGCCGGTCGGCGCCGATGACCTTGGCCTTGAAATCGCGCTTGTCGGTGAGCTTCACGTTGATCTCGTCGGCGCTTTCGACCACATGGGCGTTGGTCAGGATGTAGCCGTCGGCGCTGATGATGAACCCCGAGCCGAGCGAGCGGCTTTCCGGGCGCGCGCCCGGGCCGGGGCCCTGGCCCGGGCCCGGCTGGCGCGGGATGAAGCGCCGGAAGAATTCCAGCATCTCCTCGTCCTCGATGCCCGGCACCTGGGGCACCGCGCCCGGCGGCGCGCGGCGCGCCGCCTGCGTGGTGCTGATGTTCACCACCGCGCTGCCCTGCTCCTCGACCAGGCGGGTGAAGTCGGGCAACTCGCGTCCCTGCGCGAACACGGCCGCGCAGAAGACCGCCAGCCACAGGCCGGCCAACGCTCTTAGAACTTGCTGCATGTTTTTCTCTCCTGGGCTGTAATTCTTACCGCGGCCGGTGGAACTCGACCGAGTCGGCGATCCGCTGCACGCTGACGGCCGGCGCCTCGCCGACCACCGTCACTCTATGGTTAGCCACCTCGCGCGTATAGATGTGGATCGCGCCCATGCTGGCAAGGCCGGTGCGCACGGGGTCGCGCCCTGCTGCGAGCGGCTCGATGAACACCGATACCGCCGCAAGCCCGTCGGAGTAGACCATCTGGCCGACCGGACGGGATTCTCCCAGCGTGCGCTTCAACTCGGTGATCTTCTGGAAGCCGGGCAGCTCGGCGGCGAGACCCCAGCCGGCAAGCCGCGCCGGATGGGCTTCGGCGTGCTCGACGCGCCAGGCGCGCACCGCGTGGCGCGTCTTCACCATGTCGCGGGTGACGTTGCCGATGGCGAGCTGGGTGAAGGTGAACTGCTCGACCGGCTTGCCCTCGAAGTCGAGCGTCACGGCGCGCAGCAGCATGCCGCTGCGCACGTCCGCGTACAGCTTGTGGCCGTAGCGCAGGTTGTCCCTGGGGCTGAGCAGCACCGCCTGGCAGTCGAAGCCCGCGATGCGGCGCGTTTCGCCCAGGCTGAGCTCGTAGTGCCGCGCGAGCACGGTGAACTGCTCGGAAACCAGCGCGGGGAAGCCGCGCTCGGTGCGCGGGTCGACCCGCTTGTCTACCTTCACCACGCGGCTCTCGGGCAGGTAGCAGCGCACCATGTCCTTGGTGCGCACGATCTCGCGCGGCACCCCGTCCATGACTTCGACTTTCTCGATGTCCCCCGCGCCGTCGACGTAGCGCGTGATGCGGGAGGTCTCGCTGCGCGCGCCGTTGTGGTAGACGAAGGTGCCGGTATACGACAGGCGCTGCGTCGCCTCGTGGATCTTGCGCAGCCAGCCGAGCGCCTCGGGGGATTGCGCCTGTGCCGCCCCGAGGGCGAGGACGAGCGCGGTCCCGAGCAGCCCCCGCCTCACTTGCGCGACTCCTGGACCGGCTCGGAAACCGTGCGCACGTAGGGCGCCATGCCCTGCAGGGATACCCGCGGGGAGAACTGCTGGTGGGCGAGCAGGTAATCGTTGGTGCCGCTGGGCAGGGGGACGAGCACGGGGTTGGTCCTTGCCGCGGCCGCAGGCGGCTGCTGCAGGGCCACCGGCGCAACGGCGCTCTCCTGGGGCGCAAAGGCGAGCCAGCCCACCAGCGCGACCGCCGCCAGGCTGGCGGCGAGCGCCGCGTACAGGGCGCGCGGCTGGCGCTGCAGGCGCCCGGGCGTCACGGGCGCGGGCTCCCAGGCCGGCGGCACGCGGCTGTCGCGCAGCGCGTCGCCGATGAGGTGGTACAGGCGCCAGGTCTCGCGCGCCTCGCCCTCGCGCGCCAGCGCGTCGATCACCTGGCCGGCGGCGCCGTCGTCCAGCTCGCCGTCCATGAATTCGGAAACCCGGTCTTTCATACCCCTACCACCTGCGCTCTTTGCTTGTGCCCAGGAGCGGCCTGAGCTGCTCGGCGATCGCCTCGCGCGCCCGGAAGATGCGCGAGCGCACGGTGCCGATCGGGCAGTCCATCGCCTGCGCGATGTCCTCGTAGCTCATGCCTTCGATCTCGCGCATCTGGATCGCCCTGCGCAACTCTTCGGGCAAGCTTTCGATCGTGGCATTCACCGTCTCGGCGATCTCCTTCGACAGCAGCACGCTCTCCGGCGTGTTGATGTCTCGCAGCTGTTCGCCCTCCTCGAAGCCTTCCGCGTCTTCGGCCTCTACCTCGGTCGAGGTCGGCGCCCGCCGACCCATGGCCATGAGATAGTTCTTGGCCGTATTGATTCCAATCCTGTACAGCCACGTATAAAAGGCGCTGTCGCCACGGAACGCGGGGAGTGCGCGGTAGGCCTTGATGAACGCTTCCTGCGTCACATCTTCGACCTCGGCCGGGTCGCGTATGAAGCGCGACAGCAACCGCGCCAGCTTGCGCTGGTACTTCTCGACGAGCAGCTCGAACGCGCGCTTGTCGCCGCGCTGCGCCCGCGCCACCAGCTGCCGGTCGATCTCGCGGTCAGACATCCTGCCACCCGGGATCGACCAGGGGCTCCCCACCCCCGGACTCACAGTCCGATCTGCAACGCCTATGTGCCACAGACACACGCACTTGGAAATAGTTCGACCGTGCGGTAGGGCAGCCGGCTATGCGGGCAGTTGCTTTGCCGCCACGGCGGACAACCTGCCCCATAGCGCCCACACGCGCAGCGTGCGGAACGAATCGCCGCCCGCCATGTCGGCGGTGACGAGGATGGTGCGGCGCACCGGGCGCGGCGCATTTTCCCTGAGGCGAAGGATCACCAGGTGCCGGCTGACATAGCGCCGCGGCGCCACTTCGGCGGCCAAGCGCTCGCCGCTCGCAAGGCAGAGCGTAAGCCCGGGCCCTTCCAGCTCGAGCGCGCGCACCGCGCCGCGCCCCTTGAGCAGCGCGCGGGTCCTGGCCGCCATCGCGCCCAGGGCGGCGAGCGCCGCCGCGATCAGCGCGCCCGCCGTGCCCGGCATGGCGACCAGCACGCAGGCGGCTGCCGCACCGTGCGCGGCGACGAGGGCGGCGGCGAGAAGCGGGGACGGCTGGAGCTCGAGCCGCAATCGCCGCGGATTCAAAGCCGCGTGAAAACCAGGGTGCCGTTCGTCCCGCCGAAGCCGAACGAGTTGGACAGCGCCACACGGATGGGCATCTTGCGCGCCGTGTTGGGCACGTAGTCGAGGTCGCACTGCGGATCGGGCGTGCGCAGGTTGATGGTCGGGGGCGAGACCTGGTCGCGCAGGGCGAGGATGCTGAAGACCGCCTCCACCGCCCCGGCCGCGCCGAGCAGGTGGCCGGTCATCGATTTGGTCGAGTTGACCGCCACTTTCGGCGCGCGCTCCCCGAGCAGGCGCTTCACCGCGATGGTCTCGGCGACAGCGCCAAGCGGCGTCGAGGTGCCGTGGGCGTTGATGTAGTCCACCGCGGAGGAATCGAGGCTGGCGTCCTTCAGCGCAGTGCGCATCGCCCTGAATCCGCCGTCGCCATCCTCCGGCGGCGCGGTCATGTGGTGCGCGTCGGCGGACACCCCGTAGCCCGAGAGCTCGCAGTAGATCTTCGCGCCCCGCGCCCTGGCATGCTCGTACTCCTCGAGCACCACGGCGCCCGCGCCCTCGCCCAGCACGAAGCCGTCGCGGTCCTTGTCCCAGGGCCGGCTGGCGCCCGCCGGATCGTCGTTGCGCGTGGACAGCGCGCGCGCCGCGGCGAAGCCGCCCATGGCCAGCTCGGTGACCACCGCCTCGGAGCCGCCGGCGATCATCACGTCGGCGTCGCCGTAGCGTATCGACTTGGCCGCCTCGCCGATGCAGTGCGTGGAGGTGGTGCACGCGGTCACCATGGCGAGGTTGGGCCCCTTGGCGCCGGTCTCGATGGACAGGAGGCCCGCGATCATGTTGATGATCGTGCCGGGGATGAAGAACGGCGAGATGCGCCGCGGGCCGCTCGCTTTGAGCTCGTCGTGCGTGGCCTCGATCATCGGCAGCCCGCCGATGCCGGAGCCGAAGTTGACGCCGACGCGCTCGGCGTTCTCCGCGGTGACCTGCAGCGCGGCGTCGCGCCAGGCCTGCAGCCCGGCGGCCATGCCGTAATGGATGAAGACATCCATGCGCCGCGCCTCTTTCGCCGACATGAACGGCGTCACGTCGAAGCCCTTCACCTCGCCGGCCATCTGGCTGGCGAGGCGCGCCGGATCGAAGCGGGTGATGCGGCCGATGCCCGGGGTGCCGGCCAGCGCGCTTTCCCAGGCCTCGGCGACGCTGTTGCCGATCGGGCTGACGATCCCCAGCCCGGTCACCACGACTCTACGGCGCGTCACTTAGCACTTCGCTTACGCCTTCGCATGGGCCTTGATGTAGTCCACGGCCTGCTGGACGGTGGTGATCTTCTCCGCCTCCTCGTCCGGGATCTCGGTCTCGAACTCCTCCTCGAGCGCCATCACGAGCTCCACGGTGTCGAGCGAATCGGCGCCCAGGTCGTCGACGAACGAGGAGGCGTTCTTGATCTCCGCCTCGTTGACGCCGAGCTGCTCGGCGATGATCTTCTTCACGCGTTGTTCGATGTTTTCCATCCGTGCTCCTTCCCCTAGAGGGGCCGTATTTTACGACATATACATGCCGCCGTTGACGTGCAGGACCGCTCCCGTGACATAGTCGGCGCCGGGAGAAGCGAGGTAGGCGACCGCGGCCGCCACGTCCTGCGGCGCGCCCAGCCGCCCGAGCGGAATCTGCTCGAGCAGCGCTTTTCTGTGCTCCTCCGACAGCGCGCGCGTCATGTCGGTGTCGATGAAGCCGGGGGCCACGCAGTTCACCGTGATCCCGCGGCTGCCGAGCTCGCGCGCGAGCGACTTGGTCATGCCCACCACCGCGGCCTTGGCGGCGGCGTAATTCGCCTGGCCGGGGTTGCCCGAGGCGCCGACCACCGAGGTGATGTTGACGATGCGGCCCCAGCGCGCCTTCATCATGCCGCGCATCACGCCGCGCGACAGGCGGAACACCGCGCGCAGGTTGGTCTCCATCACCTCGTCCCACTCGGCGTCCTTCATGCGCAGCGCCAGGTTGTCGCGCGTGACCCCGGCGTTGTTCACCAGGATGGCGATGTCGCCGTGCTGCTTGCGGATTTCTTCGAGCAGCCTGTCGCATTGAGCGGCATCGCGCACGTTCAGCAGCTTGCCGATGCCGGGCGCTTTCTTCGCGCCCTCCTCCGTGGTCGAGGTACCCACCACCTGGGCTCCGTCCTCCAGGAGCCGCTGCGCGATCGCGAACCCGATGCCGCGCGAGGCGCCGGTGACCAACGCGATTTTGCCCTCAAGAGTGCTCATAGCGCCTTCAATGCCTCTTCCAAGGAGCTGCGGTCGGCCAGCGCGAGCGACTGGATGTCGGGAGCGATCCGCCTCGTCAGGCCGGCGAGGACCTTGCCGGGGCCGCATTCGATGACGTGCGTGACGCCCATGTCGCGCATCGTGCGGATCGTCTCCACCCAGCGCACCGGCGAGGCCGCCTGGCGCACCAGGGCGTCCTTGATCTTCGCCGGCTCATCCACCACCGCCGCCTCCACATTGTTGATGAGCGAAATGCCGGGTGAGGTGAACGGCACCTTGTCCAGATACCCGCCCAACTTCTGCGCCGCCGGGCGCATGAGCGTCGAATGAAACGGCGCGCTCACCGGCAGCGGCATCGCGCGCCTGGCGCCGCGCGCCTTGCAGCGCTCGATCGCGCGCGACACCGCGTGCTTCTCGCCGGCGATCACGACCTGCCCGGGCGCGTTGAAGTTCACCGCCTGCACTTCGCCATCGGCTTCCTCGCAGGCCGCGATGACCTCGCCGTCGTCCAGGCTGAGGATGGCGGCCATGGCGCCCTCGCCCTCGGGCACCGCTTCCTGCATCGCCTGCGCGCGAAAGCGCACCAGCGGCAGGCAATCCTCGAACGCCAATGCGCCCGCAGCTACGAGCGCGGTGTATTCGCCGAGGCTGTGTCCCGCAACGAGCTCGGGTTGCGCACCGCCCAGCTCGCGCCAGGCGCGGTAAGCGGCGTAGCCTGCCGTTACCATCGCGGGCTGCGTATTCAGCGTGAGGCCGAGCTGTTCCGCGGGACCCTCGTCCAGCAGCCTGACGAACTGCGCGCCCAGAACCTGTGCCGCCTGGTCCCGGACCGAGGCGATCCCCGGCAGCCCTGCATAACCCTGCAGCATGCCCACCGCCTGCGAGCCCTGCCCGGGGAAAACCATGGCGAGCTTCACAGCGTCACCACGCACGAGCCCCAGGTGAAGCCGCCGCCGACGCCTTGCAGCAGCAGGCGCTCACCCGGCCGGATGCGGCCGGCGCGCACCGACTCGTCGAGGGCGAGCGGCACCGACGCGGCCGAGGTATTGCCGTGATGGTCCAGCGTCAGCACCAGCTTCTCGGGCGGCAGGCCGAGCTTGCGCGCGGTCGCCTCGAGAATGCGCACGTTCGCCTGGTGCGGGATGAGCCAGTCGATGTCCTCGAGGCGCATGCCGGCGGCCGCGACCGTCTCGAGCGCCGACTCCTCGAGCACCCGCACCGCGAACTTGAATACCCCCTGCCCGTCCATCTGCAGGAAGGGCGAGCCGACGATCTTGCCGCCGCTCACGTTGCCCGGCACGCTGAGCATGTCGACCTGGCTGCCGTCGGCGTGCAGGCGGCTCGCGTGGATGCCGGGCGAGGCGTGCGCCGCGAGCACCACCGCGCCGGCGCCGTCGCCGAAGAGCACGCAGGTGGCGCGGTCGTTCCAGTCGAGGATGCGCGAGAAAACTTCCGCTCCCACCACCAGCGCGCGCTTCGCTGTTCCATTCTTTATGAAACCGTCCGCCGTCGCGAGGGCGTAGATGAACCCGGTGCACACCGCCTGCACGTCGAAGGCGGCGCAGCCCTTGATCCCGAGCTTCGCCTGCAGCAGGCAGGCGGTGCTGGGGAAGATGAAGTCGGGCGTCGAGGTCGCCACCACGATGAGCTCGATCTGCGAGGCGTCGACGTTGGCCGCCTGCAAAGCCCTTTTCGAAGCTTCAAATGCCAGGTCGCTCGAAGCCTGGCTCTGCGCGGCGATGTGGCGCTGCGCGATGCCGGTGCGGCTGCGGATCCAGGCGTCGCTGGTCTCCAGGCGCCCGGCGAGCTCGTGGTTGTCGACCATGCGCTCGGGCAGGTAGCTGCCGGTTCCGACGATGCGCGAATAGATCATGACCGGATCTGCGCGGCGATGCGCTGCGGCACGTTGTTGCTGACCTCTTCGGCGGCGCGGGCGAGCGCCTGCCCGAAAGCGTAGACGTCCGCCGAGCCGTGGCTCTTGATGACGATGCCCTTCAGGCCGAGCAGGCTCGCGCCGTTGTAGCGGCCCGGATCCATGCGCGCGCGCAGCGCCTTGCGCACCGGCCTGGCCATCCAGGCCGCGAGCAGGTTCCAGGGATTGCGCGTGAACTCCTGGCGCAGGAAGCCGACGATCATGTTGGCCACGCCCTCCGAGGCCTTGAGCAGCACGTTGCCGACGAAGCCGTCGCACACCACCACGTCGGTGGTGCCCTTGTAGATGTCGTCGCCCTCGACGTTGCCGTGGAAGTTCAGG
>CAZJJC010000452.1:0-1792 GCA_964546195.1 uncultured Enterobacteriaceae bacterium | reverse complement strand
CACTTTCCCCGAGCGATGCAGCGCCCAGTAGCGCCGTCAGTCGGTGCACGCCCCCAGGCGCTCGCCGCGGAAGGAAGTCGGCATCATCGGGCCGGCGAGGAGCTGCACCGCCGGCACGTCGGCCGAGGCGGCGCCCATGAGCTGCGCCGGCACCGTCTTGTCGCAGCCGCCCAGCAGCACCACCGCGTCCATCGGCTGCGCGCGGATCATCTCCTCCACGTCGATCGACATCAGGTTGCGGAACATCATCGAGGTAGGGCTGAGGAACACCTCGCCCAGCGACACGGTGGGGAACTCGATCGGCAGCCCGCCGGCGGCGAGCACGCCGCGCTTCACCGCCTCCACCAGCTCGGGGAAATGGCGGTGGCAGTTGTTGAAGCCGCTGCGCGAGTCGGCGATGCCCACCACCGGACGCTCGAGCATCTCGCCCGAGTAGCCCATGCTCTTCGCGAACGAGCGGCGCAGGTAGAGCGAGAACGCCGGGTCGCCGTAATTGGTGAGCCCCTTGGCGAAGCCGCGCGGCTTCCTGCCGGACATGCGGCTTCAGCCCTCGACGACCGGCTCGACGTAGATCTCGACGCGCCGGTTGGCCTGCCGGCCGGCCTCCGCGCTGTTGCTCGCCACCGGCTCGTTTTCGCCCTTGCCCGCCGTGGCCAGCCGCAGCGGATTGACCTTCTGCGACTCGAAGTACTGCGCCACCGACAGCGCGCGGCGCTGCGACAGATCCTGGTTGTACTTGTCCGAGCCGACGCTGTCGGTATGCCCAACGACGGTCAGCGTAGTCTTGTTGTAGCGCACGACCACGTCGGCGAGCTTGTCCATCGTGCTTTGGAACCCCGGCTTGATGACCGTGGAATTGGTGTCGAACGCGGTCTGGCTGGTCATGGTGATGCGCACCACGTCGTTCGGCAGCTTCTCGATTCTCGTCTGGCCGGCCTGGATCTCCTGCGCCAGATTCTTCTCCAGGTCGCGCTTCTGGTTGTCCATGTAACGGCCGACCGCCGCGCCGGCCAGGCCGCCGCCGATCGCGCCGATCAGCGCGCCCTTGCTGCGGTCCCTGCGGTACGCCGCCGCTCCCAGCACGGCGCCGCCGATCGCGCCGATGGCCGCGCCTTTCTCCCAGCCCTCGAACGGCCGGTCGCTCGGGCCCTTCATGCCGGCGCAGCCGGCAAGTGTTGCTACTGCAACAACCGAAATCAGCTTTTTCATGAGCTTTGCCATACCTCGCGAGAAACGTCCATGATCAAGTCTAGCTTGCGCCGGGTGTCGTCCTGCGTGACCGCCTGCCCGCCGCCGCCGCCGCTGGAAAAACCGCATTGCGGCCCGATGCCGAGCTGCTCGAGGGGCAAGTGCTTCGCCGCCCCGTCGATGCGCCGCTTCAAGAAATCCTTCGACTCCAGAGCGGCCGTCTTGGTGCTGACCAGGCCCAGAATCACGCGCTTGCCCTTCGGCACGAGGCGCAGCGGCGAGAAATCGCCGGCGCGCTCCGTATCGTACTCGAGACAGTAGGTGGTTGCGTTGATGCGGTTGAAAAGCGCCTCGGCGACCGGCTCGTAGCCGCCCTCGGCCATCCAGGCGCCCTTCAGATTGCCGCGGCAAAGGTGGATGCCGACGGTCATGCCTTCGGGTTTCCCCCTTATGCATTCGTTGATGAGGGCAGCGTAGCGCTGCGTCAGCTCGTCGGCGTCCTCGCCGCGCGCCGCGACGTCCTCGCGCACATGCGTGTCGCAATTGCACGGCAGCGCGGTGTCGTCGAGCTGCAGGTAGGTGCAGCCTTCGGCGGCCAGGTCGG
>CAZJJC010000451.1:0-4537 GCA_964546195.1 uncultured Enterobacteriaceae bacterium | reverse complement strand
TTGATAACTAAGGGTATGTTATTCTAACAAGAATGATTCTTAATTCCCCCTTGCTCGAAGTGACGGGCCTGCGCCACTCCTACGGCGAGCAGGAGGTGGTGCGCGGGCTGTCGTTCTCGCTGGCGCGCGGCGCGATCGGCTGCCTGCTCGGCCCGAGCGGCTGCGGCAAGACCACGGTCCTGCGCTGCATCGCGGGCTTCGAAGCGGTGCAGGAAGGCGAGATCCGGCTCGCTGGGCGCGTGGTATCGGGGCCCGGCGCGATGCTGGCGCCGGAAAAGCGGCGCATCGGCATGGTGTTCCAGGACTACGCGCTTTTTCCGCATCTGCGCATCGCCGACAACATCACTTTCGGCCTGCATGGCTGGCCGGAAGAGGCGCGCCGCGCGCGCCTGCGCGAGCTCGCCGAGCTGGTCGGCCTGTCCAAGGTGCTGCGCAAGTACCCCTTCGAGATGTCCGGCGGGCAGCAGCAGCGCGTAGCGGTCGCGCGCGCGCTGGCGCCCCGCCCGGAGCTCCTCCTGCTGGACGAGCCCTTCTCCAACCTGGACATCGAGCTGCGCGAGCGCCTGTCGCTCGAGGTGCGCGACATCATCCGCGCGAGCGGCGCCACCGCGATCCTGGTGACGCACGACCAGCAGGAGGCGTTCGCGGTGGCCGACGAGATCGGCGTGCTGCACGAAGGTTGCATCCAGCAGTGGGACAGCGCCTACAACCTCTACCACCGGCCTGCCAACCGCTTCGTCGCTGATTTCGTCGGGCAAGGCGTGTTCCTGCCGGCACGGGCGCGCAACGGCGGGGAGCTGGAGATCGAGCTCGGCGTGCTCCAGGGAGATTCCAATGGCGGGGAAAACCTGGAAGTGCTGCTGCGCCCCGACGATATCGTGCACGACGACGCGGCGCCGACGCAGGCGGAGGTGGTGCACAAGGCCTTTCGCGGCGCCGACATCCTCTACACGCTGCGCCTGGCGAGCGGCCGCAAGGTGCTCGCGCTGGTGCCCAGCCACCACAACCACGCGCTCGGCGAGCGCATCGGCATCCGCCTGGACGTCGACCACGTGGTGGCTTTTCAGCCCGAGCCCTGATCCTTCAGGTTGTAGATCGCGCGCAGCTCGAGGGTGAGTTCCTTGCCGCGCAGCGACGGCGGCAGCGGCACCTGCGCCTGCGCCTGCCTGAACATCTCGAGCGCCTGGCGGTCGAGCACCGCGTGCTTCGAGCTTCTCCGGATGGTGAGTGAAACCGCGCCGTCGGCGCCGATCACCAGGCCCACCTGCACCTCGCCTTCCCAGTTGTTCTCGCGCGCGAGCGGCGGATAGCGGTTGTGCCTGCGCGCGGCGTCCATCACCGCGCGCCGGTACGCGTCGCGCTCGCGGGCCTCGAGCTCCGCGGCGCTCGGTCCCGGCGGCGCCGGCCGCGGCTCCACCTTGGCGACGGGCGGCGGCGCCGGTGCGACCGGCTCTGTGACCGGCTCTGCGGGAGGAGCCTGGGGTGCGGCCTTGGCCACCGGTGCCGGCTTCGGCCTTGGACGAGGAACCGGCTTCACCACCGGCCGCGGCGGCGGCTTTATCGGTTCCGCCTTCGGCTCGGGCGGTTCCACCTTCGGCTCGGGCGGTTCAACCTTTGGCAATGCAGGCGCTGGAGGTTCCACCATCCGCGCCTCGAGCGGCGGCACCGGCAGATCGCCCTTCGCGGCGTCGCGCTCCATCGACAGGCCGAACAGGAGCACTCCATGCAACGCAAGCGACACGAGGATTGCGTAATGGAGCACGCGATTCACGGCCGGGCGTGCAGCGCCCTCCATACTTTTTCCGGGGTGAGCGGCATCTCGAGGTGCAGCACGCCCTGCTCATTCAGCGCATCGAGCACCGCGTGCACCGTCGCGGGCGCGGACCCTATGGTGCCGAGCTCGCCGCAGCCCTTGACCCCGAGCAGGTTGGTGCGGCAGGGAATGCTGTCGTCGAATGCTGCCAGCATCGGCGGAAACTGGTCGGCGCGCGGCACGCAGTAATCCATCAGCGAGCCCGACAGCAGCTGTCCGCTCTGCGGGTCGTACACCGCCTGCTCGTAGAGCGCCTGGCCGGCGCCCTGCGCGATGCCGCCGTGGATCTGGCCCTCGACGATGGCGTGGTTGATGATGCGGCCGATGTCGTCGCAGCTCGTGATGCGCGCAAGGCGCACTTCGCCGGTTTCGGGATCGACTTCCACTTCGCACACCTGCGCGCCGTTCGGCCATGACGGCGTCGAGGGCGTCTCCGTGGCCGAGACGCGCACGCTGCGCTCCGGCTGGCGGGCCGCGAGCTCGGCGAGCGCGACCGCGCGGTCGGTGCCGGCGATGCGAAAGCCGCCGTCGCGAAACTCGAGATCCGCCGGCGCCGCCTCCAGCGCCTCCGCGGCAAGCTCCCTGCCGCGCACGATCATCTTGCGGCCCGCCGCCACCACCGCCGAGCCGCCGACGAACGCCGAGCGCGAGCCGACGCTGCCCACGCCGTTGGCGCGGTCGGTATCGCCCTGCACGATTTTCACGAATTTAATTTCTATTCCAAGGACCTCGGTCACGAGCTGCGTATAACTCGTCTCCAGCCCCTGGCCCATCGCCTGCGTGCCGGAGAAGACGGTCAGCGTGCCGTCGGCGTCGATCTGGAGGTCGACCGTCTCGGTGGGAATGGCGCCGGTCCATTCCAGGTACACCGAGACGCCGCGCCCGCGCAGCAGGCCGCGGCGCCGGGACCCGGCGCGGCGCGACTCGAAGCCGTCCCAGTCCGCCGCCGCCAGCACCTGGTCGAGGATGCGCGCGAAGTGGCCGCTGTCGTAGGTGTCGCCGAGGTGCGTGCGGTAGGGAAGCTCCTGCGGCGCGATGAGGTTGCGCCGGCGCAGCTCCACCGGATCGAGCTTCATCTCGCGCGCGGCCTTTTCCACCAGCCGCTCCATGAGGAAGTTGGCCTCGGGCCGACCCGCGCCGCGGTAGGCGCCGGTGGCCATGGTATGGGTGAGCACCGCTTTCACGCGATAGTGCACCGCCGGCACGCGGTACACCGTGGTCTGCACCTTGGGGCCGAGCGCGAGCGGGATGATCGCCGAGGAGCCCACCGGCAGCGCGCCGATGTTGCCGAGCACCTCGGTGCGCAGCGCGAGGATGCGGCCTTCACGGTCGAGCGCGAGGCTCGCGCTGCAGTGCTGGTCGCGCCCCATGTGCGCGGCGAGGAACTCCTCGGCGCGCTCGCCGCGCCAGCGCACCGGCCGGCCCAGCTTGCGCGCCGCGTAGCACACCAGCGCGTCTTCCGGCGTCAGGCCGGTCTTCATGCCGAAGCCGCCGCCGATGTCGCCGACGACGACGCGAAAGTCCTCGGGCGGCGTGCGGAACACCGCGCCGAGCAGCTCGCGCGCGCCGGTCGGGGTCTGGTTCTGCGTGTAGAGCGTGGTGCGGCCCGCCTCGAGCACCGCGATGCAGGCGCGCGGCTCCATGGCCACGGCGGACACGCGCTGGTTGTGCAGCTCGAGCGTCGTGACATGCGCCGCCGCGGCAAAGGCTTCGTCGACCGCGGCCGCATCGCCATAAGCGGCCTCGGCGGCGATGTTGCCGGTAGCCTCGGGCCAGACCAGCGGCGCGCCCGGCGCGGCCGCGGCGCGCGCATCCGTGACGCAGGCAAGCTCCTCGTAGTCCACCACGGCGAGGTCCGCCGCGTCCTGCGCCTGCGCGCGGGTTTGCGCCAGCACCGCGACGACCGGTTGTCCTACGTAGTAGACATGGGTGTCGGCAAGCGGCGTGCGCGGCGGCGCCGCCATGGGCGAGCCGTCGGCGCGCTTGAAGAGCGGCGGGAACGGAATGTGGCCCACGCCGTCGGCGCGCAACTCGGCCATGGTCCAGGCCGCGATGACCCCCGGTGCGCTTTTCACCGGACTCAAATCCATCGAGGCGATCCGCGCATGCGCATGCGGCGAGCGCAGCACGACCAGCCACGCCTGGCCGGGAAATTCCCGGTCGTCGCTAAAGAGTCCCTTGCCGGCGAGGAGGCGATCGTCCTCGAGACGCTTCTGGGAGCGCGCGGCGCCGAAGCGCGCCGACGCGGGATCGAACTGGACCTGCAGTTGAGGATGGGGCATTCGGGGGCGGAAAAACCCCCGATACTACTAGCTCGCCTTCTTCAGCTGGTCCAGCAGCACCACCTTGACCCTGACTTCGGGACGATCCGCGTCCGGCTCGCCGGCCTGCGATTGCAGCTCGCGGCGGATTCTCTCGAAGGTCTTGCGCACGTCGGTGTCGACGCTCGGCGTGTACCGGAAGGAAGAATCCAGGATCGATTTCATGGTGTTGGTTTCCCTTGAGAATTTCGATCTTAGCTTGATCGCGCGCAATTTCAAGTCGCGCCAACCGCACGGCGGTCGTTGCGAAACTACGCGCTTACCGGTTGCAGCACACGCGACAACGGATTAGCGCCGGAACTTAAAGCGATTCGTTAGTTGCCGGCGGTTGGTGCAATGTCCTTCGCTTCGACATGCCGGGCGAAATTGTCGAGCATCGCCTGCCAGCCTTGGCGCTGCAGCC
>CAZJJC010000450.1:0-11116 GCA_964546195.1 uncultured Enterobacteriaceae bacterium | reverse complement strand
GATGGCGGACGTGTCGCGCGGACGGCTGCTTTACCGCAACACGTGCGGCACCTGTCATAGCGAGCAGGCGCACTGGCGCGAGAAGAGCGTGGTCCACACCTGGTCCGACCTGCTCTTCCAGGTGACGCGGTGGCAGAACATCGCCGGCCAGCAGTGGCGCCCGCAGGACATCGAAGATGTCGCCGCCTATCTGAACCGCAGGTTCTACCGGCTGCCTTGCCCGGTCCCCGGCTGTACCGGCGATGGCCTGGCGCGGAGCGCGGATCAGGACGGCAATTCATAGCGCACTTGCAAGGCGTGCTGACGCTAGGTTGGGGGCAGGGCGAAGCATATTTGCACTCGCTTGCCCGGCTCCGACGCCGCCCAGATAGTGCCGCCGTGCGCTTCGACGATCGAGCGGCAGATCGACAGTCCAAGCCCCGCGCCGCGCCGGTCTTCTTGCTCGGCTTGCCAGAACGGCTTGAACATGCTTTCCAGCTCTGCGACGGAAAGCGCCGGCCCGCTATTCGCCACGCAAAAGGTCACCCTGGCCGATTCCGCCTTCGCTCGCAGCACTACACGCCCCTGCCGATCCGTGAACTTCAACGCGTTGTCGAGCAGGTTGGCGAATACGCGCAGCATGCGGTCCGAGTCCACCCGGATTTCGGGAAGCTCGCCCACCGCTTCGATCTCCAGGTCGATGTCCTCGTCCGCGAAAAGCGGCCGGGCTGCGGCGGCAGCCCGCTTGAGCAGCGACGCAACGTTTACGGGCGCGATCTTCAACAGCGATCGGCCGCCGCTGGTCGCAACCGCGATTGCGAGCAGATCGTCCACCATGCCGGACATGCGGCGCGTTATGTCGCCGTGCGAGGCGGCTAAGACACCGATCCGCTCGCCCCCGGGAAGCCTCCCCGCCAAGCGCTCGATCGATGCTGCGCCCATCATCATCGAGTTCAGAGGGCTGCGCAGATCGTGGCTCACGATCGCTAGGGTCGTTTCCCGGTCGTGCAGGCGCTCGGAAGCGCTTACAAGCGCGCGCCCGACCTCGTCCGCCTCCCGGAGGTTCAACGGCGGAACGACCACCGCGTCGCCGCGGCCCAGCGCTGCCGCCGGCGGGATCAAACCGCGAATGGAGCCGGCAATGCGGGAGCCGACCCTCTGCGCCATCGCGATCCCAGACAGCAGCAATACCACGGCGCCTGCGATGATCAGCGAGATCGGGGTCCACAAAGCGCTGGCGAGGGAGCCGCGGGGAATGCCGATCGTCACGGACCAGTGGGACACCGCAGAGCGGCTGAAGACCGCCACGACCGGGATTCCTTCCAGCGTCTCGGTCTCGAGGCGTCCCTCGGTAACCTGCGCCATGCGCTGCACGAGCGCGGGGGCACCTTTTTGCCCGATAAATTGCTCTGCTGCGCGAGTGCGCGCGACGTTGGTGCCCAGGCTGTCGAAGATGGAGACCACCCAATCCGGCGGAGTCTTCTGGCGCGCCAGGATCTCGCCGAGGCGCTCCGGGAAGACTCCCATGGCAAGGGCGTAAGCCACCCGGTCGCCCCGGCGCACGGGGACGTCGAGGGCGATGATCGGCCGGCGTAAGACCTGGCCGACGAAAAGATCGGAGATGGCGGGTTGCCCGGTTTCGAAGACTCGGCGCACCTGGGCAAGATTGCCGCGAAGGGGAAGCGCCTCGCCGAATGGCCGCAGCGTGTTGACGAGCTGTTGGCCCGAAGCATCGCTCAGAACCAGGGAGTCGCCGCCCCCCAGGTCGCGTATCGCTTCCTGGGCCTGGCGGTGGAACGCGGCAAGATCACCGGATTTGAGATAGGGGGATGTGGCGAGCGCTATCAATGCGGCCTGGTCACGTGCGAGCTCGCGATCGACGGCCTGCACCAGGGCGCGCGCGATTTCGAGCGTTCTCTGTTCGATGATCGCGCGCTGGCGGTCATAGGAATAAACGATCAGCAAGGCAGCGGCGACCGCTGCCGGTATCACGCAAGCTGCCACCAGGCGAATGAGCTGGCGCTGAAGTGTCATAATTGCTGTGAAATTGCTCCAATCATCGACGTTGCGTGTTGATTTGGATCAACCCGCTGTTCGCGGGAACAAACAACATGCGAATCTCTCTCCCATAGGTGAAGGTTACGAAGTGGAAGCCGTTCCGAATGGCGAGCGGACCACGATCTGCATGCCCGGATTCTCTGGCTGGAAACGCGGGCAGAGGGCCGATCACCTCGCAGTGGCGCAGCAGGCCGGCGCAGACGTCACCTTGCGCAAGCCATTCAGGCTGGGCGAGCTGCTGGAGCAACTACAGAACTGGATTCCTCGAAAATAGCGCGCCCGCTGCAAGGCTGGGGCCAGCAGGTGGGGCCGCAGATCTTCGATTAGTGCGCCATCAGCACCGGGACGGTCATGGCATCGAGCACGCTGCGCGTCGCGCCGCCGAGCGCCAGCTCGCGCAGCCGCGAGTGCCCGTACGCGCCCATCACGATCAGGTCGGCGTCCACATCGGCCGCGCGCGACAGGATCTGCGAGCCGACGTCCACGCCGGGCGCGCTCTGGCGCGCCGCGCTCGCCTTCACGCCATGGCGCGAGAGAAACAGCGCAATGTCGGCGCCAGGCACTTCGCCGTGATCGCCGGTCGAATCGAAAGCCACCACCTCCACACGTTCCGCGCGGGATAGCAGCGGCAGCGCATCGGTAACGGCGCGCGCGGCCTCGCGGCTCGCATTCCACGCCACCAGCACGCGCTGGCCCGCGTCGGGAAAGCGGCCCGCATACGGCACCATCAGCACCGGCCGGCCGGCGGAAAGGATCACCTCCTCGACGAAACCGCGCGCCAGCGCCTCGCCCGGCTCGGGCTGGCCGAGGACGACGAGATCGGCGTAGCGTGCGCTCAGGCGCACGGCCGCCGCGGCATCGTCCTCGGAGAGGCGCCACTCCGACTTGCCGTTGCCGCGCCGCTCGGCGCTGCGGAACTCCTGCTGGGCGGCGCGCGCCGCCTGGCCGCGGCGGCGCTCCTCGATGTCGCGGATGACCGGGCCGGCCTCGGCGAGCGCGTAGGAGGGAATGCGCGCGGCGCCCAGCGCGAACAGGCCGACCACGTGGGCGTCGAACCGGGCAGCGAGCACGCAGGCCAGCTGCAGGCGCTCGGCGCGGCGGGATTGCTCATCCAGATGCACGACAATGGTTTTATAGGTCATGGTCTTTCCCTGTTCAGACTTCCATGGGCGTCAAATACGCCTGAGCAGGGCGTAAAGCGGCACCACGCGCGCCGCCCAGCCCAGCAGCCGGCGCGGCCCCATGAAAGCGATCGCTCCGGCGGCCGTCGTGGCGATCACGGGGTGCGCCCTGAGGGTCGCGACGACGCGGTCGGCGGCCCCGAGGCTGCGCGCGAGCGGCTCGAGGTCGGCGCCGATGCGCGCGCGATAGTCCGCGGAGCGCTCGACCAGCGCTTGCCTGCGCTGCGCGAGCCGGCGCAGCCGGCCCATCAGGACCTCACCGCATCGTGGTCGCGCTGCAGCTCGGCCAGGCTCGCGGCGAGCAGGCGCGGCTTGTCCTGCGTGACACGCCGCATGCTCCAGCCGGCGCCGGCCGCGAGCGCGAGAAAAGCGCCGCCGACGAGCGCCGCGGCGAGGGCGCGGTGCTCCTCGCCCAGCGCGATCACCAGGGCGAGCGCCGCGAAGGCGGCGCCCAGCGCGGCCAGCAGCAGCACGGCCGCGGCGCCGAGCGCGGCGAAAAACAGGCGCATCAGCTCCTCCTGCAGCTCGGTGCTGAAGAGCTCCAGGCGCGTGCGCGCCAGCGCGAGAAGGTTGGCGAGCAGCCCCTGCGCCGATTGCAGGAGGCCGCCGCTCATTTGCGTCCGAGCAGGATGCCGAGCACCAGGCCGGCGCCGGCGGCGATGCCGACGGCGGTCCAGGGATTCTCCCGCACCTGCTCGTCGAACTGCAGGCCCGCGTCCTGCATGCGGTCGCGTGCGGTGCGCACGGATTCCTCGGCGCGCGCGCGCACTTTCTCGATGCGCTCGCCGGTCTGGCCCGCGGTGGCCTTGAGCAGGTCCTCCGCATCGCCTACGACGGCCTTCAGGTCATGCATCAGCTTGTCCGTAGTCATGTCCATCTCGATCTCCTGGTTGAAGGTACGGCCTCAACATAGATCGCGGCGGGGACGCGGCTTTGATCCTGATCAATAAGCGTCGCTGACGCGGGCCCCGCCGGGCATCAGCGCGCGGCGCCGATCAGGAAGCCCGCCGCTCGAGCCCTTGCAGCTGCAGGCGGTGGCGCTCTTCGCAGCGTGGGTGATTGAGGACGAAGTTGCGCAGCAGCAGCCTGAGCGCCAGCTCGTGGTTGCGGTCGCCTCGCTGCCGGGCGCGCGCGATGTCGTCGCGGATGATCGCCTTGATGCTCATCTCGCCTTGCGGCGTATGCACCAGGTAGTTGCCGAGCTCGATGGCGGCGATCTCGGGAATATGCTCGTGCTCGGCGATTGCGAGCACCTCTTCCTCGCTCAGATCGCACAGCGCGAGGCAATCCTCAAGGCACAGCATTGGCCACCTTGCCTTCGGCGTCCACTACGCTCACGCCGACCGGAATGCCGGCGCGGATGCTTTGCGCAACGACGCAGAAATCCTCGAAGCGCCTGCCCAGCGGCGCGGGCTCGTCGAGCGTGAGCTCGGCCGCGCCCGGCCAGTCGAAGCGCACTCGGAACTCGAAGCCCTCCTGCTGCTCGAGCTCCACGCTGAATAGGTTCGGATCGCTCATGCAGACAATATACGGGCAAGCCGTGCCCCCGGTTTGACCTGGGTCAAAGGGCCCGGTTCGCCCCCGGCAACAATGCCGCATGTGCGCTGCGGGGCGGAACGACGGCCGCCTCGCGCGGCAGCAATAGCCATGAAAGGCAGCAGCCATGAGTGAATACGTATTCGGCAAGTCGGTCGCGCTGGAGCACGGCAAGGCGCGCGAGCGCGTGATCGAGGCACTCGGCAAGGAGGGCTTCGGCGTGCTGACCGAGATCGACGTCGCGGCGACGCTGAAGAAGAAGCTCGGAGTCGACGTGCCGCCCTACAACATCCTGGGCGCGTGCAATCCGCAGTTCGCGCACCGCGCGCTGCAGGCCGAGCCGCCGATCGGCGCCCTGCTGCCCTGCAACGTGGTGGTGCGCGTCGACGACGCCGGCAGCACGCGCGTGGAGATCATGGACCCCCACGCGGTGCTGCAGCTCGTCGGCCGTCCGGAGATCGGCGCCATCGCCGGCGAAGTGCGATCGCGCCTGCAGCGCGTGCTGCAGGCGATGTGAGACAGCGGCGGAGCCCGGCGCAACTCGACGCCGGGCTCTTCCAGCCAGCGCGGGCCGAACTGGCGGAACGGCTGGCGCTGTTCCGCCGATCGCGCGCAGCGCCGGCACGACATCGACAGACACCGCCGCCTCCGGCGTGGCGAACGCGTAGAACTCGTTTCACCACGTGACGATGGGGGTTGCTGGTTATTATTATATTTATGGATATAATGTCAGTCAATAGAATATCGACTCTATGATCGACATCGACTCCATGCAGGGGGCCGCTGCGCAGGCCTCCCAGCTGATGAAAACGCTGGCCAATCCCGACCGGCTGATGCTGCTGTGCCAGCTGTCGCAGCGCGAGATGAGCGTCGGCGAGCTCGAGGCAGCGCTCGGCATCCGCCAGCCCACGCTGTCGCAGCAGCTCACGGTGCTGCGCGACGAGGCGCTGGTCGACACGCGGCGCGAAGGCAAGTACATCTACTACCGCGTGCGCAACGCCACCGCGCTCGCCGTTTTGAAGGTGCTCTACCAGCAGTTCTGCGGAAAGGGAAAGACGCGATGACCATCGACTGGACGCACTTCACGCCCTGGGCCTCGCTCGCCGGCGGCGTGCTCATCGGCATCGCCGCCGCGATGCTGGTGCTGCTGAACGGCCGCATCGCCGGCATCAGCGGCATCGTCGGCGGGCTGCTCGCGCCCCGGCGCGCCGACCTCGCGTGGCGCCTGGCTTTCGTGGCCGGGCTGCTTGCCGCCCCCCTGCTGTTGGGAATCCTGGGGCAAAACCCGGTGCCGCGCATCGACGCCGGCTTTGGCACGCTGGTGCTTGCCGGAGTGCTGGTCGGCGTGGGCACGAGCTACGGCTCGGGCTGCACCAGCGGCCACGGCGTATGCGGCCTTGCGCGCCTTTCGCCGCGCTCCGTGGTGGCCACGGCCGCCTTCATGCTTGCCGGCATCGCCACCGTTTTCCTCGTGAGGCACCTCGTATGAACGTCTTCTTGGCAGGGGCAGCCGGGCTCGTGTTCGGCCTGGGCCTGATCCTCTCGGGCATGACCGATCCGGGCAAAGTCATCGGCTTTCTGGATGTCGCGGGCCGCTGGGATCCGTCGCTCGCCTTCGTCATGGGCGGCGCCGTGCTGGTCGGCTTCTTCGCCTTCGGCCTCGCCGGCAAGCGCGCCAGGACCTTTCTCGGGGGCGCCATGCATCTGCCCCACAACCGCGACATCGACAAGCGCCTCGTAGCGGGAAGCGCCGTTTTCGGCATCGGCTGGGGCCTCGCCGGCTTCTGCCCCGGACCGGCGCTGGTGTCGTTCGGCGCGGGGCACGAGAAGGCCGCGGTGTTCGTCGCCGCCATGCTCGGCGGCATGCTGATCTACGCCGCCGCCGATCGCCTGATTCACCAGCCCCGCAAGCGCCGCCTGAAGCACGCGTGAGCTGGCTGCCCTCCTGGCTGCGGACTTACCGGCGCAGCCTGCTTCCCGGGGATCTGACCGCCGGGCTGATCGTGACCGTGCTGCTCATCCCGCAGAGCCTCGCGTACGCCCTGCTCGCCGGCCTGCCGGCGCAAGCCGGCCTCTACGCCAGCATCCTGCCGCTCATCGCCTACGCCGCCTTCGGCACCAGCATGACGCTTGCCGTCGGGCCGGTAGCGGTGGTGTCGCTCATGACCGCGAGCGCGCTGCAGCCGCTCGCCGCCGCCGGCTCTCCCGAGTACGTCGCGCTCGCGGTGCAGCTTGCGCTGCTCTCGGGGGTCATGCTGCTCACCTTCGGCGCACTGCGCCTAGGCTTCATCGCGCAGTTCCTCAGCCAGCCGGTGGTCGGCGGGTTCATCGCGGGCTCGGCCCTCCTGATCGCGTTCAGCCAGGCGAAGCCGCTGCTCGTCAACACGCCCACCGCGGCGATCGGCATCGGCACCGTGGCATTTCTCGTCGCGGCGCGCCGCTACGTCCCCGGCCTGGCGGGCAAGCTCGCGCCGATGGCGGCGATCGTGATCTGCACGGCGCTGATGGCGCTCTTGCGCTTCGAGGGCGTCAGCGTGGTCGGCAGCCTGCCGGGCGGCTTTCCGGGGCTCGGCGTGCCGCTGCCGACCCTGGAGGGCCTGTCCCAGCTGTGGCTTGCGGCGCTGCTCATTTCGCTGGTCGGCTTCGTGGAAAGCATTTCGGTGGCCCGCGCTTTGCGCCGCGACGAGCGCATCGCGGCCGATCGCGAGCTGCTCGGCCTGGGCGCCGCCAACGTGGCGAGTGCGCTTTCGGCGGGCTTCCCGGTGGCCGGCGGGTTCGCGCGCTCGGTGGTCAACCATGCCGCCGGCGCCAACAGTCCGCTCGCCGGGGTGGCTTCGGCGCTGCTGATGGCCGCAGTGCTGGCCGGGTTCACCGGCTGGTTTCACTACTTGCCGCACGCGGTGCTCGCCGCCACCATCATCGTCGCGGTGACCTCGCTCCTCGACTGGCGCGCCTTCACGGCTGCCTGGCGCTACGACCGCGGCGACGGACTGGCGTTTCTCGCCACCCTCGCCGGGGTGCTGGTCCTGGGCGTCGAGCAGGGCGTGATCGTCGGCGTGGTGCTGTCGCTCGCCCTGGTGGTGTGGCGCGGCAGCCGCCCGCACGTCGCGGTCGTGGGCCGCGTGCCCGGCACCCAGCACTTTCGCAACGTCGAGCGCCACGACGTCGAAACGCTCCCGGGGCTGCTGGCGCTGCGCATCGACGAGTCGCTGTTCTTCGGCAACGCCGCGGCAGTCCAGGAGCACGTCGAGCGGCTGCTCGCCGAGCATCCCGGCACGCGGCGCCTGCTGCTGATCCTGTCGGCGGTGAACCACATCGACGCCACGGCGCTGTCGGTGCTCGAGGAGCTGGAGCAGGCCCTGGCCGGGCGCGGCATCGAGCTCGCGTTCGCGGAGGTGAAAGGCCCGGTGATGGACCGCCTGGCGGGCACGCAGCTCGGCCGGCGCATGCAGGAGCGCACCTTCCTCAGCGTCCACCAGGCATTCCGCGCCTTCAGCCCGGCAGGAAGCGCGGCATGATGGGCCCGGTGCGCGTCATCGATACCGGCATGCGGAGCGGCCGCCAGAACGTGGCCTTCGACCAGGCGCTGGTCGAAGCGCACAACGCCGGCCGCATTCCGCAGACGATCCGTTTCCTGCGCTTCCGACCAAGCGCGCTGGTAGGCCTGCACCAGATGCTCAGTCACGAGGTGCGCCTCGACTACTGCGCGCGCCACGGCATCGAAGTCGGGCGCCGCATCACCGGCGGCGGCGGCCTGTATCTCGACGAAGGCCAGATCGGATGGGAGCTCGTGCTGGAGCGCCAGGCCCTGGGCAGCGACCTCGCCGCCATCGCCGCGCGCATCTGCGGCGCGGCTGCGGCCGGGCTGCGCCGTCTGGGCGTGCCGGCCGAGTTCCGCCCGCGCAACGACATCGAGGTGCATGGCCGCAAGGTGAGCGGCACGGGGGGCCTGATCGACGGGCGCACCCTGTTCTTCCAGGGCACGCTGCTGGTCGATTTCGATCCCGCGCGCATGATCGAGGCGCTCAGGGTGCCGGTCGAGAAGCTGGCGCGGCGCGATCTCGACGATGCGCGGCGCCGCGTGACCTGCCTTCGGGAAGTGCTCGGCCGCGTGCCGCCGCTCGCCGAGATCCAGGCCGCGCTGCTCGACGGTTTTCGCGAGCACCTCGGCCTCGAGCCGCAATGGGGCGAAGCCACCGAATACGAGGAGCGCCTCGCCCTGCGGCGGCACGACGAGGAGCTCGGTACCGAGGAATTCGTGCGCCTGGTGGACGCCCCGGGCGCCGAGGCCGGCCAGGTTTCCGCCACGCTGGTGCGGCGCGGCGGCGCGCTGCGCGCCGACCTGCGGCTCGAAGGCCCGGCGCGCAGCCGCATCCGCGAGGCGCTGATCACCGGCGATTTCTTCGTCAGCCCGGCGCGCGCGGTGTTCGACCTGGAGGCGAGCCTGCGCGGGATCCCGGCGGCCGAGGCGGGTGCGGCCGTCGAGGCGTTCTTCGCGCGCACGCAGTGCGAGCTGGTCGGCCTGAGCCCGCGCGACTTCCGCGAAGTGGTCGAAAGCGCCCTGCAGCAGATCTCGCTGCAGGCGGCGGGGCGCACGCTGCGCGGCCACTGGCGCGGCGCGCCGCCCGCGCAGGCGATGACGCTGGTGTTCCTGCACGATGCGCTGGGCAGCGTGCGGCTCTGGCGCGACTTCCCCGACCAGCTGGTGCGGGCGACCGGCTGCGGGGCGCTGATTTACGACCGCTGGGGCTCGGGCGACTCCGAGCCGCTCACCGCACCTTACTCGAAGAATTATCTCGTTGAAGAAGCGCTTCACGCACTGCCCGAGGTGCTGGAGAAGACCGGCGTGCGCGACGCACTGCTGGTCGGCCAGTCGGACGGCGCGTCGATCGCCCTCGCCTACGCGGGGACGTTCCCGGAACGGGTGCGCGGCGTGATCGCGATGTCGCCGCACCTTTTCCGCGAGGCGAAGACGCTCGCCGCCATCGGCGACCAGATCGCCGATTTCGAGCAGGGGGATCTCAAGGCGCGCCTGCGCCGGCACCACGGCGCCGGCACCGAGGCGCTGTTCGCGCGGCTGGTGGAAGTGTGGACCGCCGAAGGACCGGGAGCGGGCTGGGGACTGGAACCGCACGTGCGCGAAGTGCGCTGCCCGGTGCTCGCCCTCCAGGGCGAAGACGACGAATTCTTTTCGGCGGCGCAGCTCCGCGCGCTGGAGCGCCTGCTACAGGGGCGCGTGGAGACGCTGCGCATCCCGGGCAGCGGCCATTACCCGCTGCACCAGGCGCGCAACGAGGTGCTTGCCGCCTCGATCCGGTTCATCCGCGCCGCTATGGCTTCAGATACGCGTAGCCCTCGCGCGCCTGCAGGCGTGTGATCTCGGCCACGCCGGAGGGGACGAATGCGGCCTCCGGGAGGAACTGCTCGCGCTGCATGCCGCGCTCGCGCAGGGTGATCTCGCACACGCGGAACTTCACCCCGGAGAGGTCGAGATCCTCGATCGGCGAGCGATACTCGTTGCCCTTGGCGGTTTTCGCGCCTTTCATCAGGAAGTCCACCCCGGCGGCATGCGTTACGACCACGATCTGCGCAGCCGGGTCGGCCTCAAGGTGGTTACGCAGGTACTCCAGGGTCCGGCTTGCCTGCTCGAGGCCCTCGCTCAGGTGGTAGACAGCGCGGACCGGCCGCTCCTGCGCGTGCGCGAAGGCGGATACCGCCAGGAGCAGCGCCAACGCGAGGCTCCTCATTCGCGCGACAGCCTCCAGTACTGGACCTTCATCGTGGCCGCCGAGCCGGCGACGATGGCGAGGAAGGTCAGGATCGAGCCGAGCGCGAGGGTGGAGAAGCCGGAAATCGCCTGGCCGATGGTGCAGCCGAGCGCGGTGATGCCGCCGAAGCCCATCAGGATGCCGCCGACCACGTGGTTGGCGGTGTCCTCGGCGTCGCGGAAGCCTTCCCAGCGGAAGCTGCGGGTGGCGAGCGCGTAGGCGGCCGAGCCGGCGATGACGCCGAGCGCCGAGGCGATGCCGTAGGTGACGATCTTCGACTTGTCGGTCCAGAGCATCAGGTACTCGAGCGTGAAGGCCATCGGCGAGACGAACGAGAACGACTCCATGCGCCCGGTGTTGGTGGCGACGAAAGCCTCCTGCAGCGTGTTCGGGTCCTCCGCCACGTGGCCGATCACCCCGCTCACGTACCAGCCGCCCACCACCACCAGGCCGGTCACCACGCCGCCCAGGGTGTAGTCGAAACTCGCGCGGAAGTCCTTGCTCCTGTAGATGAAGGCGAGCAGGCCGCCGCCCAGCAGCGCCGCCAGGATCGCCGTCCAGGCGGCCTTCGAAAGACCCATCCATGAGGAAAAC
>CAZJJC010000449.1:0-2880 GCA_964546195.1 uncultured Enterobacteriaceae bacterium | reverse complement strand
CCAGCGCGCTGATGAGCGCGGCGGCAATGCACGTGCGAGTGCCTTGCATGGTTCCTCCTCCAGTTCGGTTCACGATCCCTGCGGGGGATGGGCTCCCCTCTGGCCCTGACGGTAGCACAGGCCCGCACGGGCCCACAACCGGCGTTAGAGATCACCGGGAAACGATCCCCGACGACCGCCGCCCAGAAGCGAACGCCTTCATTCGATCTTCACATTCGCGTTCCTGACCGCGTCCCGCCACTTCGCCATCTCGCTCTGGATGAACGCGCCGAACTCCTTGGCGTTCATCGGGGTGACGAGGGTTCCCATGTCGGCGAGGCGCTTGCGGACTTCGGGCTGGGCAACGGTGTCGCCGAGCGCCTTTTCGAGTTTGCCGATGACCGCCGGTGGCGTGCCGGCCGGCGCCATCAGGCCGAACCAGTACGCCGCGTCGAGCGGGTAGCCGGCTTCCGCCGTGGTGGGAACGTTGGGAAGGGGCTCCAGGCGGTGCTTCCATGCCACCGCGAGCGGCGTGAGCCTGCCGGCGTCGATGTGCGACTTGCTGACGACGAGCGAGGTCATCATGGTGTTGATGTGCCCTCCGACCAGGTCGGTGAGGGCGGGTGCGCCTCCCTTGTAGGGCACGTGGGTCATGCTGACCCCTGCAGCACGCGCGAAGAGCGCGGTGCTGAGATGCGGGAGGCTGCCGGGACCGACCGAGCCGTAGGTGAGGGCGCCGTTCTTCGCCTTCGCCATCTCCACCAGGTCCTTGAGCGACTTCAGGCCCAGCCCGGGGTAAGCGTTGAACACCAGCGGCGTGCTGCCGACGAACCCGATCGGCGCGAAATCCTTGACGCTGTCGTACGGCACCTCCTTGAGGATGAAGGGATTCAGCGCGTGGTTGTCGTTGATCATCATCAACGTGTGGCCATCGGGTGCCGCCTTGGCGAGGGCGGTCGTGGCAATCAAGCCTCCCGCGCCGGGACGCGCCTCCACGACGAACGGCTGGCCGAGCAGCGCCGACATCCGCTCGCCGACGATGCGCGATACGGTGTCGAGCAGCCCGCCCGGCGGGAAGCCGATGAGCAGCCTGACCGGCTTATTCGGGTAGCTCGTGTCCTGCGCGTGGCCGTCGGCGGCGACGCTCAGGGCGAGCGTGAAAGCCGCGCAGGCTGTGACGATCGATCGTGGCTTCATTGTCCGTCCTCCTCCTCGTTCGTGAGAAGGGCACAGTGTTGCCCAGGGCCTGGACAATGATCAAGCGGCTCGCTCGAGCGGTGGCCGGCCCTCTGCGGCAGTACGCGCAAGCGAGCCTCTTCTCCCGCCGAACGCTATGCTCGAGCGGACGTGCGGACTCGCTGCCTAGCGCTTGGCGCGGCGCTTGGCGTTTGCCTTGCTACGCGGCTTTGCCCGCGTCGTTTTCAAGCGAGCCGCTTTCGAAGCCTGCCGGACGGGTGCCCGCGCCTTACGCGGCGCATTAGCGGCAGGCAGCACGGCGACTTTCACATTGCGCAGGGCTTCGGCGTGCGCCGATGCGAGCATCTCCTCTGCCGGCTTAGCGGCCTCCTGCACCCTCGGCGCGGGCGCGTCGGCGGTGGGGATCACGGCCACCTTCGCAGTATTCGACCGCGCGGCAGCCGCATACGCCGATGCCCACATCGCCTGTCCGGTCATCAACGCGACTTCGGCCCAGACCGTGAACGGGTTAACAAACAGGCGCAAAGGCTTTTCGGATTTCGGATCCATTGTGATTGCCTCCTAAATGGATGTCCCGGCAACACATGCAAGGACTATGCCGGCGATGGGCTCGCTTTCTCCAGAACCACTATTCGCTGTGGAAGCGCGAGCCCGGGGCGGGGAGGTCATGAGGACCCGGGCCCCCTATTGATGAATCTGGGAGTCTGGTCCTCGCCATAAAAATTCATTTACCACTACATATGGTATGTTGGTGCTTACCACTACTAAGTGTAGTGGGCGCATGGCGGAAGCGATTAGGCATTCCCGTATTGTTCCGTTATGATGCGCCGCGTACGTGCAGCCCCAGCCACGCATGCTAAGAAGAAGGGAGAAACCATGCGACGGGTCGTGTTCAACCACAAGGGCGGTGTCGGCAAATCCACAATCACCTGTAACTTGGCCGCAGTGAGCGCGGCGGGCGGCGCCCGCGTGCTGGTCGTCGATCTCGATGCGCAGGGCAATTCCACGCAGTACCTGCTCGGCAAGAACGGCCGGGAGCTCGAGCCGACGCTGGCCGATTTCTTCGAGGAAATCCTCGGCTTCCCTCACCGTCCGAAGAAACCGGACGAGTTCGTCCATGGCACGCGCTTCGAGCGTCTCGACGTGCTGCCCTCGCATCCCATGCTTGCCGAGCAGCAGGGCAAGCTCGAATCGCGCTACAAGGTCTTCAAGCTGCGCGAGGCGCTCGCCGAACTCGACAAGAAGTACGATTTCATCTACATCGACACGCCGCCTGCGCTCAACTTCTTCACGCGTTCTGCGCTGATCGCAACCGACTGTCTCCTCATTCCCTTCGATTGCGACAATTTCTCGCGCCGGGCGCTTTATTCGCTGCTCAAGGACATCGCCGAGATCCGCGCCGATCATAACGTCGGGCTGATGGTAGAAGGCATCGTAGTGAACCAGTTTCTGCCGCGCGCGCGCCTGCCGCAGAAGATGGTGCAGGAACTGATCGACGAAGGTCTGCCCGTGCTTCAGCCGTATCTCTCGTCTTCAGTCAAGGTCTGCGAATCGCATGAGTGCGCGAAGCCACTGATCTATCTGACACCCAAGCACAAGCTCACGCTGGAGTACGTCGCGGTGCACACAGCGCTGGAAGAAAGGCGGCAGGTCGAGGCGCGCAAGCGCGTTTCGAGCGTCATAGAAATCGGGCAACGAATTCGA
>CAZJJC010000448.1:0-7114 GCA_964546195.1 uncultured Enterobacteriaceae bacterium | reverse complement strand
AGGATTTGGACATCTTCTGCCCGTCGAGGCCCGGCAGCCGCGCCGCTGCCGTGAGCAGCGCCTCGGGCTCGACGAGGATCTTGCGTCCGCCGCCCTCGAGCCAGCCGTAGAGCCGCTCGAGATCGCCGCGCGAAAGGTTCTGCTGCTCGGTGAGCAGCGCCTGCGCGCGCGACAGCGCTTCGGTCTCGCCCCGCTCTAGGAAGCGGGTGCGCAGCTCGTTGAACAGGCGCGCCTTCTTGCTGCCCATTTTCTTCACCGCGGCCCTGGCCTTGTCCTCGAAGCCGGGCTCCTTGCCGTAGAGGTGGTTGAAGCGCCGCGCCACCTCGCGCGTGAATTCGACGTGCGGCACCTGGTCCTCGCCGACCGGCACGTAGCGCGCGCGGTACACGAGGATGTCGGCCGACTGCAGCAGCGGGTAGCCGAGGAAGCCGTAGGTGGCGAGGTCGCGGTCGCTCAGCTTTTCCTGCTGGTCCTTGTAGGTCGGCACGCGCTCCAGCCAGCCGAGCGGCGCCATCATGGAAAGCAGCAGGTGCAGCTCGGCATGCTCGGGCACCCGCGACTGGATGAACAGCGTCGCCTGGTTCGGGTCGATGCCCGCCGCGAGCCAGTCGACCACCATGTCCCAGCAGCTTTTCTGCACGTCGCCGGGGGCCTCGTAGTCCGTGGTGAGCGCGTGCCAGTCGGCCGCGAAGAACAGGCACGGATACTCCGCCTGCAGGCGCGCCCAGTTCTTCAGCACGCCGTGGTAGTGGCCCAGGTGCAGGCTGCCGGTCGGCCGCATGCCGGAGAGGACGCGAAGTTCGTACATTCAGGTTTCTTATAGGCGCACTATTGTACGAACTATTGCCTCGACCAGCGCGCCCAGCGGTGCGAACAGCGAGCCGAGATACCGTCCGTCGAACAGCCACGCGTCGGCGAGGCTGCCGGCGATGAACAGCATCAGCAGGTAGCCGCCCCAGCGCTCCGCCTTGCTGTAGTGCTGCGCGAGCCGCCTGGGAAGGATGCCGGCCACGATGCGCCCGCCGTCCAGCGGCAGGATCGGCAGCAGGTTGATCGCCATCAGCAGCACGTTGACCACGATGCCGGCGATCGCCATCTGCACCAGGGGCCCGCTGAAGGCATTGCGCGGCAGCTCGAGCGCGAGCTTGAGCGCGAGCGCCCATGCGATGCCCATCAGCAGGTTGGCCGCGGGCCCGGCCGCGGCGACCCAGGCCATGTGGGGCTTGGGGTTGCGCAGCGCCGAGAAATTCACCGGCACCGGCTTGGCCCAGCCGAAGGCGAACTTGCCCCCGGAAAGCGCGATGAGCACGAGCGGCACGATGATGGTGCCGTTCAGGTCGATGTGGCGCATCGGATTGAGGCTGACGCGACCCTGCGCGTAGGCGGTCATGTCGCCGAAGTGCCGCGCTACATAGCCGTGCGCCGCCTCGTGCAGCGTGATCGCGAACAGCAATGGGAGCGCATAGATGGCGACCGTCTGTGCCAGGAGAGTGACGTCCATCGTCGAGAGGCGATCTTATCAGACCGGCTCGAGCGCGAAGGGCGCGAGCGAGCCCTTGCCCCGGCGCAGCACGCGCGGCTCGCCGCGCGTGAGATCGAGCACGGTGCTGGGCTGCGTGTCGCACGGCCCGGCGTCGAGGATGAGATCGAGCCGGCGCTCGAGGCGCCGGCGGATCTCCTGCGCATCCGACAGCGGCATCGCCTCGCCCGGCAGCGCGAGCGTGGTGGACAGCATCGGCTCGTCGAGCTCGGCGAGCAGCGCGTGCGCCGCGGCGTGCCCGGGCAGGCGGACTCCAATGATTTTTCTTCGGCTCACGCGCCGCGGCACCTCGCGCCTCGCCGGGAGGATGAAGGTGTAGCTTCCCGGGATCTTGAGAAAGGCGAAGTTCCTGTCGTCGACCATCGCGTAGCGCGCGATCTCCGAGAGGTCGCGGCACATGAGCGTGAGAGGGTGGCGCTCGTCGATCCCGCGGATGGCGCGCAGGCGCTCCAGCGCCTGGGCATTGCCCAGGCGGCAGCCCAGCGCATAGCACGAGTCGGTCGGATAGGCGATCAGCGCGCCGCCGCGCACCAGGTCCGCCGCCTGGCGCACCAGGCGCCTTTGCGGATGCGTGGGATGGATGGAGAAGAACTGCGCCATCAGCGCAGGAACTCTTCGATCAGCCGCGCCACCGCCTGCGGCTGGTCGTGATGCAGCATGTGGCCCGCATCGGCGATGGTTTCATACCGGAGATTGCGAAACGCGCTGCGCCGTTGCGCGTGCTGCTCGCCGGTCAGGCCCATGCGCTGCAGCGTATCGGACTGCGCCGCATCGACCCACAGCACCGGCGCCGTCACCTCGCGCCAGCAGGCGCGCGCCTCCTCGTAGCGCCACAGCACCGGGTTGACGATCTTGTGCGCCGGGTCGCCGCGCAGCAGCACGCCTTCGGCGCCGGCGTCGCGTCCCCAGTGCTGCGCGAGGAATTCGGCCTTCTCCTGCGACAGCCGGCGGTTGCCCTGGCGCAGGCGCTGCGCGAGCTCGTCGAAGCCCTGGTACGGGCGAAGGCGCGGCCGGCTTTTGAGCTCCTCCAGCCAGCGCGCGTAGCGTCCGGGCGCCTCCTCGGCATGCGTGGGCTTGAGGCCGAAGCCTTCGAGGTTGACCAGCTTCGCCACGCGCTGCGGGCGGATGCCGGCATACAGCGCAGCCACGTTGCCGCCCAGGCTGTGGCCCACGAGGTTCACCGCATTTTCAGGTTCGAGCTTCTCCAGGATGAGATCCAAATCGGCGATGTAGTCGGGAAACCAGTAGCAGTCGGACTTGCCCCATTGCGTCAGGCCGTAGCCGCGCCAGTCGGGCGCGTAGAGGTCCCACTCGCCTTGCAAGGCGTCGGCAAGAAACTGGAAGGACGCCGAGACGTCCATCCAACCGTGCAGCAGGAAGAGCTTGCGCGCGCCTTCGCCCGGCCAGCGGCGCACGTGGTAGCGCAGGCCCCGCACGTCGAGGAACAGCGACTGGCTCGGTTTCAATGGTGGAACCGAAAAGCGACTTCGGGCCGGCGTCCGGAGACCACGTCGGCGAGGGCCCTCCCGGAGCCGCAGGCGAGCGTCCAGCCCAGGGTGCCGTGGCCGGTGTTCAGGAAAAGCCTGAGCAGGCGCGTGCGCCCGATGAGCGGCACGTTGCTCGGCGTCGCCGGGCGCAGCCCCGCCCAGGTGTCCACCGTGGTGACGGCGCCCAGGCCGGGAAAGAGCTGCCGCACGCGCCGCGCGATGGCGGCGCAGCGCACTGCGTTCACCTCGGTGTCGTAGCCCGTCAGCTCGGCGGTCCCGGCCGCGCGCAGGCGGTTGCCGAGCCGCGAGATGACGATCTTGTGCGCCTCGTCGGTGAGGCTGACCGAGGGCGCGGCGTCCTCCTCGGCCGGCCCGAGCGGCAGCGTGATCGAGTAGCCCTTGAGCGGATAGACCGGGATGCGGATGCCGAGCGGCCGCAGCAGCAGCCGGCTGTAGCTTCCCAGCGCCACCACGTAGGCGTCGGCCTCCAGGCGCTGATCGTCCTCCAGGCGCACGCCGCTCACCGCGCCGCCCTCGGCCTCGATCGCCTTCACCGTCGTGCCGAAGCGCAGCGCGACGCCGCACTGCGAGGCGAGGAGGGCGAGCTCGCGGGTGAAGCGATGCGCGTCGCCCGACTCGTCGCCCGGCGCGTACACCCCGCCGGTGACCGGGTCCTGCGAGTTCCTCAGGGAAGGCTCGAGCGCCAGGCACTCCTGCGCCGACTTGACCTCGCGCGCGACGCCCAGCGCGCGCATCGCCTCGGCGCCGCGCGCCAGCGCCTCGAAGTCGCGCGCGTCGGTGGCGAAATGCAGGATGCCGCGGCTCGCATGGTCGTAGGAGATGCCGACGCGCTCGCGCAGCTCGAGCATGCATTCGCGGCTGTAGCCGGCGAGGCCGGCGAGCGCGCGGCAGTTTCGCTCGAACCGGCCGGGCAGGCACTCGCGCAGGAAGCGCAGCCCCCACTCCCATTGCGCCCAGTCGGCGCGCGGGCGGAACAGCAGCGGCGCGTCCTCGCGGCCGAGCCAGCGCAGGAGCTTCGGCAGAACCGAGGGCCTCGCCCAGGGCTCGGCATGCGCCGCGGAGATCTGCCCGCCGTTGGCGAACGAGGTCTCCATCCCGGCCTGCGGCTGGCGGTCGACGACGAGCACTTCATGGCCCGCCTGCGCGAGATACCAGGCGCTGGTCACCCCGACCACGCCGGCGCCGAGAACGAGGACTTTCACTCGATTATCATAGCGCCATGCCCCTGTTCTCCATCGGCGAGCGGCGCGTTCAGTTGCGCGGCGCCAGCCATTACGTGGCCTACGACGCAACCCTGGTGGGAGATATCACTCTCGAGAACGACGTGAGCGTATGGTTCAAGGTGGTGATCCGCGCGGACAACGACCAGGTCACCATCGGCGAAGGCAGCAACATCCAGGACGGCTCGGTGCTGCACGTCGATCCCGGCTACCCCCTGCACGTCGGCAGCAGGGTGACCGTCGGGCACAAGGTGATGCTGCACGGCTGCAGCGTCGGCGAAGGCACCCTGATCGGCATCAACAGCGTGGTGATGAACGGCGCGCGCATCGGCCGCAATTCGCTCATCGGCGCCAATACGCTGATCGCCGAAGGCAAGGAGATCCCCGACGGCGTGCTGGTGCTCGGCTCCCCCGGCAAGATAGTGCGCGAGCTCAAGCAGGAAGAGAAGGACTACCTGCTCAAGATCGCCGAGGGGTACATCGCCCGCTCGAAAAACTACAAAGACAACCTCAAGCCCATGTAGCTACTTCGGGGCCATGCGGATCGCCCCGTCCAGGCGGATCGTTTCGCCGTTCAGCATCTCGATCTCGACGATGGCCTTCACCATCTGCGCGTACTCCGACGGCCGTCCGAGGCGCGAGGGAAACGGCACCTGCTTGCCCAGGGACTCCTGCGCGTCCTTCGGCAGCCCGGCGAGCATCGGCGTCTCGAAGATGCCCGGCGCGATGGAGCACACGCGGATGCCGTTGCGCGACAGATCCCTCGCGATGGGCAGCGTCATGCCGACGATCGCGCCCTTGGAGGCCGAGTAGGCCGCCTGGCCGATCTGGCCGTCGAAGGCCGCCACCGAGGCGGTGCTGACGATCACGCCGCGCTCGCCGCCGGCGTTCGGCGAGGCCTTGGCCATCGCGTCGGCCGCAAGGCGCGTCATGTTGAACGTGCCGATGACGTTCACCTGGATCACCTTCTGGAAGCGGGCGAGGTCGTGCGGCGCGTCCTTGCCCAGCGTGCGCTCGGCGAGCGCGATCCCGGCGCAGTTCACCAGCACCTGCAGGCCGCCGAACTCCTTCAGCGCCACCGCAACCGCGGCCTTGCCGTCGGCCTCCGCGGTGACATCAGTGCGCACAAAGCGCCCGCCGATCTCTTTTGCCAGCTTCTCGCCCTGCTCGACCTGCAGGTCGGCGATCACCACCTTGGCACCATTCTCCGCCGCCATGCGCGCGCTCGCCGCGCCGAGGCCCGATGCGCCGCCGGTGACCAGGAATATGCTATTTCTGATTTGCATCAGGGACTCTCCGAGTTGAATTCGACGATAATTTTAGCGTCATGAAGCTTGCTTTCGGCATCGCCTTCGGCGATCTGTACGAGCGCGGCGGCCTGCTGCGCGTGGATGCCGCGTTCCTGGAGCTCCTCGGCGAAGCCGATGCCAGCCTGCGGCAACGCCTGGTGTCATCAAGAACCAAACCCCCTGCGGGAAAGGAAGAATCAGACCTTCTGGTCGCGCTCGCGCCGCACGTGGAGGACTTCCTCGCCCGCCTGTTCGGCATCGAGGCCGAGGCGCGCGCGCTCGCCGAGCGGCACAACGAGCTCGCGCCCATATTTTCGGTAAAGCGCCTCTTCGTGCAGCGCCGCGCCCTGCACAAGGTCAAGCCCGAGGACGCGCGCCCCGACGGCTTCGAGTTCACCACCGAGCTCGACTTCGCCCGCCGGGTCACCGAATGGCTGAAGGACGAGGCCGCGCACGGGCCCAAGCTCGAAGCCGCCGCGCGCTACGCCGCCTGGGCGAGCACCACGCCCGAGGGCAAGGCGAAGCATGCGCGCGGGGTGCTCTTCAAGGCGCCGAGGAAGCTCGACTACATGCGCCTCATCCCGGTGGTGGAAGTGCGACATAGAGAAGGCTTCGCCCTGACCGACGCCGGCACCGACCTCACCGGCGCGCTGGACGAGGCGAACTACTGCATCTGGTGCCACGAGCAGGGCAAGGATTCGTGCTCGAAGGGCCTGAAGGAAAAAGCCCCCGCCGAAGGTTTCCGCAAGACCGTGTTCGGCGTGCCGCTCGCCGGCTGCCCGCTGGAGGAGAAGATCTCGGAATTCCACATGGTGAAGGCGCGCGGCGAGCCGCTCGCCGCCCTGGGCATCATCGCGGTCGACAACCCGATGGTCGCCGCCACCGGGCATCGCATCTGCAACGACTGCATGAAGTCGTGCATCTACCAGAAGCAGGACCCGGTCGACATCCCGCAGGCCGAAACCCGCACCCTGAAGGATGTCCTCGAGCTCCCCTGGGGCTTCGAGATCTACTCGCTTCTCACGCGCTGGAACCCCTTCGACCTGCGCCGTCCCTACCCGAAGGAAGCCACCGGCAAAAGAATCCTCATCGTCGGCCTCGGCCCGGCGGGCTTCACCCTGGCGCACCACCTCATGAACGACGGCCACACCGTGGTGGGCATCGACGGCCTGAAGATCGAGCCGCTCACGGCGTCCGTTTCAGGGGTGGATCCCCTTGGTAACCGCTTGGGGTTTCAACCTATTAAAAACATCCAAGAGCTGCGTGAACCCCTGGACTCGCGCGTCATGGCCGGCTTCGGCGGCGTGGCCGAATACGGCATCACCGTGCGCTGGGACAAGAACTACCTCAAGATCCTCCGCCTGCTGCTCGAGCGCCGCGCCGCCTTTGCCATGATCGGCGGCGTGCGCTTCGGCTCGTCGGTCACCTATGCGAACGCCGCCGCGCTGGGCTTCGACCATGTCGCGCTGGCCATGGGCGCTGGCCGGCCGACCCTGATCGACATGAAAAACGGCCTGGCCCGCGGCGTGCGCGCCGCCTCCGATTTCCTGATGGCGC
>CAZJJC010000447.1:0-3263 GCA_964546195.1 uncultured Enterobacteriaceae bacterium | reverse complement strand
GACCGCGTCTTCGCCGACGGCGGCCACTGCCTCGACTTCATCAACAAGGCCTTCGAGCTCGTGGAGCACATCGGTTGGCAGCACGCGCCCGCGATCCTGCCGACCACGACCGGCCTCCTCACGAGCGCGCGTGGCGCGGAGGAGAGCAACGCATGGCGTCACCCGATCGATCTCATCTCGCTGTGCGCCGATGCGGCGAAGGAAGCGCCGGCAGCGATCGCGGCTGGCGTCGATCGGCGCGGAACATGGAAAGAGACGTCCGCCTTGGTCGATACGCTCCTTGGCGACAGCGCCCACGATGCAATGCATGCTCTCATCGCGGCCGTACGGGAAGGCGCGGCGCCGTCCGAGCTGGCCGTCGCGGTTGCGTACGCGGCGGCGCTGCGAATCGCGCGCTTCGGCACGGCCAATGAGCATTCGGATTGGGAATCGGCGCACCACGCGTTCACCTACGCGAACGCGCTGCACCGCATGCTGGTTCGTCTCGAGACCGGCGGCCGCGTCCCCACTGCAGAGAGCCTGCGTGGGCTACTCCATGGCGCAATGAGTCTCTATCTGCTGCGCTTCCTCAACGTGCCGTCGGCGAGACTGCCGGGCGAAGCGGGCGATCGGCTGGACGATTTGCCGGAAGACGGCGAGGTGCTGTGTGAGCAGTTCCTCGGTGCGCTCGACCGGCATGGCGCGATCGACACGGCACCGCGGTACGTTGCCCGTTATTTGGCGAAGCGACACGACACGGAGCGCCTCCTTGCCACGTTGGCGCATGCCGTCCTGCGTGAAGATGCCGGCTTCCACGCGTATCAAATGTTGGAGGCAGCAACCGGTCAATTTCGACGCTGGGGCAACGGACCGGAAGGGCGGCGGATCCTCGTCGCTTTGTCGCGGTACCTGGCCGCGCATTCGCCGACCGAGCGCGGTGAGCTCCAGACCGCGACTGTGGCCCGCAAGCTTGCGCACGGGGAGCGGCTCTACGCCGGGGAGTAGTGTGAGGCGTTGGCGCGGCGAGCGCCGGTCATGGCAAGCGGCCATACTTCGAAACGTATAGAATTACGTGCGTCCGAACTGGCATCTAACAACTAAAACCAACGCTGAGCTGTTTTGGTCCGTCAACGAAGCGTCGCAGAGAATAATAAGGAGCCCCTCGGCTTCGTTGTGCTGCCGCCAGCCCTGACCCCCTGGCGATGCCTCGTTGCTTCCCCCCAGTCAGCTGTCTACGCGGCTCGTTTTCGATGAACCGTCCGCGGCCCGTTCCTGCGGCGCTGCCATCCGTTCCATGACCATCGCTGTACAGGCCACTACCCCCGACACTTTCGAGATCAAGAGCGCCACACTGCCGCTGGTCGCTCTCGTGCTGAAGTCGCCCGATCTAGGTACATTGGCGCGCGATCTCGCGGCGCGCTTTGGCGACATTCCGGATTTCTTCGATCAGGACGCCATGGTGATCGATCTGTCGCGCCTCGAGTCCGGGGCGCCCGAGGGCGAGCGTCCGACGGTCGACTTCCCGGCGCTACTCGAGCTGCTCAAAAAATACCGGCTTGCGCCCGTTGCGGTGCACGGGGGAAGCGCGGAGCAGGCGGCGGCCGCACTGGCGGCCGGCCTTTTTGCGGCGCCGGAAGCGCGCATCGGCTCTGCGGCGCCCGGCGGCTTCAATGCCGAGGCCGCTGCGCAGGCCGCGGTGGCGGCCGCTGCGCAGGCCGCGGTGGAGGCCGGCCTTTTACCGGCGCCGGATGCGCGCAGCGGCACTGCGGCGCCCAGCGGGTCGAATGCCGAGGCCGCCGCACAGGCCGCGGCAGCGACCGGGGCTCTGGTGATCGACAAGCCGCTGCGCTCGGGCCAGCAGGTGTACGCGCGTGGCCGCGACCTGGTGATGCTCGCCATGGTGAACGCGGGCGCAGAAGTGATCGCGGACGGGCACATCCATGTGTATGCGCCGCTGCGCGGCCGCGCCATCGCGGGCGCCCGCGGCAATGCCGATGCCCGGGTCTTCGCGCTCAGCATGGAGGCGGAGCTGATTTCCATCGCCGGCCTGTATCGGACCGGTGAAATGCCGCTTCTCGCGGCCGTATGGGGCAAGCCGACGCAGGTGCGGCTGGTAACAGGTTCCGAGGGGAACCGGCTGGTGTTCGATCCCCTCAAGTGATGAAAAGCGCAATACAACTTCTTCGAAGGGAGAGGAAATGGCAAGAATCGTTGTAGTGACTTCCGGTAAGGGCGGCGTGGGCAAGACGACGACCAGCGCCAGCTTTGCCAGCGGGCTCGCCCTCCGCGGCCACAAGACCGCGGTGATCGACTTCGACGTGGGCCTGCGGAACCTCGACCTCATCATGGGCTGCGAGCGCCGCGTGGTGTATGACCTGGTCAACGTCATCAACGGCGAGGCGAACCTTCACCAGGCGCTCATCAAGGACAAGCAGTGCGACAAGCTTTCGGTGCTGGCCGCCTCGCAGACCCGCGACAAGGAGGCGCTCACGAAGGAGGGCATCGAGAAGGTGCTCGGGGGCTTGAGCGACATGGGCTTCGAGTACATCGTCTGCGATTCGCCCGCCGGCATCGAGACCGGCGCCATGATGGCGATGCACTTCGCCGACGAGGCGCTCGTCGTCACCAATCCGGAGGTCTCCTCGGTGCGCGACTCGGACCGCATCCTCGGCATGCTCGCCAGCAAGACCAAGCGCGCCATGCAGGGCGGCGAGGCGATCAAGGAGCACCTGCTGATCACGCGCTACAACACCCAGCGGGTGCACCAGGGCGAGATGCTGTCCCTGGATGACATCCAGGACATCCTGCGGATCAAGCTGATCGGCGTCATCCCCGAGTCCGAGACGGTGCTGCAATCCTCCAACCAGGGCGTGCCGGCCGTGCACATGAAAGGCTCCGACGTCTCCGAGGCCTACAAGGACATGGTCGAGCGCTTCCTCGGGGAAGAAAAGCCGCTGCGCTTCGTCAACGGATACAAGCCCGGCTTCTTCAAGCGCCTCTTCGCCGGGAACTAGGACACCATGGCCTCTTTCCTCTCTTTCCTGCTCGGCCAAAGGAAGACCAGCGCCAAGGTCGCCAAGGAGCGGCTGCAGATCATCCTGGCGCACGAGCGCACCGGCCGCAGGCGCCATGCCGGCTACCTCTCGTCGCTGCAGCGCGATCTGGTCGACGTCATCTGCAAGTACACCAAGATCGACCCGAAGGACATCAAGGTGAACCTCGAGCGCCAGCAGCACCTCGATGTGCTGGAGGTGAAGATCGAGCTGCCGGAGGCTCGGTAACGA
>CAZJJC010000446.1:0-4947 GCA_964546195.1 uncultured Enterobacteriaceae bacterium | reverse complement strand
CATTTCACTGGCAAAGCAGCATGACATCCTCGTCGTGCACGACTTGGCTTACGCCGACATCACCTTCGACGGCTACCAGGCGCCTTCGATCATGCAGGTTCCGGGGGCGCGCGACATCGCGGTGGAGTTCTTCACCATGTCGAAGAGCTACAACATGGCGGGCTGGCGCATCGGCTTCATGGTCGGCAATCGCGACCTGGTGAACGCGCTGGCGCGCATCAAGAGCTACCACGACTACGGCAGCTTCACCCCGATCCAGGTGGCCTCCATCGTGGCGCTCGAGGGACCGCAGGATTGCGTGGAAGAGATAAGACGGACCTACCAGAGGCGAAGGGACGTGATGGTCAAGGGCCTGCACGACATCGGCTGGATGGTCGAGCTGCCGAAGGCCTCGATGTACGTCTGGGCGAAGATCCCGGAGGCCTATGCCGACCTCGGCTCGATCGAGTTCACCAAGCGGCTGCTCGACGGCGCCAAGATCGCGGTGTCGCCGGGCGTCGGCTTCGGCGACTACGGCGACGATCACGTGCGCATCGCGCTGATCGAGAACGAGCACCGCCTGCGCCAGGCGGTGCGCGGCATCCGCGACATGTTCAGAAAGGACGGCCTGCTCCGGGGCGCGGCGTGATCGCGCCCAAGCCGGTCACGCTGGAGGGCCATGGGGTCCGCTTGGAGGCTCTCGAAGTCAGACACGAGGCAGACCTCGCCAAGGCCGCAGCCGACGGCCGGCTTTGGGAGCTTTGGTTCACCTCCGTGCCGGCGCCGGACGAGACGCGCAAATACATAGAGACCGCGCTCGAGGGACAGAACGCCGGCCACATGCTGCCCTGGGCGGTGCGCGAGCTGCAAAGCGGCGCCATCGTCGGCAGCACGCGCTACCACGACATCGTCGCCGCGGCCGACCGCGTCGAGGTCGGCTGGACCTGGTACGCGAAGCGCGTGCAGCGCAGCCACGTCAATACGGCCTGCAAGCTGCTGCTCTTCGCGCACGCCTTCGAAGCGCTGGGATGCAAGGTCGTCGGCCTGCGCACCGACAATTTCAATTTCAGCTCGCAGCGCGCCATCGAGGCGCTCGGGGCGAAGAAAGACGGCGTGATCCGCCACCATTGGCCGCGGCGCGACGGCACGGTGCGCGACAGCGTGCTCTACAGCGTGCTCGCGGCGGAATGGCCGGACGTGAAGCGGCACCTGGAAATGCGGCTGGAGAGACATGAAGCCCATTAGCGTCGGCCTGCTGGGCATCGGCACCGTCGGCGGCGGCACCTGGGAGGTGCTGAACCGCAACGCCGACGAGATCCGGCGCCGCGCCGGGCGCGCGATCCGCATCACGCATGTCGCGGATAAGGATGTAAAGAAGGCAAGATCCGTGGTGAAGGGCAGGGCGCAGGTGGTTTCCGATGCGTTCAAGCTGGTGCGGGGCAACGAGGTCGAGATCGTGGTGGAGCTGATCGGCGGATCCGGCATCGCCAAGCAGCTGGTGCTCGAGGCGATCGCGCACGGCAAGCACGTGGTCACCGCGAACAAGGCGCTGCTCGCCACGCACGGCAACGAGATCTTCGCCGCCGCGCAGAAGGCGGGCGTGATGGTGGCCTTCGAGGCGGCGGTGGCCGGCGGCATCCCGATCATCAAGGCGCTGCGCGAGGGCCTGACCGCCAACCGCATCGAGTGGATCGCCGGCATCATCAACGGCACCTCCAACTTCATCCTGTCGGAGATGCGCGACAAGGGGCTGGCGTTTGCCGATGCGCTCAAGGACGCGCAGGCGCGCGGCTATGCCGAGGCCGACCCGGCGTTCGACATCGAGGGCGTGGACGCGGCGCACAAGCTGACCATCCTGGCGGCGCTTGCCTTCGGCATTCCCATGCAGCTCGACAAATGCTTCAGGGAAGGCATCCAGAAGCTCACGCGGGCCGACATCGCGTATGCCGAGGAGCTCGGCTATCGCATCAAGCTGCTGGGAATCACCAAGAAGGTGCAGAAAGGCATCGAGCTCAGGGTGCACCCCACGCTGGTGCCGGCGCGCCGCCTCATCGCCAACGTCGAAGGCGTGATGAACGCCATCCTGGTGAAGGGCGACGCGGTCGGCGCCACGCTGTACTACGGCGCCGGGGCGGGCAGCCAGCCCACCGCGAGCGCGGTGGTCGCCGACCTGGTCGACGTCACGCGCCTCATCACCGCCGACCCGGAGCACCGCGTGCCGCACCTTGCCTTCCAGCCCGACCAGCTGTCGAAGGCGCGCGTGCTGCCGATCGGCGAGGTCGAGACCTCCTACTACCTGCGCATGCGCGTGATCGACAAGCCCGGGGTGCTCGCCGACATCACGCGCATCCTGGCCGACTCGGAGATCTCGATCGACGCGATGGTGCAGAAGGAGCCGGGCGAGGGCGAGAGCCGCGTCGACATCGTGCTGCTCACGCATCGCGCGCTGGAGAAGAACGTCGACCGCGCGACGGCGAAGATCGAGAAGCTCGCCAGCGTCCTGGGCAAGGTGATGCGCATTCGCCTCGAGTCCCTGCTGTAGTGGATTACGTCTCCACCCGCGGCAATTCGGCGCCGCGCCGCTTTTCCGACATCCTGCTCGAGGGCCTCGCGCCCGACGGCGGCCTCTACGTGCCCGAGCATTTTCCGAAGCTGGAGATCGAAAAGCTCCGGGGAGCGAAGTACCCGGCGCTTGCAACGGCAATCCTCGCGAGGTTCATGGACGACGTGCCTGAGCTCGAGGCCCTCATAGAGCGCACCTACAACCCGCGGGTTTTCGGCGCCGAGGAGGTGACGCCGCTGAAGACGCTCGAGCGCGGGGTGCATCTGCTCGGCCTCGCCAACGGCCCGACGCTCGCGTTCAAGGACATCGCGCTGCAGCTTTTGGGGAATCTTTTCGAGACGATCCTCCGTCAGAAACGCGAAAGCCTCAACATTCTGGGGGCCACCTCCGGCGACACCGGCTCGGCGGCCGAGTACGCGATGCGCGGCAGGGCGGGCATCCGCGTGTTCATGCTGTCGCCGCACAAGCGCATGAGCGCTTTTCAGCGCGCGCAGATGTTCTCGCTGCAGGATGCGAACATCCACAACCTGGCGGTCAAGGGCGTGTTCGACGACTGCCAGGACCTGGTGAAGCAGGTCAACGCCGACGCGGCCTTCAAGGCGCGCAACCGCATCGGCGCGGTGAACTCCATCAACTGGGCGCGCGTGGCGGCGCAGGCGGTGTACTACTTCAAGGGCTACTTCGCGGCGACCACGAAGGATTCGCAGCAGGTGTCGTTCGCGGTGCCCTCGGGCAACTTCGGCAACGTCTACGCCGGCTTCGTGGCGCGCCGCATGGGCCTGCCCATCAAGCACCTGATCGTGGCGACCAACGAGAACACGGTGCTCGACGAGTTTTTCCGCACCGGCCGCTACCGCATCCGCCGCAAGCTGAGGGAGACTTCCAGCCCGTCGATGGACATCTCCAAGGCATCGAACTTCGAGCGCTACGTGTTCGAGCTGGTCGGCCGGGACGGCGCGCGCGTGAAGGAGCTGTGGCGGCGCCTCGAGCAGGACGGCGAGTTCGACCTCGCGCATTCGGCGTATTTCCGCCAGGTGCCGCAGACCGGCTTCGTCTCCGGGCGCAGCACGCATGCAGATCGAATGAAAACCATCCAGACCGTGTTCTCACGCTTTGGTGTTGTCATCGATCCTCACACCGCGGACGGGGTGAAGGTGGGCCTCGCGCATCGCGATCCCGCTACGCCCCTGGTCTGTCTGGAGACGGCGCTGCCGGCTAAATTCGCGGACACGATACGCGAGGCGCTCGGGCGCGAGCCCGCGCGTCCGGCGGGATTCGAAGACCTCGAGCAGCGGCCGCAGCGCTACGAGGTGATCGACGCCGACGCCGAGGCGCTCAAGCGCATCATCGAGCGCCATGCCGCGGCCGCGGCGCGCTAGGCTTCAGATCTCTTCCGGCACCATCTTGATCGCCCCGCAGGGGCATTCCGCGGCGCAGATGCCGCAGCCCTTGCAATAGTCGAAGTTGAACTGGAACCGCTTGCCCGGCCCGAGCTTGATCACGGCGTTGTCCGGACACACGCCGTAGCAGTTGTCGCATTCGAAGCAGTTGCCGCAGGACAGGCAGCGGCGCGCTTCGTAGAGCGCGTTCCCCTCGTCCAGACCGCGCACCACTTCGTCGAAGGTGGACTGGCGGCGCACGCCGTCGAGCACCGGGCGCACGGTCTTCGGCGCGTCCGAGTAGTACCACGTGTTGAGCCGCTCGAAGGTCGCGGGCTCGTGCTTGGGCGGCGCCGCGTACTCGGCGCCGCGCAGCCAGGCATCGATGTGGCGCGCCGCCTTCTTGCCATGGCCGACGGCCACCGTCACGGTACGCTCGGCGGGCACCATGTCGCCCCCGGCGAAGATGCCGGCGTGGCCCGTCATCATATTGTCCGCGACCTGCACGGTGCCGTCGCGCATCTGCAGACCAGGAACACCTTCGAGCAGCGACAGGTCGACGTCCTGCCCGAGGGCGAGCACCACCGAGTCGGCGGCGAGCGTCTCCAGCTCGCCGGTCGGCTGCGGATTTCCCTTGGCGTCGAGCACCATCTTCTCCACGGTGATCGAGGACTCGGCGGCCTGCTTGATGGTGGACAGCCACTTGATCAGCACGCCTTCCTGCAGCGCCTCCTCGACTTCGGAATCGTGCGCCGGCATGCGCTCGCGCGTGCGGCGGTAGACGATGATTGCGTCCTCGGCGCCGAGGCGCTTGGCGGTGCGCGCGACGTCGATCGCGGTATTGCCGCCGCCGTAGACCACCACGCGCCGGCCGAGCAGCGGCTGTTCCTCGCCTTCCATCGAGCGCAGCACCGACAGGGCATCGAGAACCTTCGCCGCGCTGCCCGCCGGGATGTAGGCGCGCTTGGCGATGTGCGCGCCGACGGCGAGAAAGGCGGCGTCGAAGGCGCCGCCCTTCATGGCGTC
>CAZJJC010000445.1:0-17922 GCA_964546195.1 uncultured Enterobacteriaceae bacterium | reverse complement strand
AAGCTCGGCGTGAAGTTCCTCGTCGAGGGAGCGATCGGGAAGACCGGCCTCGCCCGCTGATGCGGGCGCGCGCGGAAACCGCGCTCATCACGGCGGGCGCGCTGGCGCTCGCCTTCGCGCTGTTCGGCCTGTTTCTGCTGGCCAATCGCCTGAACCCGCTGGAAGTCTATGCGGTACTTTGGCTCGGCGGCTTCGGCACGTCGTTTTCGCTGCAGGCCACGCTCACGCAGGCCGCGCCGCTCATGCTCACGGCGCTGTGCGTGGCGATTCCCGCGCGTGCCGGCCTGCTCGTCATCGGCGGCGAGGGGGCGCTGGTTGCCGGGGGCGTTTGCGCGGTGCTCGCCGGCGTCGCCGCCGCCGGGCTGCCTGCCGCCATGGGCACGGTGCTGGTGTGCGCGGCCGGCGCCGCCGGCGGGGGCGCGTGGATCGCCATGGCCGGCGCACTGAAGCACCTGCGCGGGGTGAACGAGACGATCTCGACGCTGCTGCTCAACTACATCGCCATCGCCCTGTTGAACCATCTCGTCAGCGGGCCGATCCGCGACCACGCCGTCTCGCTCAAGGTCACGAGCTGGTCGATCCCGCAAGCCTACATGGTCGACGCGATCCCGGGCATAGGCGTGCATTGGGGCCTCGCGCTCGGCGTGCTCGCCTGCCTTGCCGCCTACGTTCTGCTCAGGTACTCGGTGCCCGGCTTCGCCATCGCGGTGCTCGGCGGCAACGCGCGCGCCGCGCAGCTCGTCGGGCTGCCGATCGGGCGCCTGACGCTCCTCGCCTGCGCGCTCGGAGGCGCCGCCGCCGGGCTGGCGGGAGCGGTCGAGATCGTTGCGGTGCACGGCGCGGCGAGCAGCTCGCTCGTCGTCGGCTTCGGCTATGCGGGGATCCTGGTGGCCTTCCTCGCGCGGCAGAACCCGCTGGCGATTGTCTTTTTCGCCTTCCTGGTCGGCGGCATTTCCGCGAGCGGCGGCCTGATGCAGCGGCGCTTCGACATGCCGGATGCGGCCACGCAGGTCCTGCAGGGCATGATTTTCCTTTGCGTGCTGGGCTCCAACGCGCTATACGGCAGGCTGCGCGTGTTCCGGGTAGCCGGAGCGGGCGCATGACCGGGAGCGAGCTCGGCTGGTGGGGCGTGGCACTCGCCGTGGTTGGCGGCGCCATACGCGTTTCCACGCCCTATCTCTTCGTCAGCCTGGGCGAGACGCTCACCGAGAAGAGCGGGCGGGTCAACCTCGGCCTCGAGGGCACCTTGCTCATGGGAGCGATGAGCGGCTACGGCGCTTCCTACCTGACCGGCTCGCCCTGGCTCGGCGTGCTGGCGGCCGCCGCCTCGGGCGCCCTGCTCGGGCTGCTGCACGCGGCGGTGAGCAACCTGCCGCGGGTCAACGATATCGCGGTGGGCATCGCGCTTTTCATCTTCGGCACCGGCCTCGCGTTCTTCCTGGGCACGCCGTTCGTGCAGCCGCAGGCGCCGCGGCTGCCGACCCTCGCGCTCGGCGGTTTCAGCGATGCGCCGGCGATCCGCGCGGCGCTGGAGGTGAGCCCGCTTTTTTTCATCGGCATCGCCCTCGCCTTCGCCATGCACTGGGCCCTGCCGAACACCCGCTGGGGCCTGATCGTGCGCGCGGTCGGCGACAACGCGGAAGCCGCGCGAACGGCGGGCTATCCGGTGAACCTGACGCGCACGCTCGCCACCACGCTCGGCGGCGTGTTCGCCGGCGTGGCCGGCGCTTTCCTGTCGCTCTCCTATCCCGGGACCTGGGCCGAGGGCCTGTCGAGCGGACAGGGGCTGATGGCGGTTGCGCTCGTCATCTTCGCCCGCTGGCACCCGGTGCATTGCGTCTGGGTGTCGCTCGTTTTCGGCGGCGCCTCCGCGCTCGGCCCCGCGCTGCAGACCGTCGGCGTGACGGGCTACTACTATCTGACCGGCGCCGCACCCTACGTGCTGACGCTCGCACTGCTCATCGCAAGCTCCTCGCGCCGCCATCGCCTCGCTGGCGCGCCCGGCGAGCTGTCCATCAATCGCTGAGCCGATGACGCCGCGCCCGCCCCCGCTCATCGAGGCGATCGACCTCTCCAAGCGCTTCGGCGCCGTGCAGGCGCTGGACGGGGTCTCGGTGCGCTTCGAGCCCGGCAGCTTTCATGCCCTGCTCGGCGAAAACGGCGCTGGCAAGAGCACGCTCGTCAAATGCCTCATGGGATTCCACGCCGTCGACTCGGGCACCTTGCGCATCGACGGCAAGGCACAGGCCATTGCAGATCCGAAAGCCGCGCACGCGCTCGGCCTGGGCATGGTCTACCAGCATTTCACCCTGGTGCCGAGCATGACCGTGGCCGAGAACCTGGTGCTCGCCCGGCCGGACCTGCCGCAGGTCATCGACTGGCGCGCCGAGCGCAGAGGCATCGATGCCTTCCTCGCGCGCATGCCGTTCACCCTGGATCCGGAGGCGCCGGCGGTGGCGCTGGCGGCAGGCGAGAAGCAGAAGCTCGAGATCCTGAAGCAGCTCTATCTCGGCGCCCGCGTCCTCATCCTCGACGAGCCCACCAGCGTGCTCACGCCGCAGGAGGCCGACGAAGTGCTCGGCCATGCCCGCAGGCTCGCCGATGCAGGCGGTCTCACGGTGGTGCTGATCACGCACAAGTTCCGCGAGGTGCGCGCCTACGCGCGCGAGGTGACCGTGCTGCGGGGCGGGCGCAACGCGGGCGGCGGCAGCGTCGCCGCGCTGGACAGCGAAGCGCTGGTGCGCATGACGTTCGGCGAGCGCCCGCTGCCCGCGGCCGCCCAGCGCGGCGGCGCGGGCGCCGGCGAGCGCTACTTCGAGCTGCGCGGGCTGAACGCGCTGAACGACCGCGGCGTGGCCGCGGTGCGAGATCTGACGCTGCACGTTGCGCGCGGCGAGATCGTCGGCGTCGCGGGCGTCTCGGGCAACGGACAGCGGGAGCTGGTTGAGACGATTGCCGGGCAGCGCGAGCCCGAAAGCGGCGCAATCGCCGTCGCGGGCCGGCCTTACGGGCGCACCCGCGCCGAGATGCGCTCGCGCGGCGTGTTCCTGCTCGCCGAGGAGCCGCTTGCCTCGAGCTGCGTTCGATCGATGTCGGTGGCGCAGAACCTGGCGTTGCGTGACTTCGACCATGCCCCGTTCGCGCGCGCGGGCGGGCGCGTCGATTTCAAGGCGATCGAGGTGCGCGCGCGCAGCCTGATCGAAGCGTTCCGCATCCGCTGCGCCGGGCCGCACGCCCGCATCGATACGCTTTCTGGCGGCAACGTGCAGCGCGCGGTGCTTGCGCGCGAGCTTTCCGGCAACGTGCAGCTCCTCGTGGCGCAGAACCCCTGCCTCGGCCTGGACTTCGCCGCGACCCGCGAGATCCGCGGAAAGATCCTCGAGGCGCGCAATCGCGGCGCGGCGGTGCTGCTGGTGAGCGAAGACCTGGACGAGCTGCTCGAGCTCGCCGACCGCATCGTGGTCATGCTCGAAGGGCGTATCGTGTACGAGACCGACCGCGCCCGCGCAGCCGCGGAGGCGATCGGGCGCCACATGACGGAAGGAAGCAGGCGATGAGCGATCGACGATTTACCGTGATCCGCAACGGCCTGGTGCTGGGCGCCGGCGCGGCGCGCGGCATGCCGCTCGATATCCTGATCGAGGACGGGCGCGTCCGCGAGGTGGGTCCGGCCGGAATGGCCGCACCGGCAGACGCCGAGCCGGTCGATGCCGCCGATCGGCTCGTCATCCCCGGCCTCGTCAACTCCCACACCCATGCCCATGGCGGGCTTGCGAAAGGCGCGGTCGCCGACCGGCAGCCGCTCGAAGTGTTCCTGACGGGAAGCGGCGCGTTGAACGGCTCGCGCACCCTGGAGGACAAGTACCTGAGCGCGAAGCTGAGTGCGGTCGACATGGTGCGCAAGGGCTGCACCGCGGCCTACGACCTCTTCGTGGAGTATCCCGTGCCGTCCATCGAGGGCGTCGATGCCGTTGCGCGCGCCTACCGCGATGTCGGCATGCGTGCGGTGATCGCGCCGATGATGGCCGACCAGACCCTCTACCAGGCCTATCCCGGGCTGGTGGAGGCGCTGCCCGAATCGCTGCGCGCCACGGCGCAGCGCGCGGCAGCCGCGCCCTATGCCGAGAGCCTCAAGGCGTGCCGCGCGATTCTCCAGAGCTGGTCGTTCGACCGCGACTTCGTGCGCCCCGCCCTGGGGCCCACGATCCCGCTGCACTGCTCCGATGAGTTCCTCGCGGGTTGCCGCGACCTGTCCCGCGAGTTCGAGATCGGCCTGCAGACGCACTTGGCGGAGTCGGCCGCGCAGGCCGCCGTCGCGCTGCGGCGCTATGGCCGCAGCCTCACCGCGCACCTGGACGCGCTGGGCCTGCTGAACGAGCGCTTCAGCGCCGCGCACGCCATCTGGCTCGACCACGGCGACATGGCGCGCATCGCCGGCAAGGGCGGCGCGGTAGCGCACAATCCGCTCAGCAATCTGCGGCTCGGCTCCGGGCTCGCCGCCGTGCGCGCCATGCTCGACCGGGGGCTTGCGGTCGGCATCGGCACCGACGCGGTGGCCACCTCGGATACGCAGAACATGTTCGAGGCGGCGCGCCTCGCGGCCTACCTTTCGCGCCTGCGCGGGCCGGAGTATTCCCAGTGGCTCTCGGCAGAGGAAGCCTTTCGTCTGGCGACCGAGGGAAGCGCACGCGTGCTCGGCTTTGCGGGCAAGCTGGGCACCATCGCGCCCGGGGCGTTCGCCGACCTGGTGTTCCTCGACCTCGCCCACATCAACTACGTCCCGCTGCGCGACGCCCTGCTGCAGCTCGTGAACGGCGAAAGCGGCACGGCCATCGATGCGGTGATGGTGGGCGGCCGCTTCGTGGTGCGCGAGGGGCGCCTGCTCACTGTGGACGAGGCAAGGCTGCGCCGCGATGCCGAAGCGGCGCGCGACCGGCTGGACCAGGCGAACGAGGCCGCCCTCGCCACCGCGCGCCTGCTGGAGGACTGGGTCGGCGCGTTCTGCATCGCGCATGCGCGCTCGGCGGAGCTTCCGCAGCGGCGCCTCGCGCCCGACTGATAATGCAATAGTGGCCGTGAGCTTGCACTGTCGAGTCCCTGCAAAAGTCCCTTGGGATTAGCTCGCCGCCCCTCATGGCTTTTTCGCCAAGAACACGCGCGCGTCGTGAACCTCGGTCCGGGCCTTGTCGGCACCATCGGCGATCGCGACGACCTTGCCAAAATACTCCGTGGCCTTGGCCGAATCGCCGGACTTTTCGGCCGCCTTTGCCGCGCCGACGTAGGCGCCTAGCCGGTTGGGTTCCTTCTTCAGGGTCTTTTCGAATGCAACGAGCGCATCGCTGGCCATTCCACGCTCGAGCAGCATGGCGCCATAGAGCTCGCGCGCGGGCTTGGGCACGCCCGGCGTCACGGGATGCTTCTCGGTCCTGTCTTCGGCATCGGCCGCCGCACTCATGGCTTTCAGCGCGTCGTCGTACTTGCCTTGGGCGTAGAGCACCCACGCGGTCGCAACCTTCCACTGAATATCGACCTGCTCGGACCAATAGGCGTCCTTGGCTTCGCGCAACTTGTCTCGCAAATCGGCGAGCTTGGCGATGTCCGCTTTGGCGGCCGCTGGATCCCCCGAACGAGCGCCGCCAAGCGCACGCGCAAAGTACGTGATCGCCTGCACCTGCGCCAGCGGGCTGGGACGGACCTGAAGCGCCGCCGCGGCCTTCCAGTCGCCGCGTTCGACCGCGTAGCGCGCCGGCGAAGCAGCAAGCGCGTATGGCCCCGGAATGAAAGTCTCGGTGAAGCCGGTGACCGTATTCATATGGTCGATAACGGCGCCGGCTTTCTTGTCCTGCCCAAGCTGCAAATAGGCATAGACCAGGTAATCCATAGCGTGCAGCTCATCATGGCCCTCCTTGTCTGCCTCCGCGACACGCGCAGATTCGATATTGGAGGCAATCGACTCCTTCCAATAACCGACGCGCGTGAAGATGTGTGACGGCATGTGCTGAGCGTGCGCCGCCGCGGGAGCGATCTTGGAATAGTGGCGGGCCGCGTCAAGACCCTTCTCCGCAATGGACGGAGCGTCGTAGAGATGAATCAAATAGTGCGCCACGCCCGGATGTTGCGGCTGGCGTTTTGCGATCGGCTCCAAGACTGCCGCACCTTTAAGCTGGTTGGCGTAGGTCTTGTCGGCCGGCGAAGCCGAGGTGTTGAGCGCCAGCGCATAGTAGATCTGTGCCTCATCGTCCTTTGGATAGCGCTGCGCCAACTGCTCCATGGCCCTGGCATAGGCTTGTACGCGCGCACGGTGATCGACCTTGTCGTAGTCGGCGTACATGACGCCGAGTGCACCGAGGTAGTCGCGCTCGCGCTGGGTCTTGGCGCCGACGCTCTTTGCCTTCGCCAGCACGGCTGCGCCCTCGGCGAGATTCTTCGCAGGCGCCGGGATATGGGGATTCCACAGCAGGCTCAGCGCAATGCCCCAATAGGCGATGCCGCACGCCGGATCGGCCTGCAATACCTCCTCGAAAACCTTTTGCGAGGCGCGGTACCAGAACGAGTGCTGGTAGAGCATTCCGCGGTTGAAGAGCTTCTGCGCTTCCGGCGTGCACGATGTCTCGAAGTGCACCTCGCCGAGCTTTTTGTCGTCCTCGTGCCCGAAGGCCGACGGGGCAAGTGAAACGCCGGCCGCTGCCATGGCGGCGATGGCGAATGACGTAAGTGACATCTTGATCATGATGATCCAGCTCCTGGTTGACATCAAAATGCGGCCGAGCGCGTCGGAGTCTGTGCCGATCGCCTGATACCGGCTATGCATTTTCCGCACCGGTATGCACGGGCCGCCGGGAATAAGCTATGGTGTGAGGTGGCTCAGACCCCCTGGTGCCGAGGGACGCCTGCGATGCCGATGCCTAAACCGATCTCCAAGACGCATCGTGACCCGACGCAGGCTCGAGATGCCTCGTCGGCGCTGCCTGCGGACTTGGTACGCGCTCTTGGCTGGCTCCGCGGCCATCTGTCCGAGCCGATCCAGCTCGAAGTGCTTGCTCAGGTCGGCGGCGTCCGTCCACGGACGCTTGAGACGCACTTCAAGATGTTTCTCGGCACGACGCCGCTCGGCTGGGTGCGCCGGATGCGGCTCGCGCGCGCGCGTCGAGAGCTGCTCCACCACGGTCCACAGGCCACCGTCACGGCCATTGCGCTTGCCAGCGGCTTCAGCCAGTTGGGTCGGTTCGCAGCCCAGTATCGGAAAGCTTTCGGAGAGCTCCCGTCGACGACCATCCAGCGCACGAGAAGCTCGTCGAGAGACGACGCCGACCCGAACATCGATGAAGCGCTCCGATTGACATTGAGCGCCTTGCCATTTGCCTTCGCCGTCGCACCGAAGCAATGCAACGCGGCTCTCGAAAAGCTCTGCCGCCCCCAAGAGCTGGCTCCCGCCTACGGATTGCCGAAGGCGATTGCCGCCTGGTGTTGGGGGCAGCGCGCGGCCCACCGTTTCAGCTCGACTCCCGATGTCGATCGAGAGAGGGCCTACCGGCTCGCCGAGGAGGCTTATGATCTCGCCCCGCACGATGCCTTGACTCTGACGCTGAGCAGCGGCGCTCTCGTACTATTGCATCGGCTCAAAGAAGCCGATCGGCGGCTCGAACGTGCGTTGGCGCTCGATCCATGGTTGGCGTATGCGTGGATTCGTCGCGGATGGATGTCTGCCTACTTCGGGGATAGCGATAGTGCGATCCGTGAATTGAAAACCGCTCTTCATCTAATGCCGTTCGAACCGCTGCGGCACCTCGGATTCATCGGAATGGGTTGCGCCTACTTCGCCGCCGAGCGCTACGATCGGGCGGTACAGTGGGTACGGAGCGGAGTGGAGGCTTGTCCGGAATCCTTCTGGGCGGAAAGAATTGCGGTAGGCGCGGCCGCTCTGATGGGCGCGCGAGCGGAAGCCCGCCGGATGGGCCGCCGGCTGATGCGGAAGGACCCCGATCTGACAATCTCGGAGGCTAGACAGGCTTGGCCCTTTACTCCAGCGTTCATGTCCCGCCTCGGGGATGGCCTTGAGATCGCCGGGTTGCCGCGAGGATGAATCGGTGCCGCCGGCTTATTTCGGTTTTTTGCACGTAGCAGCGGTGCCGGCTGCGCGCGGCAGAAAAGTCCCCACTAGACGCTAAGGGTCTAGGGGGACTCGACTAAGTGCTTGAAGGAATTGGCGCGCCCGGCAGGATTTGAACCCACGACCCCCTGGTTCGTAGCCAGGTACTCTATCCAACTGAGCTACGGGCGCGAAGGGGCGAAAGTATAGCAAAATCGCCTCGCTGCCTCGACGAGGAGAGACGCATGTTCGTGCTGTCGGTCACTATCCGCATCAAGCCGGAAAATGTCGATGCCTGGATCAGGAAGGCGCTCGAGAATGCGCGCGAGGCGCGCAAGGAGCCGGGGTGCCGGCATTTCGACGTGTTGGTGGATCCGAAGGACCGCACCCGGGTGATGCTGTACGAAATCTACGACGACGAGAAGGCGTTCGAGGCGCACCAGCAGACGGCGCATTTCAAGAAGTACCTCGCCGAGGCGGTGCCGCTGCTTGCCTCGCGCGAGCGGCAGGTGTGGAACCGCCTCTAGAGGAATCTGAGAAGAAACAGCGACAGCTGCGGGATGTAGGTCACCACCATGAGCGCGCCGATCGCGGCCACGATGAAGGGCACGAGGCCCGGGTAGATGCTCGACAGCGGCGCCTTGAACACCGCCTGGCCGACGAAGATGTTGAGGCCGAACGGCGGCGTGAAGGTGCCGATGCTCAGGTTCATGATCACGATCACCCCGAAGTGCACCGGGTCGATGCCCGCGGCGTCGGCGATCGGCGCGAGCAGCGGCGTGAGCACCAGGATGGCCGACACCGTGTCGAGCACCATGCCCAGCACCAGCAGCAGGACGTTGATTGCGAGGAGCAGCGTCCAGCTGGGCAGCTGCAGGTCGGTGACGGCGCCGATCAGCGCCGGCCCGGCACCGGACACCGTGAGCAGCCACGAGTACACCCCCGCGCAGGCGAGGATGATGAACACCTGGGCTGTAAGGTACATGGAACGAGCGGCGGAATCGAACACGTCGCGTGCGCGCGCCTCGCGGTAGATGAAGGCCGACACCAGGATGGCGTACACACAGGCCACGCCGGCGGCCTCGGTCGGCGAGAACACGCCGGTGTAGATGCCGCCGAGCACGGCGACGGGCGCGGCGATCGCCCAGATGCCGTCCTTGCTCGCGGCGAGGAACTCGCGCCGGCTGAACGGCGGCCCGCCGCGGTCGCCCTTGCGCACCGCATGGCGATAGACATACAGCGAATAGAACGCCGCCAGCATCAGGCCGGGCAATATGCCCGCCGTGAACAGGCGCACGATCGAGGTATCCGAAGCGATGCCGTAGAGGATGAAGCCCACCGATGGCGGGATCAGGTTGTCGATCGCGCCCGCGCCGATGAGCAAGCCGCACGAGAAGCGCTCGCTGTAGCCCGCCTCGCGCAGGCGCCTGTAGGTTAGGCTGCCAACCGCGGCCACGGTGGCCGCGGTCGACCCCGAGATCGCGCTGAATACCACGGCGGTGCCGAGCGAGGTGAACGGCAGGCTGCCGCGCACGCGGCCGATGATCGACTGCACCCAGCGCACCAGGCGTACCGATACGCCGCCGCGGCTGAGGAGATCGCCGGCGAAGATGAAAAACGGCACGGCGAGCAGCGCGTACTTGTCGAGCGCGCCGAACATCACCTGATGCGCCGCGGTGGCCGGCACGCCGGCGAAGAACAGCAGCACGACCGTGACGGTTGCCAGCAGCACGAGGAAGAACGGAAAGCCCGCTACCAGCAGCGCCACGGGCAGGAGCGCCATCACCCAGCCCATGGCGCGCGCTTCAGGGCTTGCCGGCGAGGTAAAGGCGCAGGCGGACCAGCACCGCGAGCGCGGTGAGCGCAAATCCGACGGGCAGCGCGGCGTGCGCGATCCACTTCGGCACGCCGGCCGAGACGCTCACCACCCCGCCCTGGTAGAAGAGCGATACCACCTGCCAGGACTGCAGCAGCATGAAGAGGCAGCAGCCAAGCAGGGTGGCCGCCATGGCGGCGTTCAGCGCCGTCGCCGCGCGTCCTTTGAAGCTCTGCGAGAAAAGGTCCATGTTGAGATGCGCCCGGTCGTAGGCCGCCGCGGCCACCCCGATGAACACGCCCCAGATCGCCAGAAACACCATCACCTCCTCGGCCCAGAAGAAGGCGTGGCCGAAGAGGTAGCGACTCACCACGTTGGCGAAGCAGATGGCGACGCCTGCCAGCATCAGGCTGCCCATGAGCAGACGGGGCAGCCTGACGAACAGCAAACGCATCAAATCAATACTTCTTGCCGGTGGCGACCAGGCGCTTGTAGAAGGCGCTGGCGTTCGGGTTGTCCTTGGTCACCTCTTCGCCCACGCCGGCGAGCAGTTGCTGCACGCGCGCCTGGTCGGCGGCGGGAAGCTTGACCAGCTCGCCGCCCGCGTCGCGCCAGCGCTTGACCATGCCTTGGTCGAGCACGCGCGAGTGCGGATTGATGCGCGCCTGCAGCTTGTGGCCTTCCTCGATCACCAGCGCGCGCAGCTCGGAGGGCAGCTTCGCGAGCCAGGGCCGGCTCAGCACGCCGACCGAAACGATCATGGTGTCGTTGACCTCGGTGAGCACCTTGCCGATGTCGCCGAACTTGAGGTTCACATAGACCGCCGCGGCGCTCATCGTGCCGTCGATCACTCCCTGCTGGATGCCGGGAACCACCTCGGAGAGATCCATCGGCACCGCGGAGGCGCCGAACTGGCGCATCTTGGCGCGCTCGGCGGCAGTGGCGTTCACTCGCAGCTTCTTGCCCTTGAAGTCGGCCAGGCTGCGGATCGGCTGCTTGCCGAAGTAGTGCGCCGGCGCGTACGTGTACACCGAAACGACCTGGATGCTCTTGTCGGCGCCCAGGGCGAGGATCTCCTTGTTCATCGACGGGTCGAGCAGCACCTTCTCAGCGTGCTCGCTGTTCTTGAACAGCAGCGGAATGCTGAAGGTGCCGAAGCGCGGGTCCATGCCGGCGAAAAAGTCGGCCGGAGTGGTGAAAGCCTCCACCGTGCCGAGCTGCAGGCCTTCGATCTGGCTGGCGATCGGCCCGAGCTGGCTGCGCGGGAAGAGGTTCACCGCGATGCGGCCCTTGCTGCGCGTTTCCAGCGCCTCCTTGTACCAGTTGGCCCACTGGTGCTGGACGTCGTTCATCGTGGCGAAGCCGATCTTCATGGTGAAGTCGGCCGCAAGCGCCGGGGCAGCAGTGAATGCCGCTGCCAGCAACACACCGCTTAATCTTTTGAGCATGAGGTCCTCCTCCTCGTAACCTTCGAAGTCCTAAGAACTTACCAGACCAGATCCCCCTCGCGGATCAGCATCATGCAGCGCTCGTCCTCGGTATACGGCGCGTGCGGCACGCCGCAGGGCATACGGAACCACACGCCCGTGGTGTAAGCGGCGTACTCGTCCTTCAGGCAGCCCCTGATGACGAACGTCTCCTCGCCGATCGAATGGTCGTGCGAGGGCAGCTTGCGCTGCGTGTGCACGTTGCCTATCCGTCCGGTCTCGAGGCCGTTCGGGTCCTTGTGAAGATGCAGCACGTCCGCGCCGCGGTGCGGAAACTCGAGCCATTTCGCGGTCTTCGCGTCGATCACCTTGCGCTCGCGCTTGGCCTCGTCCTTGTAGATGGGCACGCGCCGCTTGGCGTAGAACACGCAGCCTTCCTTGGACGAGAGCGTTTGCGTGAAGCCCGGCGGGTTCCAGATCCAGGTGTGCTGGCCATAAGTGCCGTGGCCATCGGAGAAGCTGCCTTCCAGCACGAAGATCTCCTGGCGCTCCTGCAGTGTCTCGGCGGGCAGCGTAGCGCTCGGCTCGAGCCTGAAGAGCGCGGTTTCACGGCCCTTTACCGGATCGCTGACCCGTTCGAGCACCTTGATCGATAGGCCGCCGTGTGCGGTCGGCTCCCACGGCATCCTGTTCGTGTCGACGACGGCGCATTGCGTCGGGTCGGCGTTGACCTGCGCGGCAGCAGCCATGGCCTCCTCCTTGACGAGCGAACTAACGATAATGAAAATGGAATACGTTAGTCAAGCCGATAAACGGGAGGGGGCGTGCCTACCACCGCAGAAGAACCAGTCGTCGCTCAAAAGGGCCCCTACAAAGTCGAGCTGCTCGGCGGCTATCGCTACGCGTGGTGCGCGTGCGGGCTTTCCAAATGGCAGCCGTTCTGCGACGGCTCGCACACGGGCTCGAAGGTGCCGGGAATCAAGCCGAAGGTGTGGACCCAAGAGAAGGACCAGACGGCCTGGCTGTGCGGCTGCAAGCGCAGCGCCCAGTTCCCCTTCTGCGACGGCACGCATAAGAAGCTGTGAGCCAGGCGGATCTCGCCCAGTCGGGAACGCTGGCGGCGGCGATCTGCAACCGCGTGCGCAGCGAGATCCTGTCCGGCGCGCGGCGCCCCCAGGAGAGGATCCGGCTGGAGGAGCTGAAAGCCGAGTTCGACGTCAGCTGGAGCCCGCTGCGCGAGGCGCTGTCGCGGCTGGTGGCCGAGGGGCTGATCCAGACCGACGAGAGCCGCGGCTACCGCGTCGCGCCGGTGTCGCGCGCGGAGATGGGCGACGTCATCCGCATGCGCAAGGCGCTGGAGAGCATGGCGCTGCGCGCCTCGATCCAGAACGGCGACGACGCCTGGGAAGCCGAGGTGCTCGGCGCGCACCACCGCCTGAGCAAGCTCGAAGCCCGGCGTGATCGCGACGTCGCGCAATGGGAAGTCTGGCACCGCCAGTTCCATGACAGCTTGAGCCGGGGCTGCGGCTCGCCGCTCCTGCTGCAGTTCTGCGCGCAGCTGCAGGACCAGTTCGCCCGTTACCGCAAGCTGTTCCTCTCCTCGCACCCCTTCGACGTCGAAGTTGCCGGCGAGCACAAGAGCCTCGCAGACGCTGCGTTGGCCCGCGACGCGCTCACGGCCTGCGCCGCGATGGAAGCGCACATCGAGCGCACCGGGCGCAACATCCTCGCCTGCATCCAGGACTGAAGCTGTAATGCAGGCCATCGACGTCCACGCGCACTGGTATCCGCGCGCCTTCCTCGAGCTGCTGCGCAGGGAAGGCCCGGCGCAAGGCCTCGAATGGCGCGATACCGAGGCCGGCCCGCAGTTCAGCATCCGCAGCCTGACGACCGGGCCCGCCGGCCCGCGCTTCGTCGACCTCGACGCGCGCCTGCAGGCGATGGACGAGCAGAACGTCGCGCTGCACGCGCTGTCGCTCACCCAGCCGATGGTCTACTGGGCCGGGCGCGAGCTCGGCAACCGGCTTTCGCTCGTGTACAACGACGAGGTGGCGCGCGCGCACGAGAAATCGCCCCGGCGCTTCGTCGGCCTTGCCACGCTGCCGATGCACGCGCCGGATCTTGCGCGCCGCGAGGCCGAGCGCGTGGCCAGGCTCCCGGGCGTGCGCGGCGTCTACCTGGCGACCGCGATCCTCGAGCGCGAGCTCTCGGACGAGGCATTCCTTCCGGTATACGAAGCGCTCGAGGGACTCGGCCTGCCGATGTTCCTGCACCCTGTTTTCGTCGTCGGCGAGGAGCGGCTGAAAAAGTTCTACCTCTCCAACCTGCTCGGCAATCCGTTCGAAAGCGCCATTGCCGCGGCGCACCTCATCTTTGGCGGCGTGCTGGACCGCTTCCCGAAGCTCGAGGTCGTGCTGCCGCACGCCGGCGGCGCTTTTCCCTGGCTGGTGGGCCGCCTCAACCGCGGCTGGGAGAAGCGCCAGGATCTGAAGCACATCAAGCAGGCGCCGCTCCACTACCTGCGCCGCTTCCACTACGACACGATCGGCTATGCGGACTCCGTCGTCGACTATCTCGTGAGGGTGGTGGGCGCAGATCGTGTCGTCATGGGTAGCGACTACTGCTTCCCCATCGCCTACGAGCGCCCGGTCGACGTGGTCATGGGCAATCCGCTCCTCGCCGCCGAAGCCAAGCAGGCCATCGTGGCTGGCAACGCGCGCAGGCTGCTTAAGCTGTGAACCATCGAAAAACAGGGACGGACCCCATTTTCCGGTATGGCGCGGTCCCTGGCGTCGCAGGCGTGGAGACGCTCGAGGCGCGCGATCTGCGCCTGCACTACGACCGGCACTTCCACGACACCTATGCCTTCGGCATCGTGCTGCGCGGGGTGGAGCGCTGCACGGTGGGCCGCGCGCTCAATTTCTACGAGCCGGGCACGGTGCCGATGTTCAATCCCGGCGAGGTGCACGACGGCGCTCCGGCGAGCGAGGGCGGATGGTCGTATCGCATGGTCTATGTCGATCCTGCGCTGGTCGCGGGTGAGCGCGCGTTTGCGCGCCAGGCGAGGCGCGACGCGCCGGCGCGGCGCCGCGTGCTGCGGCTCTTCGACGCCATCGACTGCGGCACGCAGCTCGGCATCGAGGAAGGGCTCGCCGCGGCGTTGGAGACGCTGCTCGACCTTAAGCAGTCGCAGTCGGGCGCCCCGGCATCCGCGGGCCTGGAGCGCGTGCGCGAGCGCATCGACGCGCAGTGCTGCGAGCCGCTGCGCCTTCGCGACCTGTGCGCGCTCGCCGCGCTTTCCCCCACCCGGCTGCTGCGCTCGTTTTCGGCCGCCTACGGGCTCACGCCGCATCGCTATCAGCAGGCGCGCAGGATGGCGAAGGCCCGGCGCCTGATCACGGCCGGCATGCCGCTTGCCGAGGTCGCGGCCGCCTGCGGCTACGCCGACCAGGGACACCTCAACCGCTGGTTCCTGCGCGTGCATGGCACTACGCCGGGCCGCTACCGGCGCAATTTCCTCCAAGAACGCGGTCCTAGTCTCGGGTAGGCTACGCATGTCATGAGCGAACAACTGGAGCACTACAGGCGCAAGCTGGCCTACGAGATCGACTCCTGGGACTTGAAGGTCGCGCGCGAAGCCGGCGAGCCGGTCGCGGTGATCGATGCGCGCTCGCGCCAGGCATTCGCGCGCGAGCATATCGCCGGCGCGATCAACCTCCCGCACCGCACGATGAGCAAGGAAACCACCGCCGGGATCGACAAGGAGCGCACGCTCGTCGTGACCTATTGCGACGGCATCGGCTGCAACGGCTCGACCAAGGGCGCGCTCAGGATGGCCGAGCTCGGCTTTCGCACCAAGGAGCTGATCGGCGGGCTGGACTGGTGGAAGCGCGACGGCCACCCCACGCAGTCTTCAGAGAAGTAATGCTCCCAGCAGGCCGCCGCCGGCGAGCATCCATAGCGGATTGAGATTCGAGGCGAGCATCGCCGCGGCGCTCGCGCCGGCGATCAGCCACAGGCGCCAGTCGGGCGAGGCGGGCGTGGCGATGACCACGCCGCCCGACAGGATCAGGGCGACGACGATGGGCGCGATGGCCTTCTGCATCGCAAGGCGCCACGGCGAGTCCTTGAAGCGGTCCCACAGCTCGGCCACCCACCAGGCGATCACGGCCGCGGGAAAGCACATGGCAAGCAGCGCCACGATCGCCCCGGCCAGCCCCGCGACCTTCCAGCCGATGAGGCTGGCGATGAGGATGTTCGGGCCGGGCGCCGCCTGGCCCACGGCGAACGCCTGGAGGAAATCCCCGGGCGTGAGCCAGCCCTTCACGTCGACCACGTAGCGCTGCATCTCGGGCATCACCGAGGGCATGCCGCCGACTGAGATCATCGAGAGCAGGCCGAAATACAGCGCGAGCTCGAGCAGATTCAGAGCCCGCCCTTTCTTGCAAGGACAAGGGCGAGAAGCAAGCCGGCCGGAATGACCGCGAGCAGCGAGATGCGCGCGACCGCGACGCACAGGAAGCAGGCGAGGATGAGCACCAGCGCCGCGGGCTTTTTCGCCAGCGGCCGGCCGAGCTTCGCCGCCGTGCCGATGAAAAGGCCCGCGCCCGCCGCCCCGACGCCGGTGACCACCGAGCTCAGCACGGCGTTGGAGGAGAAGTCGGTGTAGAGGATGAACAGCCCCAGCACCCAGACGAACGGCAGCGCCATCAGGCCGAGGAAGGCGACGATCGACCCCGCCAGCCCGAACCAGCGCTTGCCGAGCACGATCGAGGCGTTGCCGATGTTCGGCCCGGGCAGGAACTGGCACAGGCCGATCGTCTCGGTGAAGTCGGCGTGCGTCATCCAGCGCCGCTCCTCCACCATCGTGCGGTAGGCCCAGGGCAGCACCCCGCCGAACGACCGGGCGCCGATCCAGAGAAAGCCCGCGAAAAGCTCGCCGAGGTTCTTCGGCGGCGCGACATTCATTTTCCTTATTGTAGACTCACGGCATGCGCGCGCTGCTCGCAACGCTGCTGATGGCGCTGGCTTCCTCCGCAAGCTCCCAGGTGCTGCCGATTTTCGACGCGCACCTGCACTACAGCCACGATGCGTGGGAGACGGTGCCGGTCGAGCAGGCGATCGACATCATGCGCAAGGCCGGCGTGAGACGGGCGCTCATCTCGAGCTCGGGCGACGAAGGCCAGCAGCGGCTCTACCGCGCGGCGCCCGACCTGGTGATTCCCGAGCTGCGCCCTTACCGCAGCCGCGGCGAGATCGGCACCTGGTTTCGCGACGACAGCGTCATTGCCTATCTGGAAGACCGGCTGAAGAGGCATAAATACGTCGGCATCGGCGAGTTCCATCTCTACGGCGCCGACGCCGATCTTCCGGTGCCGCGCCGCATGGTCGAGCTGGCGCGCCGGCACAGGCTTTTCCTGCACGCGCATTCCGACGCCGACGCGATCGAGCGGCTGTTCAAGCAGTGGCCGCAGGCGCGCATCCTGTGGGCGCACGCCGGCTTCGAGCGGCCCGAGCGCGTGGCCGAGATGCTGCGCAAATACCGCAACCTGTGGTGCGACCTCGCCTTTCGCACCGACCACGCCTCGGGCGGCAAGGTCGATCCCGCGTGGCGCACGGCGTTCCTCGAGTTTCCGGAGCGCTTCATGGTCGGCACCGACAGCTATACGCCGGAGCGCTGGCATTACATCCCCGGGCATGCCGAGTGGTCGCGCCAGTGGCTCTCCGACCTGCCGCGGGACGTTGCGGAGCGCATCGCGTGGAAAAACGGCGAAACCGTTTTTGGCTCGCTGCTGCAGTCGCACTGACCGCCTTGCCGGTTTGCGCCTGCGTGCCCTCCATCGAGGGCACGAGGCTGGAATCAGCGCGCTACGTTCTCTCGTATAAAGCCGAAGGGCTTGCCGTAGCCAGGCACTTCACGCTGGAGATCGCGGTGTGCGCCAAGCCCGGCCATCCGGCACCCGAGAGCCTGAAGGTCGACGCGCACATGCCGGAGCACCGCCACGGCATGAACTACGCGCCCGGGGTCAAGGCGCTCGCGCCCGGCCGCTGGCGCGCCGAGGGGCTGATGCTGCACATGCCCGGCCGCTGGGAGCTGGTCTTCGAGTTGAGCAGCGGCGCAACGCGCGACCGGCTGGCATCGAGCTTCGTTCTCGGAAGCCTGATCGATTTCGAACCCGGCGAGATCGCCCGCATCCTGCAGCACGGCCCCTGGCCGCCGCCGCTTGCGCGCGACCCGAGCAACCGCGTCTCCGGCAAGCTCGAAGCGGTGGCCTTCGGCGACCGGCTGTTCTTCGAGCCGCGCCTCTCCGGCAACGGCTCGGTGCTGTGCGCCACCTGCCACGTGCCGCATCGCGCGTTCCAGGACGGCCGGCCGCGCGCCCTCGGCCTGCAGGAGGTCGACCGCAACACGCAGAGCGTGCTCACCGTGCGCTTCGCGCGCTGGTTCGGCTGGGACGGCGCGAACGACAACCTGTGGGCGCAGAGCATCCGGCCGCTCCTCGATCCGAGGGAAATGAATGCCAGCCCCGCGCATGTCGCGCGCGTGATCAGGACCATTTTTTCGCGCGAGTACGACAAGGCGTTCGATC
>CAZJJC010000444.1:0-8978 GCA_964546195.1 uncultured Enterobacteriaceae bacterium | reverse complement strand
TTGATGCGGGCGAAGCGGTACCAGTGCTCCGCCGTGCCGGCGATCGGCACCACGGCGAAGATCGTGCCGTAGGTCCTTTCTTTGACGTGGGCGACGAGCTTGCCGTCCCCCCGGTTGAACTCGATGGTCACGCTTTCGCGGCCGGACACGAGGTCGCTCGCCACCCAGCGCTTGCTGTGCACGACCAGCTGGCCGTTTTTGCACTGGAAATCGCCCGCCTCGGTAGTGAGCGTGCGCTTGAAAAGTGGCTTGTCCGCAGCCCAGGCGGTGATCTCGAGCACGCCGTCCTGCGGCAATGCCAGCTCCACCCGCCGCACGTCTTTCCAGGCGCTGTGATGCCCGAACAGCCCGTAAGTCAGGGAAGGCTCGCCGCTGGTTCCGGCGGCTTCGCCCCGGTCTGCGTAGCTGCCGGCGAAGCGCGCGCAATCGGCTGTGGCGGGCTGCAGGAGCGGATCCCAGGTGGCCGGATAGTCCTGCTCGATGACGGCGCAGCCCGCGGCGCACATCACCAGGGCGAGAGCCAGCTTACCCGGAGCGCAAGGCAAAGACTTTGCCATCGTTCTCGATCTCGAATTCCGCGCGCGCCTTCGGTTTCACCAACCGGTAGCCCGCGGTGTCGGATATCCGCTTGTCGGCGTCGGCATTGCGTCGCCGCAGCTGTCCAAGCCGGACTTCGTCTGTGCAGCTCACCGTGACAAGGATATCGCACTCATCCAGGCGGTCCGTCGGTTGGGCGGTGACGAACACGATCAGCTGCTTGCCCTTGAAAAAGGGCGCGAAGGGCCGAAGAAAGTCCTTCTGCCGGGAGGGGAATTTCACCCGGCGGCGGAACACGCCGAGAAGGGAAACGCTCGCCACGCCGTCGTCGATGACCAGGATCCTGCGCGCAGGGATGCGCCCCATCCCGCCCTTGCGCAGCAGCTTTCCCAGCGTGGACTTGCCCGAGCCGGCATTGCCGGCGATGCACACCAGGCAGGGCCGGCCTTCCCGCAGGACAAGCTCGACGGCGTCGTAGACCGGCTGCCAGAAGCCTATCCGTAATACTGGCGGAACCATTGCGCGAAGCGCTCCAGGCCGACGCCGAGCGGGGTGGAGGGGGCGAAGCCCACGGCCTTTTGCAGCGCGCTCGTGTCGGCGTAGGTCGCTTTGACGTCGCCCGGCTGCATGGGCTGCATTTCGAGCCGCGGCTCTTTCCCGAGCGCGCGGCCGAGCGCCGCGATGTAATCGAGCAGCTCGACCGGCTGATGGTTGCCGATGTTGTAGACGGCGTAGCGGGAAGGGCGGTCGAGCACGCGGATCGTCCCCTCGACGATGTCGTCGATGTAGGTGAAATCGCGCTGCATGTCGCCGTGGTTGAAGACCTGGATCGGCCGGCCCTCCAGGATGGCCTTCGAGAACAGCATCGGCGACATGTCTGGCCGGCCCCAGGGGCCGTACACGGTGAAGTAGCGCAGCCCGGTGACGGACAGCGAGTACAGATGGCTGTAGACATGCGCCATCAGCTCGTTCGACTTCTTGGTGGCGGCGTACAGGCTGACCGGGTGGTCGACCTTGTCCTCCTCGGACCAGGGCAGCTTGGTATTGGCTCCGTACACGCTGGAGCTCGAGGCGAACACCAGGTGCCGCGGCGGGTGGTGCCGGCAGCACTCCAGCAGGTTGGCGAAACCGACCAGGTTCGCCTGGACGTAGCTCCCCGGATTCTCGATCGAGTAGCGCACGCCCGCCTGCGCCGCGAGGTGCAGCACCGCGTCGGGCATGTGCTTCTCAAAAACCTCATTGAGCGCAGCGGCGTCGGCGATGTCGAGCATCTCACACTGCAGGCTGAGCTGCTTTAGCCGGTCCTTCTTGAGCTGCACCGAATAATAGGGCGACAGGTTGTCGACGCCGACGACCTCATCGCCGCGCGCGAGCAGGCGCTGCGCGCAATGCATGCCGATGAAGCCCGCGACCCCGGTGACGAGGACTTTCACGGGCCCTGTTCTCCTTTGTGCATTTCCATCAGCTTGGCGTACTTGAGGTAGCTGTTCATGCAGCCGATGGAGATGTGCACCAGGCCCGGCACGCCGTCGAGGAACCCGAGGCGCAGGACGTAGAACTTCACGAAGCGCACCACCGGCGAGAGGAGCAGGTGGAATACGCCGGCGCTGACGCCGCGCTCGAAGGCCTGCCGCGCGGCGAGGGTGGTATAGCGGTTCTGGCGGTCGAGATAGCCGGCCAGGTCGTCGGAGGAGTCGTGCATCAGGTCGCCTTGCAGCGTCCCCGGCGTCACGGCGAACAGCACCTTCTCGTGCACCAGGTCGTCGCTCCAGCGCGCGTTCAGGCGGTTGAAGAGACGCGGGCTCCAGTCCGGATAGCCCTCGCCGTGTGAAAGCCAGTGGCCGAGGAAGCGGTTGCGACGCCGCATGCGGTACACCGGCGAGACCGGCGCGCCGAGCGCCGCGCGGATGCTCGCGGCGAGCTGCGCCGAGACGCGCTCGTCGGCATCGAGGCACAGCACCCAGTCGTTTGTCGCCTGCTCCACGGCGAACTGCTTCTGGCGCCCGAAGCCGAGCCATTCCTTGCGCACCACGCGCGCGCCGAAGCGCTGCGCCATCTCGAGGGTGCCGTCGTTGCTCGACGAGTCGACGATCACGATCTCGTCGGCAAACGCGAGGCTCTCGAGGCAGGGCTCGAGGACCGTCGCGGCGTTGCGGGTGATAAGGACGGCGGAGAGCGCAGCCGCGGCGGTCAAGTGTTATCCCGTAGAATCGGCGGGCTCTATTCTAATCAATGCCGCGAATTCTTTTCGTCAAGACCTCGTCGCTGGGAGACGTGGTGCACCATTGCCCGGCGGTCAGCGATGCGGCGCGCGCGCTCGAAGGGGCGCAGATCGACTGGGTGCTGGAGGAGGCGTTCGCCGGAGTCGCGCGGCTCCACCGCGCGGTGCGCCGCGTGATCCCGCTCGCGCTGCGGCGCTGGCGCCGCGCGCCGTGGCGCGCCTCGGTATGGTCGGAGATCGCCGAGCTGCGCCGCGCGCTGCGCACCGAGCGCTACGACGCGGTCATCGACACGCAGGGCCTGCTCAAGAGCGCTCTGCTGAGCAGCCGGGCCTTCGGCACCAAGCACGGCATGGACCGCGCGAGCGCCCGCGAGCCGATCGCCGCGCGCTTCTACGACGTGGCGCACGCCGTGCCGCGCGCGCTGCATGCGGTGGAGAGGAATCGCCGGCTCACGGCTGCCGCGCTGGGCTATTCGCTCGATGCGGCTCCCGAGTATGGCCTGAAGGCCGCACCACGCGCTGGGAATGGCGCGTACGCGGTGCTGCTGACCATGACCAGCCGCGCCGACAAGCTGTGGCCCGAGGAACGCTGGATCGAGCTCGGCCGCGCGCTGGCATTGCCGGTGGTGCTGCCATGGGGAAGCGCTGCGGAGCGCGAGCGGGCAGAGCGCCTCGCACGCGGCATCGGCCAGGCGGCGGGGGTGCCGCAGCGCATGGCCCTCGACGCCCTGGCCGAGCTGTTGTCGAATGCAAAGGCCGTGGCAGGGCTCGACACGGGCCTCACCCACCTCGCGGCGGCGCTGGACGTTCCCACCGTAGGCATCTACTGCGCCTCGGATCCCGCCCTGACCGGGCTCTATGGCGCGCCGCGCGCGAGGAACGTCGGCGCGCTCGGAAAGCCGCCGCAGGTGTTCGAAGTGCTGAAGAGCTTCCCATGAGGTGGCTGTACGGGGCGGCCTGGCGCCTCGCCTTGCCCCTTATCCTGGCGCGCCTCTGGTGGCGCGGGCGCCGCGAGCCCGCCTACCGGGACTTCGTCGGCGAGCGGCTCGGACAGTACACGGTCTCGCGGCGCCAGAAGCTTCTGTGGGTGCACGCGGTATCCGTCGGAGAGGCGCGCGCCGCCGCTCCCCTGGTGCGCATGCTGCAGCAGGCGTTCGCCGATCACCGCGTGCTCATGACCTGCACCACCGCCGCGGGGCGCGAGACGATCAAGCAGGTCTACGGCGAGTCGGTGCTGGAAAGCTACCTGCCTTACGACTTCCCCGCGGCCGTGCAGCGCTTCCTCGAGTACTTCCGGCCGCGCCTGGGCGTGCTGATGGAGACCGAGATCTGGCCCAACCTGCTCGAAGGTTGCGCGGCGGGCGGCGTGCCGGTGCTGCTCGCCAATGCGCGCATGTCCGAAAAGTCCGCGCGCGGCTACGCCCGCTGGAAGGCGCTGACCGGGCGCGCTTTCCGCAGCCTCGCGGCGGTGTGCGCGCAAAGCGCCGCCGACGCCGGGCGGCTGCGCGCCCTGGGCGCGCCGCAGGTCGAAATCGCCGGCAACCTCAAATTCGATGTGCAGCCCGACGCGAGCCAGCTCGCCGCCGGCCGCGCCTGGCGTGCGGCGCTGGGCAGGCCGGTATTGCTCCTCGCGAGCACGCGCGAAGGCGAAGAAAGGCTGCTGCTGGAACACCTGCAGGGCGGCTTCCTCACCGTCATGGTGCCGCGGCATCCGCAGCGCTTCGAGGAAGTCGCCCCGCTCGCGCAGTCGCGCCGCAGCCGCACGCCGCTGCCTGCGCCGGCCGACCGCGTCCATTTGGGCGACACCATGGGCGAGATGGCGTTCTACTTCGGCGCCTGCGACGTCGCCGTGATCGGCGGCTCGTTCCTGCCGCTGGGCGGGCAGAACCTCATCGAAGCCCTCGCCGCCGGAGCGCCGGTGGTGACCGGGCCGAGCATGTTCAACTTCGCCGAGGCCACCCGCCTCGCCGTGCGCGCCGGCGCGGCCATCCAGGCTCCGGATGCGGCGACTGCGCTGCGCCAGGCAGTAGAGCTGTTATCCGACAGTTCGAAAAGACAGTCGATGGCGCGGGCGGGAAAGCAGCTATGCGAGGCGCACCGCGGCGCGACCGAGCGCCACCTCGCGGTGTGCCGTCGGCTGCTAAAAACATAAAAACAGGGACAGACCACGTTTTCTCTGGAAAAACGTGGTCTGTCCCTGTTTAGGGGGCGAGGGCCCGGTTCACTTCCTCGAGGTCTTCTTCGCGCAGGCTGCCGGCGGCGGCCTTCAGCCGCAGCTGGTTGGTGATGGTGTTGTAGCGCGCGAGGGCGAGGTCGCGCCGCGTGGAGAAGAGCTGCTGCTGGGCATTGAGGACGTCGATGTTGATGCGCACGCCCACCTCGTAGCCGAGCTTGTTGGAGTCGAGCGCGCTTTGCGAGGACACGAGGGCCTGCTCGAGCGCGCCGATCTGGCTGATGCCGTTGATCACCGTGAGATAGCTCTGGCGCGTGGTGAGGGCGGCGCTGCGCTTGGCGTTCTCCAGATCCTGCCTGGAGCGCAATGACAGCGCGGCCGCCTCGCGCTCGCGCGAATCGAGCGCGCCGCCCTGGTACAGCGGCATGGCGAGCTCCAGGCCGATGGTAGTGCTGGTGAGGTCCGCGCCGACCGAGCTGGTGGTCGAAGCGCTCTGGCCGGTCTGGCCGTGCGTGGCGACCACGTCGAGCGTCGGCAGATGCGCGGCGCTCGCGCGCCGGGCTTCCAGCGCGGCGACCGAGGTCGCGGCCTCCTGCGCCTGCACCGGGTAGCTCTGCGTCTCGGCGAGCTCGACCCAGCTTTCCATGTTGTTCGGGTTGGGCGGCGCGAGCCTCACGTCGGGGCGCAGCGGCTTGAGCTCGCCGTAGTCCTTGCCGGTGATGAGCTGCAGCCCCTGGCGCCTGTTCTCCAGGTCATTCTGCGCGGCGATCTCCTGCGCTCCGATGAGATCGAAGCGCGCCTGCGCCTCGTGGGTATCGGTGATGGTCGCGGTGCCCACCTCGAAGTTGCGCTTGGCCTGGGCGAGCTGCTCCGAGATGGCGGCTTTCTGCGCGCGCACCAGCGCGAGCGTGTCCTGCGCCGCCAGCACGTCGAAATAGGCCTGCGCGGTGCGGATGATGAGGTCCTGCCCGGCCTGGCCGAACGCCGCCTCGGCCTGCATCACCTGGAACTCGGCCTGGCGGTACTGCAGCCGGTTCTGCGGCCGGTAGATCGGCTGGGCGAAAGTGAGCGTGTAGCCCACCGAGCTGGGCCGGCGCGTGAAGTCGGGGGCGATCGCCGTGTCGCGGGACTCCGACTCGATGCGCGAGCGCCTCGCGCTCCCCGACAGGTTCAGCGTGGGAAGCAGCAGCGCGCGGCCCTGCGGCAGGCGCTCGCGGCCGGCTTCCAGCGTGTGGCGCGCCGCCGCGTATACCGCGTCGTAGCGCTGTGCGTCGCGGTAGACCTGCACCAGGTCCTCGCTGCTCGCCGGGAAAGGCAAAGCCGCGAGGAGGACGAAAATAACCTTAGTAAGTCGGGACAGACGGATCGACGGCGCGAGACCACGCATCGATGCCCCCCATGAGATTGTGCACGCGCTCGAATCCCTGCTTTTCGAGGAACATCGCCACCTGCATGCTGCGCCCGCCGTGATGGCAGATGGCGACGATCTCGCGCGCAGCGTCGAGCTCGGCGATGCGCGCCGGCACCTCGCGCATCGGTACGAGCTGCGCGCCTGCGATGCGCGCCGTGTCGTACTCCCATGGCTCGCGCACATCGAGCAGGATGGGCTTTTCGCGGCTCGGGTCCTCGAGCCAGTCGCGCAGCCGGGTCGGCGCGATCTGCTGCATCAGAAGCGAAATTGCGGGCCCCGCTCGGCGTTGGCGAGCGGCGCGATCACGGTTTCGAAAAGGTCGGCGCTGCGCCAGGCGCCCGGCGCGCTGCACGTGACCAGGCGCGCCCGCATGGCCGGCGCCGCGCCGACCACCGCGAACAGGCGCCCGCCCGGCGCAAGCTGCTCCAAGAACGCGCGCGGCAGCAGGGGCGTCGAGCCGGTCAGCACGATGGCATCGTAGGGCGCGTGGCGCGGCCAGCCGCGCGCCGCGTCGCCGGTCTGCAGCGTCACCTGGTCCACGCCATGGCGCTCGAGGTTGCGCCGGCCGAAGGCGGCGAGCGCCGGCTTGATCTCCACCGAGCAGACATGGCCGGCGCGGTGCGCGAGCAGCGCGGTGAGATAGCCGCTGCCGGTGCCGACCTCGAGCACGCGGTCGGTTTTCTTCAACATCAATTCCTGCAGCACCCTCGCTTCCAGCTTGGGCTGCCACATGCGCTCGCCCGCCTTTACTCCCTCCTCGATGGGAAGCTCGAGGTCGGAAAACGCGAGCGCGCGATGTTCCCGGGGGACGAACTCCTCGCGCGGCACCACGTAAAGGAGATCGAGCACCTCCTGATCCAGCACCTGCCACGTGCGGATCTGCTGCTCAACCATATTGGTACGCGCCTGCTCCAAATTCATGCGGCGATTCTAGCGTACCCGTCTGTGTGCCCATTTTCTTGCCACTTGAAACTTGGCCGCTTGCGCGGTAGCTTACGGTGTGCAGGGGTCCTGGCCGAGGTGGTGTTACGTAAGATGCGGCGGCCGGGTGAGAGATACCCATTGAACCTGACGCGGGTAATGCCGCCGTAGGGAGCGCTCATGAACGCCAATCCGAAGTTTTTAGCCGCCACCGCGCATGTCGACGACGCGGCGGTCAAGCCACTTCCCAATTCCCGCAAGGTGCATGTCGGGCCGCTGAAGGTTCCGATGCGCGCGGTCAGCCAGGCCGATACGCCGAGCATGTTCGGCGGCGAAGCGAACCCGCCGGTGTTCGTCTACGACTGCTCCGGGCCCTATACCGACCCCGCGGCGAAGATCGACATCCGCTCCGGCCTTGCCGCTTTGAGGGATGAATGGATCGAAGGACGGGGCGATTCGGAGGTCCTCAACGGCCCTTCGTCCCGGTACGGCCTGGAAAGGCTGAACGACCCGAAGCTCGCCGAGCTCAGATTCGACTTGCATCGAAAGCCCCGCCGCAGCCTTCCCGGGAAGAACGTTTCCCAGATGCACTACGCCCGCAGGGGCATCGTCACGCCCGAGATGGAGTTCATCGCCATCCGCGAGAACCTGCAGCGCGAGCAGTACATCGAGCAGCTCAAAGCGACCGGCAAGACCGGCGACAAGATGCTCGAGCTGCTGCTCAAGCAGCATCCCGGGCAGTCCTTTGGCGCCTCCATTCCTCCGGAAATAAGTGCGGAATTCGTAAGAAGCGAAGTGGCGCGCGGCCGCGCCATCATCCCGGCCAACATCAACCACCCGGAAAGCGAGCCCATGATCATCGGGCGCAACTTCCTGGTGAAGGTCAACGCCAACATCGGCAACTCGGCGGTGTCCTCGGGCATCGGCGAGGAAGTCGAGAAGATGACCTGGGCGATCCGCTGGGGCGCCGACACGGTGATGGATCTTTCCACCGGCAAGCACATCCACGAGACGCGGGAGTGGATCATCCGCAACTCACCCGTGCCCATCGGCACCGTGCCGATTTATCAGGCGCTGGAAAAGGTCGACGGCAAGGCGGAAGAGCTGACCTGGGAAATCTACCGCGACACGCTGATCGAGCAGGCCGAGCAGGGGGTGGACTACTTCACCATCCATGCCGGCGTGCTGCTGCGTTTCGTCCCGCTGACCGCGAAGCGCATGACGGGCATTGTTTCGCGCGGCGGCTCGATCATGGCCAAGTGGTGCCTCGCGCACCACAAGGAAAGCTTCCTCTATACGCACTTCGAGGACATCTGCGACATCATGAAGGCCTACGACGTGAGCTTCAGCCTGGGCGACGGCCTGCGCCCGGGCTCGGGCTACGACGCCAACGATGAAGCGCAACTGTCCGAATTGAGGACTTTGGGGGAGCTGACGAAAATTGCCTGGAAGCACGACGTCCAGGTGATGATCGAGGGGCCGGGGCACGTCCCGATGACCGCGCGCCGGGTGACGGGAATCGTCAGCAGGGGTGGCTCGATCATGGCCGGCTGGTGTCTGGCCCACCACGAGGAGAACTTCCTCTACACGCACTACGACGAGCTCTGCGAGATCTTCCGGACCTACGACGTGTCGTTCTCGCTCGGCGACGGCCTGCGTCCGGGCTCGACCGCTGATGCCAACGACGAGGCGCAGTTCTCCGAGCTCCGGACCCT
>CAZJJC010000443.1:0-2804 GCA_964546195.1 uncultured Enterobacteriaceae bacterium | reverse complement strand
AGCCGGTGTTAGGCGGCTAGAGCGAAACGCTCGTCGTTGGCGTTTGTAGTGTTTCCAGAATGGATTTACGAGGTGATCTGGTCCTCGGCATGCCCTGCGCTGCTTCGATGCCCACGTCGAAACCAGGTCGCCCCCGGAATCTCGGTTGATGCAGTACGCATTTTACTTCTAAGACCAACCCTTTAGAACCAGTTTGCCGATCATGGTTCCCGACTCGAGCCTGTCGTGGGCCTTGCGCAGGTTGGCCGCGTTGATCGGCGAAAGGGTTTCGCGCAGCGTGCCGCGCAGCTTGCCGGCATCCAGGCGGTCGGCGACCTGGTTGAGCAGCCGGTGCTGCTCGATCATGTCCGGGGTCTGGAAGCGCGCTCGCGTGAACATGAGCTCCCAGCACAGCGTCGCGCTCTTCGAGCGCACCGCGTCCATGGGCAGGGGGTTGCGGTTGCCCACGATGGCGACGATGCCGCCCTGCGGCGCGATGAGCTCGCCGATCGCCGCCCAGTGCTGGTCGAGGTCGTTGAAGCAGGCGATGTAGTCGACGGGGTTGCCGACCTCCCGCACCAGGTTCTTGTGGGAAACGACTTCGTCGGCGCCCATCTCCTTGACCCAGGCGATCGACTCGGGGCGCGAGGCGGTGGCGATGACGTGCAGCCCGGCTATCTTCGCGAGCTGGATGCCGATGGAGCCGACGCCGCCGGCGCCGCCGATGATCAGCATGCGCCTGCCGCTTTGCACCTTCAGGCGGTCGAAGAAGGCCTCCCAGGCCGTGATGGCGGTGAGCGGGATCGCGGCCGCCTGCGCGAAGTCCAGGCGCTGGGGCTTGCGGCCGACGATGCGCTCGTCGACGAGATGCCATTCGCTGTTGCAGCCCGGGCGGGTGACGTCGCCCGCGTAGTACACCGCGTCGCCGGGCTTGAAAAGCGTGACCTCCTTGCCGACGGCCTGCACCGTGCCGGCGGCGTCCCAGCCGAGCACGCGCGGCGCGGCGGAATCGATTTTCCGCTGCTTGTAGTCGACCGGGTTCACCGAGACGGCCTCGACCTTGACCAGCAGGTCGCGTGCGCCGGGCGAGGGCTTGGGCAGCTCGACCTCGGCAAACGTATGCGTGATCGCTTTCATAGATGGGAGAGGAGATCCAGGGGATGGACGATGATGGCCGCCGCCTGCCAGGTGCCGGGGCCGCCGTGCTCGGGATGGTGATAGCCCCATTCCACCGCGATCGGGCGCGCGCCCGCGGCCTGCGCCGCCTTCATGTCGCGCAGGTCATCGCCGAGGTAAAGGCAATCCCCGGGCGGCAGCCTGAGCTGCTCGGCGGCGTGCAGCAGCGAGGCGGGGTGCGGCTTGAGAAAAGGGGTGGTGTCTCCGCAGGCGACGCAATCGGGCTGCAGTCCGAGTTGCAGCACGATCCTTTCGGTGAAGCGGGTGGCCTTGTTGGTGACGATCCCCCAGGCAATCGCGCGCGCTTGCAGCTCGCGCAGCAGCTCGGCGATGCCCGGAAAAAGCCTCGTTTCGCGGCATACGCCCTCGGCGTAGTACTCCAGGAAAGTCTCGCGCAGCGCGGCGTAGTCGCCGTCGTCGGGCTTGATGCCGAAAGCCGCGTGCAGCAGGCCGCGCGCGCCGGCGGAGGCGAAGGGCCGCAGGCGTTCCAGCGGCAGCGGCCCGTGACCCTGCTCGACGCGCATGCGGTTCACTGCGCTCGCGAGGTCGGGGGCGGTATCGGCGAGCGTACCGTCGAGATCGAACAGGACCGCGAGCCTAGTCACGCGAGCAGCGCAGCAGGTAATTGACGTCGCAGTCCCCGCCCAGCCGGTAGCGGCGCGTGAAGGGGTTATAGGTCATGCCCACGAGCTCGTCGGGGCGCAGTGCCGCGCTGCGCGACCAGCGCGAAAGCTCGGAAGGCTTGATGAAGCGCAGGTAGTCGTGCGTGCCTCTGGGCAGGAGCTTGAGCACGTACTCCGCGCCTATGACCGCGAAAAGGTAAGCCTTCGGATTGCGGTTGATGGTCGAGAAGAACACCTGGCCGCCGGGCCGCACCAGCCGGGCGCAGGCCGCCACCATGCTTTCGGGCTGCGGCACGTGCTCGAGCAGCTCCATGCAGGTCACTACGTCGAATGCGCCGGGATGGGCGGCGGCGTAGTCTTCCGCCATCGCCCGCTCGTACTGCACAGAAAGATTGCTTTCATGAAGATGAAGCTGTGCTACACGCAGGGCCTTGTCCGACAGGTCGATGCCGGTGACGCGGGCGCCGCGGCGCGCCATCGCTTCAGCCAGGATGCCGCCGCCGCAGCCGACGTCGAGCACGTCCTTTGCCTCGACCTGGGCATGCCGGTCGATCCATTCCAGGCGCAGCGGGTTGATCTCGTGCAGCGGGCGAAATTCGCCTTGCGGGTCCCACCAGCGGTGGGCCAGCCTGCTGAATTTCTCCAGCTCCGCGGGGTCGGCGTTCACGCGGACATTGTCCCAAACAAAAAACCCCGCCGGGGCGGGGTTTTTCGGGGCTGCCGCTTCTAGTTCTTGCGGGTGCCGATGACCTCGATTTCGGTGCGCCGGTTCTTGGCGCGGCCGTCGCGGGTCTTGTTGTCGGCGACGGGCTGCTTCTCGCCCTTGCCTTCGGTGTAGACGCGATTGCGTTCGATGCCCTTGCCAACCAGATAGGCCTTGACGGCTTCCGAGCGGCGAACCGACAGCTTCTGGTTGTAGGCGTCGGGACCGATCGAGTCGGTATGGCCTACGGCGATGATGACTTCGAGGTTCACGCTACCCATCTTGCCGACGAGGTCGTCAAGCTTGGCCTTGCCGTCCGGCTT
>CAZJJC010000442.1:0-15118 GCA_964546195.1 uncultured Enterobacteriaceae bacterium | reverse complement strand
GGAAGCAAGTCCGCGGCATCCCAAAAGGATTGCGCGGGATCAAGGTCCCAGGCCACGTCCAGGAGGTATTGAACTTTGTTAAAGCCCTATGATGTCGAGCAGGCCGCCGCAGAAGGCTTCCACTCCCCCGCCGTGACGTCCAAGCAAGCCCGTGCCCCGCGCAAGTCGAAAGTGAAGAAGCTGTTCGTGCTCGACACCAACGTGCTGATGCACGACCCGACGAGCCTGTTCCGCTTCGACGAACACGACGTCTACCTGCCGATCGCCACGCTGGAGGAGCTCGATTCGAACAAGCGCGGCCTGTCCGACGTGTCGCGCATCGCCCGCCAGGCGAGCCGCTTCCTCGACGAGATCGTGACCGGGACGATCGAGGAGATCAAGGCCGGGTTGAGCATAAGGACCAGGGACGGCCAGCAGTCGAAGGGCCGTCTTTTCCTGCAGACCGAGGCGATCAACGGCAATCTGCCCACCACGCTCGCCGCGGGCAAGAACGACAACCAGATCCTCGCCGTGGTGCGCGCCCTGCAGAGCCGCGAGCCGCAGCGCGAAGTGGTGCTGGTGTCGAAGGACATCAACATGCGCATCAAGGCGCGCGCCCTGGGGCTCGCGGCCGAAGACTACTTCAACGACAAGGTGCTGGAGGACGCCGATCTGCTCTACACCGGCGTGCGCCGCCTGCCCGACGATTTCTGGAACACCCACGGCCAGGACATGGAGTCGTGGAAGAAGGAGGGGCATACCTATTACCGCGTGCGCGGCCCGCTGGTGCCCAAGCTCCACCTCAACGAGTTCGTCTACGACGAGTCCGGCGAGCGGCCGCTCCTCGCGGTGGTCAAGGAGGCCTCCGGGCGCATGGCGGTGCTCGAGACGCTGCGCGACTATTCGCATGCGAAGAACTCCGTCTGGGGCATCACCGCGCGCAACCGCGAGCAGAACTTCGCGCTCAACCTGCTCATGAGCCCGGCGGTCGACTTCGTCACCCTGCTCGGCCAGGCCGGCACCGGCAAGACGCTGCTCGCGCTCGCCGCCGGCCTCACCCAGGTGCTCGACGAGAAGCGCTATTCCGAGATCATCATGACGCGCGTCACCGTGCCGCTGGGCGAGGACATCGGCTTCCTGCCGGGCACCGAGGAGGAGAAGATGCAGCCCTGGATGGGCGCGCTGGAAGACAACCTCGATGTCCTGAATGCCTCGGACGAGTCGGGCGGCGAGTGGGGCCGCGCCGCCACGCGGGATCTGGTGCGCTCGCGCATCAAGATCAAGTCGCTCAACTTCATGCGCGGGCGCACCTTCGTCAACAAGTGGCTCATCATCGACGAGGCGCAGAACCTCACGCCCAAGCAGATGAAGACCCTCATCACCCGCGCCGGTCCGGGCACCAAGGTGGTGTGCCTGGGCAACGTCGCGCAGATCGATACGCCCTATCTTACCGAGGGCAGCTCGGGCCTCACCTATGTCGTGGACCGCATGAAGGACTGGGGGCACGCCGGGCACGTGACGCTCGCCAGGGGGGAGCGCTCCAGGCTCGCCGACCACGCCGCCGAGGTTCTTTAAGGAATAAAAACGCGCCCGGCGTGTTCCGCCGATGCCACACGGCTTTTCTGCTAGGCTTCGCAGCCTCTTTTCCCCAGAGGCCCTTAAATGATTCTCAAAGCACGCTGGATCGCCGCACTGGCGACCCTCCTTCTCGTTTTCAGCGCAGCCGCGCAGCAGCAGCAGTTCGAGCCGCAGGTCGGCCAGGCCGGCAAGGACGTCATCTGGGTCCCCACGCCCGACGAGGTCGTCGAGCGCATGCTGACCATGGCGCAGGTCACGCCGAAGGACTTCGTCATGGACCTGGGCGCGGGCGACGGCAAGATCGCCATCGCCGCGGCCAGGAAGTTCGGCGCGCGCGCCCTCGGCATCGAGTACAACCCGGACATGGTGAAGCACGCCAACGCCAACGCGCAGGCCGCGGGCGTTGCGGGCAACGGCGCCGGCAAAGCGGTGATCCGCCACGGCGACATCTTCCAGACCGACTTCAGCCAGGCGACCGTGATCACGTTGTATCTCCTTCCCGCGCTCAACATGAAGCTGCGCCCGCAGCTGCTGTCGATGCGGCCGGGCACGCGCGTGGTGTCGCACTCCTTCACCATGGAGGACTGGCAGGCCGACGAGGTGTCCTCGACGGACGGCCGGCGCGCCTACTTCTGGGTGGTGCCCGCCAACGTCATGGGCAACTGGACCCTCGAGATGCCCGATCAGAAGCTCGAGATGACGCTGGAGCAGACGTTCCAGAAAATCAGCGGCACGCTCGCCTTGCAGCCGATCCAGGCCGGGCTGCGCGAGCCGCGCCTGTACGGCGCGGCGATCAGCTTCTCCTTCGTCGGCCAGGACGGCGTGCGGCGCGACTTCAGCGGCCGCGTCGACGGCGCTCGCATGGAAGGCAGCTTCCGCGACGAGAAGGGCGGCCAGGGCCGCTGGAGCGCCGTTAAGAAATAAGGCTTTTGTGCGTACCGTCGCAGAAGGGTCTGGTTCTTGAGCGCTTGCAGCCGCACAGCCACAGCTTCTGCGCCTCGCCCATGGTGAACTTCACCGGCGAGAATTCCGAGCCCTTGTGCGAGCCGTCGCAGAAGGGCTGGCGCTTGGAGCGGCCGCAGGCGCACCACCAATAGTCCCCCGGCGCGAGCTCCACGGCGTAAGGCGAGCGCTGCGCGACGAACGGTTCGGCCATGACGCCTCCTCTAGTAACTGCTGGGATCCTGATAATTCTCGAAGCGCGTGTACTGGCCCAGGAATGTAAGCTTAACCGGACCGATCGGGCCATTGCGCTGCTTCAAGATGTTGACCTCAGCCGTGCCTTTCTCTGACGATTCCGGGTTGTACACTTCGTCGCGGTAAATGGCGAGAATAATGTCGGCGTCCTGTTCGATGGCGCCGGACTCGCGCAGATCCGCCATCTGTGGTCGCTTGTTCGGTCGCTGCTCCAGCGCTCTATTAAGCTGCGACAGGGCTATGACTGGCACGTCCAGCTCCTTTGCCATGGCCTTGAGAGAGCGGGAAATCTCCGAGATTTCGGTCGCGCGGTTCTCGCCCTGGCCTGTCGCCGCCATCAGCTGCAAATAATCAATCACCACCAAGCCCAGCTTGGAGTACTGGCGCTTCAGGCGCCGCGCCCGGGCGCGTACCTCGAGCGCCGTGAGCGCACCTCCCTCATCGATGTAGATTGGCGTCTCATGCAGCTTGCCCATCGCCTCGGAAAGCTCGCCCCACTCCTTGTCGTTGAGCCGCCCGGTGCGCATCTTGTGCTGGTCGACGTGGGCTATGGACCCGAGCATTCTCATGGCGAGTTGGGTACTGGACATTTCCATACTGAAGATGGCTACGGGCAGGCCGTTGTCCACAGCGACGTGCTCGGCGATGTTGAGCGCCAGCGCCGTCTTGCCCATGCTGGGGCGCCCGGCAACAATGATGAGGTCGCCTCCCTGCAGCCCCGAGGTCATATCATCGAGTTTGGTATAGCCGGTAGGAACTCCCGTGACATTGGACGAATTGTCCCGGTGGTAGAGATGGTCGATCCTCTCGAACACCTTGGCAAGCACCGGCTTGATCTCCAGCAGGCCCTGGCCGCTTCGCGCGCCGGATTCGGCGATCTGGAAGATCTTGGACTCGGCCTCGTCGAGAAGCTGTCCCACTTCCTTGCCCCCGGGACTGAGCGCGGTCTCGGCGATCTCGGTGGCCACCTGCGCCAGGCGCCGCTGCACCGCGCGCTCGCGCACCAGCTCGGCATAGCGCCGGATGTTGAGCGCGCTCGGCGTGTTCTGCGCGAGCGCCCCCAGGTAGGCCGGGCCGCCGGTCTTGTCCTTGTCCTCGCTCGCCTCGACCGATTCCGACACCGTCACCACGTCGGCCGGCTTGCCCGCTTCCATCAGCTTGGCGACGTGGCGCCAGATGCGGCGGTGGTCGTCGCGGTAGAAGTCCTGGCCGGTGACGAGATCGGCCACCCGGTCGAAGGCCTGGTTGTCGAGCAGGAGCGCCCCGAGCAGCGACTGCTCCGCCTCGATCGAGTGCGGCGGCACCTTCAGCGCCAGGAGCTGCGGATCGGCGGGCTCTTGGCGAGCGCCGTACGTGTTCTGCTGTGCTACCGCCATCTACCGTCCCCTCCCAGGGCAAAACCTGTTGTTCTGCGATCAGCGGCGGGCATCATGACGCAGCCGCGGCGCGAGACAGGATTGCCAAGTGAAACCTCCGCTCCTCCAACGAAAATACCGGCGAGCACCGCCCGAATAACTTGCTTCGCACGCATGTTGTTAAGAACAAAGGGGGCTTTCTTAAGCGCTTGTGGATTTCCTGTGGTTAGCTTGTGATTAACCTGTCGGCATCTTTGTATAGTGCAATTTCGTTACTGTATATCTATCCATGAGAGCGCGCAAAAAAAAGGCCGCTCGCGGCGGCCCTTTGGCGATCTTGCGGGGGTCTTACTGCTCGCCGATCACCGCCACGGTGATGGTCGCCGTCACGTCGGTGTGCAGCGCGACCTGCAGCGGGAACTCGCCCACCTGCTTCAGCGGCCCCTGCGGCATCCTGACCTGGGAGCGCTCCACCTCGTGCCCCTGCTTCTCCAGGGCTTCGACAATGTCGTAGTTGGTCACCGAGCCGAAGAGGCGCCCGTCGACTCCCGCTTTCTGGGCAATTTCTATTTTCAGGTTTTCGAGCTTCGCGGCGCGCTCTTGGGCCTTGGCGAGGGTCTCGTTCTGGGCCCGCTCCAGCTCGGCGCGGCGGCCTTCGAAGTGCTTGATGTTCTCGGGCGTGGCGCGCTTCGCCTTGCCTTGCGGGATGAGGAAGTTGCGCGCGAAGCCGTCCTTCACCTTGACCACGTCGCCGAGGTTGCCGAGGTTGGCCACCTTCTCCATGAGGATGACTTGCATGGCTTTCCCTTCGGCTCAGTGCAGGTCGGTGTAGGTCAGCAGCGCGAGGAAGCGGGCGCGCTTGATGGCGTCGGACAGCTGGCGCTGGTAGCCCGCCGCGGTCCCGGTGATGCGCGCCGGGATGATCTTGCCCGTCTCGTTGACGAAGTCCTTGAGGACGTCGACGTCCTTGTAGTCGATCCACTCGACCTTCTCGGCGGTGAAGCGGCAGAACTTGCGGCGGCGGAAGAGGGCCCGCTGCCCCTTGTCCTTCTTGTCCTTGCCGAACTTCCCTTTGCCTTTGCCTTTACCTCTGCGCGGCGGCGGCATCTTTACTCTCCTTCAATGAATTCGATGTTCGTGACGTGCAATACGAGCCTCTTGGAGCGTTTGCTCTTGGCGCCAAGGAAGCCCTGCAGTTTCAATCCCGTGTCCAGTTGGGTACCGGCGAGCAGCCTGGCCTGGGCCTCGAACGCGATGGCGCCGATTTCGGCCTCGATCTGCCGGCTGCCGCCCGCTTCATGCTGCTGCGACTCGTGACGCAGCTTGAACTCCACCGCGGGGATACCGGCCGGCGTGTAGCGCAGCGCGCCCAGCTCAAGCAGCCGGCCGCTCAGCTCGAACCGGTTCAGTCGCACCTTCCGCCGGCCGCGCCTCGGCGCCGCGCTCCATCATCGATTTCGACTTCTCCTCGCGCATCATGGGCGAGGGCGCGGTGACGGGCTTCGTCATCTTGATGATGAGGTGGCGCAGCACCGCGTCGCTGAACTTGAACGAGTGCTCCAGCTCGGTGAGCGTCTCGTTGTCGCATTCGATGTTCATCAGCACGTAGTGCGCCTTGTGCATCTTCTGGATGGGGTAGGCGAGCTGGCGCCGGCCCCAGTCCTCGAGGCGGTGCACCGTGCCGTTGCGGGCGGTGATGACGCCCTTGTAGCGCTCGACCATCGCCGGCACCTGCTCGCTCTGGTCGGGATGGACGATGAAAACGATCTCGTAATGTCGCATGCCGATTTGACTCCTTGTCCCGTGGGCTCATGCTGCTCGTAGGGCCGACCGCCATGCGTAGCGGTGCGACCAGGAAGGGCGCGGATTCTATCACACGCCGGCGATGCCGAGCTCCTTCTTCACCGCTTCGAGCATGGGGCCGACCTTGCGCACGGCCCGGCGGATCCTGTCCTCTTCGGTTTCCAGCGTCCCTGCCCAATAGCGCAGCGCCCGGGGGCTGTCTTCGATCTGCGTAGGGTCCGGCGGAACGTACTCGGTGTATTTCTCGGCCATGGCGATGAGACCGCCACGCCCGGGCTCAGTTCGCCTGCGATCCTCGTTGGCCGATACCACCACCACCGGCAGGCCGGGGAACTCGCGCTGGAATGCCGCCTCCAGGTCGCCCACGGCCACGGCATCCCACCCCGGGAACACCTTGCCCACGACGGTCGCGAGAATCTCCTGCATCAGCGCGTCATCGTCGACGATCAGTACTTCCATCCTTGCCTTTCCTGCGCCGCACGGACTCGAACAGGCACACGCCGGCGCACACCGACACATTCAGGCTTGCCACTTCCCCCAGCATCGGTATCTTCACCAGGAGGTCGCAGCTCTCGCGCGTGAGCCGCCGCATGCCCTCGCCTTCGGCGCCCAGCACCCAGGCGATCGAGTCGGGCAGGTCGGCCTCGTACAAGGTCTTTTCGGCGCGCTCGTCGGCGCCGATCACCCAGACGTTCCTCTCCTTGATCTCGGCGAGGCTGCGGGCGAGATTGGTCACCATGAGATAGGGCGTGGCCTCGGCGGCGCCGCTCGCCACCTTCGACACCGCCGGCGTGATGCCCGCCGCCCGGTCGCGCGGCGCGATCACGGCGTGGGCGCCGGCCGCGTTCGCCACGCGCAGGCAGGCGCCGAGATTGTGCGGGTCGGTCACGCCGTCGAGCACCAGCAGCAACGGCTTTTCGATCCGCTCCAGCAGCTCATCGACCGTGTCGGCGGCGCTTTTGACCTCGATGCGCGCGACCACCCCCTGGTGGCGAGCGCCGCCGTAGAAGCCGTCGAGCCGCTTGGTGGGCACGCGCATGAGGTGCACCTTGGAGCGCTCTGCGGCCGCGACCAGGTCCTTGGCGCGCGCGTCGTTGCGCGTCTGGTCGAGGAATATTTCGAGCACCGAGGAAGGGTCCGCGCGCACCCGCGAAAGCACGGCATGAAATCCGAAAACCACCCGGGGTTCCCGCTTCATGCCGGCACGAGGTCCATCTTGCGCGAGTCCAGGTCCACCCGCACCAGCTTCACCGTCATGCGGTCGGCGAGGCGGAAGCGCTTGCCGGTGCGCTCGCCGAGCAGCATGTGGCGCGCGGCGTCGTACTGGAAGTAATCGCGGCCCAGCTCCGAGATGTGGACCAGGCCGTCGACGAAATACTCGTCGAGCGTCACGAACAGGCCGAAGGGCACCACGCCGGTGATGGTGCCGGAGAACGTGCCGCCGACGTGGTCGCGCATGTAGTAGCACTTGAGCCAGTTCTCCACGTCGCGGCTCGCGTCGTCGGCGCGCCGCTCGGTCTCCGAGCAGTGCCGGCCCAGCGCCTCCCAATCCACTTCGTTGTATTTTTTGCCGGAAAGAACCGCCTTGATGGCGCGATGCACCAGCAGGTCGGGATAGCGCCGGATCGGCGAGGTGAAATGCACGTAGGCGTCGAAGGCGAGGCCGAAGTGGCCGGCGTTGTTCGGGCTGTACACCGCCTGCTTGAGCGAGCGCAGCAGGATCGTCTGCAGCAGGGCGAAGTCCGGGCGCTTCTTGATCTTCTGCAGCAGCTGCGCGTAGTCGCCCGGCCTGGGGATCTCGCCGCCGGGCAGCTGCAGGCCGATCTCGGCGAGGAAGTCGCGCAGCGCGGCCACCTTCTCCGGCGAGGGCACGTCGTGCACGCGGTAGAGCGCCGGATGCGCGTGCTCGGCGAGGAAGTTCCCCGCGCACACGTTGGCCGCGAGCATGCACTCCTCGATGATGCGGTGCGCGTCGTTGCGCGGCTCGGCCACGATCTTCTCGATCTTGCCCTTCGCGTCGAACAGCATGCGCGTCTCGACGGTCTCGAAGTCGATGGCGCCGCGGCGGGTGCGCGCCTCGAGCAGCACCTCGAACGCCTCGTGCAGGACCACCAGATGCTCCGGTGCTTTCCCGGCCGAAAGCCAGTTCCAGACCTGGGTGTAGGTGAGCCGCGCGGCGGAGCGGAATACCGCGGGAAAGAACTGGTAGCTTGCGACCTCGCCCTTTGCGCTGATCGCCATCTCGCAGACCATCGCCAGGCGATCCACGCTCGGGTTGAGCGAGCACAGGCCGTTGGAGATCTTTTCCGGCAGCATCGGGATCACGCGGCGCGGGAAGTACACCGAAGTGCCGCGCTCGCGCGCATCCGTGTCGAGCGCATCGCCGTGGCGCACGTAGTGGCTGACGTCGGCGATCGCCGCCCACAGGCGAAAGCCCTGCTTTCCTCCTGTCTGCTCGCGCCTGCAGTAGACGGCGTCGTCGAAGTCCCGGGCGGTCTCGCCGTCGATGGTGACGAATTGCAGTTCGCGCAAATCCTTTCTTTGGTGGAGGTCTTCAGTGCGAAGCGCATCGGGCAGCGCGCGCGCCTGCGCCAGCGCCTTTTTCGAGAACTCGTGCGGCAGATCGAACTTGCGCACCGCGATCTCGATTTCCATGCCCGGATCGGCGTGATGGCCGAGCACCTCGGCGACGCGGCCGATCGGCTGCGCATGGCGGCTGGGCTGCGCCACGAGCTCGATGGTGGCGACCTGGCCGGCTTTCGCCTTGCCCGCCTCGGCCGGGGGCACGAGGATGTCGTGCGCGATGCGCCGATCCTCGGGCACCAGGAAGAGCACGCCGTGCTCGGCATGCAGCCGGCCGACGATTCTGCGCTTGGCGCGCTCCAGCACTTCGACGATCGCGCCCTGCGGGCGGCCGCGGGGGTCGCGCCCGCTGATTCGCGCCGCGGCGCGATCCCCGTGCATCACCTCGCGCATCTCGGCCGGCGGCAGGAACACCGACGGACTGCCGTCGTCGGGGATGAGAAAGCCGTGACCGTCGGCGTGCCCCTCCACGCGGCCGGCGAGCAGCGCGATGCGCTTCGCGACGAGCAGGCTGCCGGCGCGGTTCTGCACCAGCTCGCCGGCGCGCTCGAGCGCGGCGAGCGCCGCATCGAACGCGCGCCGCTCGCGCCCGCGAATCTCGAGCCGCGCGGCGAGCTCGTCCGCGGTGAGCGGCGCGCCCGCGCGGTTGAGCGTCTCGAGAATCTCGCCGCCGTATTCGCCGGCGGGAGCGCTCGGCCGTTCGGCCCGGTTGCGTCGTCTAAGTGCTGTTTTTCTAAGCTTCTTCTTTGACACTCGGGGGTCCTGCAACTAAAATCCCGCCTCCCCTGCCGAGGTGGCGGAATTGGTAGACGCACTAGGTTCAGGTCCTAGCGGTGGCAACACTGTGGGGGTTCGAGTCCCTTCCTCGGCACCAATCAGGCGCTAGCAGAAGAAAGCAACGGGCCAGTATACCTCCTCAGGACGCTGCAGCAGAAGAGCAATGCGTGTGCCCTTCTACGAGCTGCGGTGCTCGATGGATTCCAGGCTGAGCAGGACCTGCTCGCGCAGCACATCGATGCGCCGGTCGCGGTGCGAAAAAAGCTGCTCCGCGAAATGCTCCACCCGGCCGAGCTCGGCCCGGCACCCCGGATCCTCGGCCAGGGCGCCGGCGGCGCGGCACAGCTCGCGCACCCGGCACAGCGTATCGCGGTCGAGCCAGCCGCCGGCCTGGCGGCGGAAGATCGCCTTCAAGTCTGCGCAAAGCTTGAGCGGGTCGGCGGGATTTGTGGTCGGCATGGCGAGGCTTCTCCCGCGCAGATTGTCGGCGCGCGCGCGGTTTTGCGCTGTCGCGGCCGGCGACTCCACGCGGTCGGCCCACAGCTACCGCACGTCGCCCGCCGGCGACAGCTCGGTCGCGCAGGATTTACGACCGGCTGTAGTTCTTCTACGGCTTATCCGCGTTACAGCGCGGCAAGCGCTTGAATTGGGCTTCGTATTCCTCGAGCAACTCAGCCTCGCGCTCCGCCGGCTCGACACAAATCTCCCAGCTGTAGTGCGTGGCCGCCCGGGTGCAGCCAGCCTGCCCGGAGGAATGCTCTCGCAGGGCCTGCTGGATGGAGATCGCGCGCCCGGAAGAACGCCCGTAATAGATGACTTCCTGGTTGTCCCAGAGCGCGTAGACGCCGCGTTCGTCCGGCGCGCCGTCGAGCATGCTTAAATTGAATCGATATCGAGGGCCACCGATAGGCATGCGTGCAGTCCCCTGACGGCAACGGAACGCAGCTTCATGCAAGTCCCAGGCCGCAGTTGCGCAAGCTGGTGATCGCGCTTTCGCTCGCCGGCATCGTGCCCATGGCGATCGTCGCCACGCTGCTGCTGGCGGCGCTGGCGCGCGCGCAACCGGCGCTCGAGCGCTCGACCGGGGCACTCGCCGGATTGCTGGTGCTGGTGCTGCTCGCCAGCGGCCTTTTTACATGGCTGGCGGGCCGCCGGCTGGGCGAAGCGATCGGGAGCGCAGCGCCTCGAGCCGCGCCCGAGCCGCCCTCTGCGCGTGAGAAAGAGCTCCAGGGACTGGGCGAGGCGCTCGACGAAGAACGGCGCGCCCGGCAGGCGGCCGAGAGCGCCAGCCAGCGCAAGGAAGAGTTCCTGGCGCTGCTCGCGCACGAGCTGCGCAACCCGCTCGGCGCCATCGGCGACGCGCTCGGCGTCATCGAGCGGCTGCCTTCGGGCAGCGCCGACTACAAGGCGGCGCGCGCGGTGATCGGACGGCAGACCGAGCAGCTCGCGAAAATCGTCGACGAGCTGCACGACGTCGCCGGCGCGGCGAGCGGCCGGGTAGTGCTGCGCCGCAACCTCGTCGATCTGGCGCAGGCTGCGGCCAGCGCAGTGGCCCTGCTCAAGCACCGCTCGAGCCGGGAATGGCAGCTGGAGCTGCACCCGGTGCTGGTAAGCGCCGACCCGACGCGCATGGACCAGGTGCTCGCCAACCTGCTTGGCCACGCCGCCAGATTTACCGCCCCGGGGGCGGGCATCCGCGTCAGCCTGAGCGAGGAGGCGGGCGAGGCGGTGCTGCGCATCGAGCACGACGAGCCCCAAGCGCATCGCGCCGCCGGGGGCATCGGGCTCACCCTGGCCCAGCGCCTGGTCGAGCTGCACGGCGGGCGCTTCAGCACGGACGCAGACGGCCCCGGTGCGCGCTTTACCGTGCGCCTGCCCGCGATACCGGAACCCCAGCCCGGGGCTGCGCGCGAGTCCCGGCCGCCGCCCGCGCCGCGGCCTTCGCGCCCCGCCCGCGTGCTCCTGGTCGAGGATAACGACGACGCGCGCGTCATGCTGCAGCGGATCTTGCAGGCGCACGGCCACCTCGTCAGCGCCGCGCGCGACGCGCGCACCGGCCTGGAGGCCGCAGCCGCGGGCTCGCCGAACGTCGCCATAGTGGACATCGGCCTGCCGGACGTGGACGGCTACGAGTTCGCGCGCGCGATGCGCGAGCGCCTGGGCAGCGGCGTGCGGCTGATCGCCGTCACCGGTTACGGCACCGAAAGCGACCGGCAGCGCGCCCTGCAAGCCGGCTTCGACGCGCACCTCACCAAGCCGGTCGACTTCGAGCGCCTGCTGGGATTGATCGCGGAAGCGTAATTCGGGGTCAGAGCCCGAATTACGCGTCGTAGGGATGCCGCATGACGATCGTTTCCTCCCGGTCGGGGCCGGTGGAGATGAGATCGACCGGCACCGCGCACAGCTCCTCGATGCGCTGCAGGTAGGCGCGCGCGGCCTTGGGCAATCCCTTGTAGGTCTTCACGCCGACGGTGCTTTCCTGCCAGCCCGGCAGCTCCTCGTACACCGGCACGCAGCGCTCGAGCTCCTCGGCGCCCACCGGGAGGATGTCGCTCATGCGCCCTTCCACCTCGTAGCCCACGCAGATCTTCACCGCCTCGACGCCGTCGAGGACATCGAGCTTGGTGATGCACAGCCCCGAGACGCCGTTCAGCTGGATCGAGCGCTTCAGCGCCGCGGCGTCGTACCAGCCGGTGCGCCGCGGACGGCCGGTCGTCGCGCCGAACTCCTGGCCGCGCTGGCGCAGCAGCTCGCCGACGCCGTCGGACAGCTCGGTCGGGAACGGGCCGCTGCCCACGCGCGTCGTATAGGCTTTCGTTATCCCCAAAACATAATGAAGATGATGCGGGCCGATGCCTGCACCGGCCGCCGCCGCCCCGGCCACGCAGTTCGACGACGTCACGAACGGATAGGTGCCGTGGTCGATGTCGAGCAGGCTGCCCTGCGCGCCTTCGAACAGGAGGTTCTTGCCCGCGCGGTTGGCTTCGTACAGCCCGCGCGGCACATCGGCCACCAGCGAAGCGATTCTCGGAGCGAGCGCGAGCGTCTCGTCCAGCGTCTTCTGGAAGTCCACCCGCGGCTGCTTGTAGTAATTGGCGAGGACGAAGTTGTGGAAATCCAGGATCTCGGTCAGCTTCTCGGCGAAGCGCACCGGCTTGAACAGATCCTGCAGGCGAATGGCGCGCCGCGCCACCTTGTCCTCGTAGGCCGGCCCGATGCCGCGCCCCGTGGTGCCGATTTTCTGCGCGCCCTTCGCCGCTTCGCGCGCGAGATCGAGCGCCGCGTGGTACGGCAGGATGAGCGGGCAGGCTTCCGAGATGCGCAGGCGCGCCGCCACCGGTACGCCGGCCGCCTCGAGCTCGTCCATCTCCTGCACCAGCGCCTGCGGCGAGAGCACCACGCCGTTGCCGATGTAGCAGTCCACGCCGGCGCGCAGGACCCCCGAGGGGATGAGGTGCAGCACGGTCTTCTTGCCTGCGATGACCAGCGTGTGGCCGGCGTTGTGCCCGCCCTGGAAGCGCACCACGCCCTGCGCGCGGTCGGTGAGCCAGTCGACGATCTTGCCCTTGCCTTCGTCGCCCCATTGCGTGCCGATGACTACGACGTTGCGCGCGCTCATGCTTTTGCGAGGCTTCTGAGGTCGATGGAGAAGCCCGTGGCGGGGCGCGCGCGGCCGAAAGCCCGGCCGACCTCGTCGTAGCGTCCGCCGCGGGCCACCGCGCCGCTCACCCCGCCGCAATACGCATCGAACACGACCCCCGAGTGGTAGTGGTAGCCGCGCAGCTCGGCGAGGTCGAAGCCCGCCGGGATGCGACAGGCCTTCGCCAGCTTGCGCAGCGTGCCGAGCGCGCGCGTGAGCTCGGGCAGCTTGGGCAGCTTCTTCTCGGCGAGCTCCAGCACCTCCGCGCCCCCGTAGAGCTCGGGCAGCAGCAGCAGGGCTTGCTTGGTTTTCGCGTCGAGATTTTTGGTCAGCTCTTTCAAGGCAGGGACATCTTTTTTCTGCAGCGCCTCGAACAGCGCCGCCTCTGCGTCCGGCGCGAGATTGGCGCCCTGCGCGATGGAGCGAAACACCGCCACGTGCCCGATGTCGACGCGGGCGTTGCGCACCCCGGCGAGCTCGAGCGCCTGGCACAGCAGCTGCAGGATCTCGAGGTCGGCCTCCACGCCGGCCTCGCCGTAGAGCTCGGCGCCGATCTGGATCGGCTCGCGCGTGGCCGAAGGCGCGGCGGGCCGCGTATGCAGCACGCTGCCGCAGTAGCAAAGGCGCGTCACCCCCTTGCGGTTCAGGAGGTGCGCGTCGATGCGCGCCACCTGCGGCGTGAGGTCGGCGCGGATGCCCATCATGCGGCCCGAGAGCTGGTCGACCACCTTGAAGGTGCGCAGCTCCAGGTCGTGGCCGGTGCCGGTGAGCAGCGAATCCATGTACTCGAGCAGCGGCGGCATGACCAGCTCGTACTGGTGCTCGAAGAACAGGTCCAGGACCTGGCGGCGCAGCGCCTCGATGCGCATCGCCTCCGCCGGAAGGATGTCCTCGATGTATTCGGGCAGGATCCAGCGCATCAGCTGCGCACCCAGGCGAGGATCAGCAGGCCCACGATCATGGAGGACAGGCCGACGAAGCGGATCTGCCCGTCGCTCATCTGGGTGATGCGGCGAAACGTGTCGCGCCAGAGGTTAGGCGCGAGGAAGGGCAGCACCCCCTCGAGGATGAGCATGAGGGCGAGCGCCATGATCAAGGTCGTGCCCATGCATCATTTTCTCGGGGCGGATGGCTTTCCCAGCGAGTCCCTGAAGTAGCGCAGGAAGTCCGAGTTGGGCTCGATCAGCATGAGATCGTTGCGTCCGCGGAAGGTGTTGCGGTAGGCCTCCATGCTGCGATAGAACGCGAAGAACTCCGGGTTCTGGTTGAAGGCCGCGGCGTAGGTGGCGGCGGCCTTGGCGTCGCCCTCGCCACGCACGCGCTGCGCGTCGCGGTACGCCTCGGCGAGCAGCACCTCGCGCTGCCGGTCGGCGTCGGCGCGGATCTTCTCGGCGTCCGCCGCGCCGGTCGCGCGCTGCTCGTTGGCGATGCGCTTTCTCTCCGCCTCCATGCGGCGGTACACCGACTCGCTCACGTCGGCCGGCAGGTCCACGCGCTTCAGGCGCACGTCCACCACGCCCACACCGATGCGCTTCAGGTCCTCGTCGACCTTGTCGCGCACCCGGCTCATGATCTGCTCGCGCTCGCCGGACACCACGTCGTTCAGGTTGCGCGTGCCGAACTCCTCGCGCAGCGCGCCCGACACCGTCTGGCGGATGCGCGTGGCGGCGCGGAACTCGTCGCCGTCCACGCTGACGTAGTACTGCTGCACGTCGTTGATGCGCCACTTGACGAACGAGTCCACCAGCACCGGGCGGTTGCCCTGGGTGAGGAAGCGCAGCGGCTCGGCGTCGTCGTAGGTGAGGATGCGCATGTCGAAGTGGCGCACGTTCTGCAGCATCGGCCACTTGAAGTGCAACCCGGGCCGCTGCACCACCTCCTTGATCTCGCCGAGCTGGAACACGATCGCGTTCTGCCGCTGGTCGACGGTGAACAGAGCGCTCGACACGATCAGCGCGACGACCACCAGCAGCGCGAGTACCGGGCCCAGGGCGCGCATCAGCGGTCTCCCCGCTCGCGGTTCCTGAGCGTGTCGCGCGCGCGCGGCCCGGCCTCGGGCGCCGGCTCGGCGGGCGCGGCGCGCGGCGCGCCGCCGTCGGCGGAACCGGCGCCCGCGCTCTGCATCAGCCTGTCGAGCGGCAGGTAGAGCAGGTTGCCGCTGCCGCTGTAGTCCATCATGATCTTGCTGGTGGCGCTGAGCACCTGC
>CAZJJC010000441.1:0-12467 GCA_964546195.1 uncultured Enterobacteriaceae bacterium | reverse complement strand
AAAAGACCCCGGAACCTCAGGATAGATAGGCGCAACTTGGTCTAATTGCCTCTCGAATGCCGCAACGTACCTATTCAGTAGACCTCAAGAAATCCGAAATCCGCGCTAGCACCGAATGAAGATTGCTTGATTGTGCACCTAACTCGGTACGCCTTTCTTTCAGCCGCTTTTACAGACCGGGAGCCATTCGGCGGTATACAAGGTTGTTTAGGCGCTGGGTACGGGAAGTCTAATATCACCTCTAAACCTGAGGTGCTGGCGTCGTTTCTTCCGCAGCGTCTTCGCCGCCGCCCTGGCGGGCGCGCTTCAGCAGGTGGGCGGCCTCGGCATGGCCGAAGCGCAATGCCAGCTCGATGGGGCTGTCGCCTTCGCGCGTAGTGAGCGAAGCGCTGGCGCTGTTGCGCAGCAGCAGCCCCACCATGGCGACGGTGCCCTTCATGGCCGCGTAGGTGAGCGGCGTATAGCCGTTGTCGTGGTGCAGGTCGGGGTCGAAATTCATCGACAGCACCTTCTGCGCATACACAAGGTTGTTCTTCTCGATGGCGTAGAACAGCGCCCGGACGCCCTCGGCGCTCTTCTCCTTCGGCTTGGGCCCGAGGCCGGTGGGCAGGAGCCCGAGCACGTGATTGATCAGGCCGACGACGACCAGTGCGACCAGCGCGATCATGATGGGCGTCTTGGAAACGTTGAGCCCCTCGGCGATCTGCTCGGGCATGTTGGCGCCCGCGATGAGCAGGACCACAGCCACGAAGAGGAAGAACCTCAGGTACAGGAACAGCCCGATGATCACCGCGATGCCCAGCACCGCGACCAGCGTGTCCGGGTTCACCCCGAGGGTGCCCTCGACGTAGTCCCGCGGCAGGTTGGCCAGCACGGCGGTAATGGTAATAAGCCCCATCAGGATCAGCTCCCTGACGCGCAGCCTGGTGAGGAAATCGAGTTTTTCTTGGCGCAGCCCCATTACTCCCTCCCGTAGCCTGCATTCTATAGAATTTCGCTCTCCACCATGTCGAAGGCCTTCATCCGCGAAGACGCCGCCCCCGAGGAGCGGCTCGAGGCGCCGGCCATGCCGGTGGGCGGAAGAAATTACATTTCGCCCGCGGGATTCGCGCGCCTGAAGGCCGAGCTGCGCGAGCTGGTGGAGCTCGAGCGCCCCGAGGTGGTGAAGACCGTGGCCTGGGCGGCTTCGAACGGCGACCGTTCCGAGAACGGCGACTACCTCTACGGCAAGAAACGGCTGCGCGAGATCGACCGCCGGGTGCGATTCCTGATCAAGCGGCTGGAAAACGCCGAGGTGGTGCACTCCTCGGGGCGGGACACCGACCAGGTTTTTTTTGGTGCGACTGTCCGATTGCGCTACCCGTCGGGGGAGCGAACCATCACGATCCTCGGGCTGGACGAGGTCGACCCGGCGCGCGGCATCGTATCGTGGGTGTCGCCCATCGCAAGGGCGCTGCTCAAGGCACGCGAGGGCGACAGGGTCACGCTGCGCACCCCCGGCGGCGAGGAAAAACTGGACATCATGGAGGTCAGCTACCCGTGAGCGTGCTGCGCGAATTTCGCGAGTTTGCCGTCAAGGGCAACGTGGTGGATCTCGCCGTGGGGGTGATCATCGGCGCGGCATTCGGCAAGATCGTCGGTTCCCTGGTGGAAGACATCGTCATGCCGTTCGTCGGTTCACTTGGCGGTGTGGATTTCAAGAGCCTTGCATTACAGGTCGGGGAGGCGAAAATCCTCTACGGGAAATTCATCCAGACCTGCGTCGACTTCCTCATCATTGCCGCCTCGATCTTCGTCGCAGTGAAGCTGATCAACTACCTGCGGCGAAAGGATGAGGAGAAGCCGCCCGCCGCCCCGCCGCCGCGCGACGAACAGCTCCTCATGGAGATACGCGACCTGTTGAAGCAAAAATAGGGTACGTCCTTATTTTTGGTCGAATTAGTCTTTCTTGAAATCCCCGGCGGTGACGATCGAGAGCTTGGCCGGGTCGAGGTGGCGCTTGAGCGCCGCATGCACCTCCCCCGGGGCGAGCGCGGCGATCCTCGCCTCGAGCTCGATGTCCCAGGCGAAGGTGCGCTTGGCGTAGAGGTAGTGTGACAGGCGGCCGGCGAGCGCGCGGTCCTGCGTGCGCGCCATGCGCCGCAGCTCGAGCAGGCCGCGCTTGCCGGCTTCCAACTCCTCTGCGCCGAAGCCCTCGCGCAGCGCGCGCTCGAGCTCTTCGCGGATCGCCCCGCGCACCTGCTCGCGGTTCTGCGGCGCGAAAATGGCGCCGATGCGAAACGCCGCGTTCTGGTCGAAGGCGCTCGAGTTGAACGAGCTGTAAGTGCTGTACGACAGGCCCTCCTTGTCCCGCACGCGCGCCGGGAGGCGCGCCGAGGAGGAGCCGCCGATCAGGTAGTTCGCCAGCACCAGCGCCGGGAAGTCGGGATGGTCGTCGCGCACCGGCAAGTCGAGCCCGGCGCGCAGCACGGCGTTGGCCTTGTCGGGCGTGATCACCGCGGCGGCGGTAGACGGCCGGTCGAAATAGCGCGTCGGCACGCGCTGGAACGGATGCGGCGTCTTCCACGTGCCGAACAGCTCGTCGACCAGGCGGGCCACTTCGTCCGGGTCGAAATCGCCGACCGCGACGAATTCCGCAGCCGTAGCGCCGAACAGCTCCCGATAGCAGGCCGCCGCGCCCTCCAGGGTGGCGTTGCTCAGCCACTCCAGGCGCTCCTCGAGCGTCGGCGTGTAGTGCGGGTGGCCTTTCGGGTACAGCGCGAGATGGCGGGTGAGCCGCTCGGAGGCGCGCGCCGCGGGATCGGAGCGCTGCGCGTGCGCGCTGGTGATCGCTGCGCGCTTCATCTCCTCGAACTCCGCGGGCGGAAAGGCCGGCTCGCGCAGCACCTCGGCGGCGAGGCGCAGGGCCGCGGCCAGGTTCTCGCGGCGCACCTCGATGCTTGCGCCGTCGCCGCCCACCGAGACGCTGGCGTTGAGCTGCTCGAACGCGTCCTTCAGCTCGGTGCGGCTGCGGCGCTTCGTGCCGCGCATCAGCATGGCGCCGGCGTAGCCGCACTCGGTATCGCGGTTGCGCAGGCTCTTCTCGTCGCCCCAGTGCAGCGTGAGGCTCGCCAGCACGCGCCCGCCGCGCGTCTTCTTCGGCAGCAGCGCGGCGCGGATGCCGTTCGACAGCTCGCGCCGCAGCACGCGCGACTCGATGTTCTGCGGCGACGGGTCGAACGCCTCGCCCAGGCGCACGCCGCCGTCGTCGCTCTTGAAGGTGTCGAGCGCCGCATGCCAGTCCTGCGAAGGCGGGATGGCGGCGCGCTCGGGCGAGTCGCTCGGCACGAAAGTGCCCAGCACCCGGTTGGCCGGCTTGAGATAGTGCCCGGCGACGCGCTGCACGTCGGCGAGCGAGACCTTCTTCAGGCGCTCGCGGTAGAGGAAATACAGCCGCCAGTCGCCCATCGCGGCGAACTCCCCGAGCGCGCGCAGGAAGCCGCTGGTTTCGAGCTGCGTCTTCTCGAACTCGTTCAGCAGCGAGGTGCGCGCGCGCTCCACCTCTTCGGCGCGCACCGGCGCGCGCTGCAGGTTCTCGAGCACTTCGAGCAGCGCTTCGCGTGCCGCGTCGAGCTTGCCGTCCTGGGGCAGGGTGCCGCCGAAGTACAGGAAGCCCGGATCGTGCAGGCCGCGCTCGTGGCCCCAGACGAAGCTCGCCAGCCCTTTCTGCACCAGCGCGCGATGCAGCCGTCCCGAGGGCACGTCGCCCAGCACGCGCGTCAGCACGTCGATCGCGGGATAGTCGGGATGATGTCCCGCCGGCACCCGATACATCGCCGAGAGGATGGGGTTCTCTCCCACGCGCCGCAGGGTCACGCTGCGCTCGCCGTCCTGCGTGGGTTCCTCGGTATAGAAAACCGGGAGCGAGCGGGAGGGGCGGGGGATGTCTGAAAAATGCTTGGCCACGAGCTCCAGCGCGCGCTTCTCGTCGAACCGGCCGGCAACGATGAGCAGCGCGTTGTCGGGCTGGTACCAGGTGCGGTAGAACGCCTGCAGGCTGCCGATCGGCACGTTCTCGATGTCGGCGCGCTGGCCGATGATCGGGTTGCCGTAGTTGTGCCACGGGAAGGCGAGCTGCTGCATGCGGTGGAACAGCACCGAGCCGGGATTGTTCTCGCCCATCTCGAACTCGTTGCGCACCACGGTCATCTCGCTGTCCAGGTCCTCCTTGGAGATGAAGGAGCTCACCATCCGGTCGGCCTCCAGGCCGAGCGCCCAGTCGAGGTTGTCGTCGTTGGCCGCGAGCGTCTCGAAGTAGTTGGTGCGGTCGTGCGAGGTGGTGCCGTTCCAGCGCGCGCCGCGGCGCGTGAACTCCTCCTTGATGTTCGGGTGGCGCCGGGAGCCCTTGAACAGCAGGTGCTCGAGCAGGTGCGCCATGCCCTTCTCGCCGTAGCCCTCGTGGCGCGAGCCGACGAAGTAGGTGATGTGCACCGTGACGGTGTCGATGCCCGGATCGGGCAGGGTCAGCACGCGCAGGCCGTTCGCCAGCCGGTACTCGGTAACGCCTTCTATCGAATGGGTCTTCTGCAGCGGCTGCGCGGCCGCAGCCAGACAGAAGCTCAGCAGGAACAGCGCGCCGTACAGCCGTTTCATGGCAGCCAGGTGAGAACGTGCAATTGCGATGATATAGGACTGCTTTCTGCCACGGCAGTTCCGGCGCGCCGGACCGGCGGTGAAGCTATTTCCTGCGGCTCTGGCGCTGTTCGCGGATGCAGGACCTGAGCTCCTCGCCCGTCTTGTCCTTGCAGGCTTCACGCACCTGCGCGCGGCGCTCGGCCATCTGCTTCGCGCGCGCCTCGCATTGCGCGGGGTCCTTGCTCTGCGCGCACAGCTCGCGGCGCATGCAGTCGCGGCGCTCGCCCGCGGCCTTGCCCTCGCAGGCCTGGCGCGCCTTGGCGTGCGCGGCGCGCATCTTCGCAACGCGCTCCTCGCAGGCCTTGGGATCCTTGGCCTTGGAGCAGTCGAAGCGGCGCTGCTGCGTCTGGGCCGGGGCATCGGGTTGGGGGGCCTGGGCGTACGGGACGGTGCTCGCGGCAAGCAGGGCCGCCCCGACAAGCGGCGCAATGGTTTTCAGCATGGAAAGTCCTTTCTGTCGCAGATCGACTTTCCTACAACGCCTTTGCCGCCGGCGCGCCGACAGGCAAGGTGTAACGCTTTGTTTCAGAGCTGCTTCAGCAGGGTGGCGGCGTCCGACACTTCGAACTTGCCCGGCGCCTCGACGTTCAGCTGCTTCACCACGCCGTTGTCCACCAGCATCGAGAAGCGGCCCATGCGCGTGCCCATGCCGCGCGCGTTGAGGTCGAGCTCCAGGCCGAGCGCCCTGGTCCACTGCGCGCTGCCGTCGGCGAGGAAGCGGATCTTGCCGAGCGCCTTCTGGTCGCGGCCCCAGTGCGCCATGACGAAGGCATCGTTGGTCGCGACGCACCACACCTCGCTCACGCCCTTGCCCTTCAGCTGGTCCATGTTCTGCACGTAGCCCGGCACGTGCTTCGCCGAGCAGGTCGGGGTGTACGCGCCGGGCAGGCCGAAGATCGCGATCTTCTTGCCCTTGGCCGCCTCGCCGACGTTCACTTCCTTGGGCGGCATCGCGCACTGCGTGCCGGAATCGAATTCGGTGGATTCCATGAGCTTGCCCTCGGGCAGCCTGTCGCCGACCTTGATTGCCATACTGGATCTCCTGTCGATCGCTACGGGGGAGGGCAGATAATACCGAATCTGCTAGTGTCGCAGAATGTTAGTCGACGGCAAGTGCCATTGCGGCCGCATCACCTACAGCGCCGATATCGACCCCGCGCAGGTGGGTCTATGCCACTGCACCGATTGCCAAACGATGTCCGGTTCAGCCTTTCGGATAATCGTTCCTGCGCCGGTCGCAGGTTTCAAGCTGCTGTCCGGAGACCCCAAGGTCTATGTCAAAACCGCCGAGAGCGGCGCACGTCGCGTGCAGGCGTTTTGCGCCGATTGCGGCACGCCGATCTATTCAGCGGCCGAGAAGGATCCCTCGATGTATGTTCTGCGGGTTGGCGCGATCGGCCAAAAAGGCGACTTACGCCCCTCGAAGCAGTCCTGGTGCCGTTCTGCCGCCGGCTGGGTGATGGAGTTGCGAGACATAGAGCAATTCCCGACTCAGTCCTGGTAGAAACCCATGCGATCCCTGACCCATCTTTTCGCCAACAACCGTGCCTGGGCCGCGCGCGTGCGCGCGCAGCAGCCGGAATTCTTCGAGAACCTCGCCCGCCAGCAGAACCCGGCCTACTTGTGGATCGGCTGCTCCGACAGCCGCGTGCCGGCGAACGACATCGTCGGCCTGCTGCCCGGAGAGATCTTCGTGCACCGCAACGTCGCCAACATCGTGGTGCACACCGACCTCAACTGCCTCTCGGTAATGCAGTTCGCGATCGACCTGCTCAAGGTGCACCATGTCGTCGTCTGCGGGCACTACGGCTGCAGCGGCGTGCGCGCCGCGCTGCACGGCGAGCGCCACGGGCTGATCGACAACTGGCTGCGCCACCTGCAGGACGTGCGCGACAAGCATGCAGGGAAACTGGGATCCGAGGGCGAGGCCGAGAACCGGCTTTGCGAGTTGAATGTAATAGAGCAGGTGGCGAACGTGTGCCAGACCACCATCGTCCAGGACGCATGGGCGCGCGGCCAGGAGCTGCACGTGCACGGTTGGATCTACGGGTTGCGCGACGGCCTGCTGCGCGACCTGAACACCACCATTGCCGCTCCGCGGGAAGCGGCGCACAGCTACCAGGCTGCGCTCGCCGCGCTATGACCCCTTATTTTCGGGAGTCAGGCGAGGGGCCAGCCGTCGTTTGCCTGCACTCCAACGCGAGCACTTCCGCGCAGTGGCGTCCGCTCATGGAGCGCCTGTCGGATCGCTTCCGCGTGATCGCTGTGGATGCCTACGGTGCCGGCAAGAGCCCCGGCTGGCAGCCGGGCACGCCCGGCTGGCTTGACGATGAGCTCGCCCTCCTGAAGCCCCTTTTCGACAACATAGAGGGGCAGTTCGATCTCGCGGGTCATTCGTACGGCGCGGCCATCGCGCTCAAGGCGGCGTTGCGCACCCCCTCGCGCGTGAAGTCGCTCGCGCTCTACGAGCCGACGCTGTTCTCGCTGCTGCTGGCGCAGGACCCGCGCCACCCGGCGGCGCAGGGCATCCGCGACGCCGCCGAAGATGCGGCCGCGGCGGTCGCGCGGGGCGATTTCGAGGCCGCCGCCGAGCGCTTCATCGACTACTGGATGGGCCCCGGCGCGTGGGCGGCGATGCCGCAAACGCGGCGGCCGGCGGTCGCGCAATCGATGCGCGGCATCGCGTACTGGGCGCACGCGCTGTTCAACGAGCCCTCGCCGCTATCGGCGTTTGCCGGGCTCGACGTTCCGGTGCTCTACCTCGTCGGCGGCCGCTCGCCCGCCTCCTCGCGAGGCGTTTTCGATCTTCTCAAAAGGACTTTACCCAACCTGCGGGTGAAGCAATTCGACGCCCTCGGCCACATGGGGCCGGTGACGCATCCGGACCTGGTGAACGGGGCCATCGAGCATTACCTGGCCGGATGAGCGATGCGCGCGCCCGGCTGAACCGGCTCGCCTGGCTGCTCGACAGCTCGATCCCGGTTCCCGGCACGCGCTTCAGCGTCGGCCTGGACGCGGTGATCGGCCTGTTCCCGTTCGTGGGCGACCTCATGGGGGTGCTCCTATCGGGCTACATCGTCAAGGAGGCGGCAGCGCTCGGCGTCTCCAGGAGCATCCTCGCGCGCATGGCGCTTAACGTCGCGGTGGAAGGATTGGTCGGGATGATCCCCTTGGCGGGCGACCTGTTCGACGCGGCGTTCAAGGCCAACCAGCGCAACGTGCGGCTGCTGGACGCGTATCTCGACCGGCCGGCGCGCACCAGACGCGCGAGCCGCGCCTTCATGCTCGGGTTTGCACTGGTAGCGGTTTTCTTTTTCACCGTTGTTTGCCTCGTCGCCTTCCTGCTGGCGCGCTGGGTCTGGAGCTCGCTCTGAAAAAGAAGTGGACGGTCGGCCTCGCGACCTTCCTCGCCACCGGCTTGGCCGTGCTGCTGATCGCCAACCTCAGCCTGGGCGACAAGCGCATCGACGAGCACGTGCCGACGCTCTACGCCGTCGAGGATGCGCAGTTCCTGCGCAGCATGAACGTGCTGCTCGGCCCGCAACTCATGCCCGGCAACCGCGTGCAGGCGCTGGTGAACGGCGATCAGATCTTCGCCGACATGCTGGCGGCGATTCGCGCCGCCAGGCGCACCATCACCTTCGAGACCTATATCTACTGGTCGGGGGCGATCGGCGAGCAGTTCACCGCGGCGCTGGTCGAACGCGCGCAGGCCGGCGTCAAGGTGCACCTGCTGTACGACGCGGTCGGCAGCCAGAGGATCGACGCCAAGTCCATCGAGCGCATGCGAGCCGCCGGCGTAGAGGTGGGCGTCTACAACCCGCTGCGCTGGCACACGATCGTCAGGATGAACAACCGCACCCATCGCAAGATCCTGGTGGTCGACGGCCGCATCGGCTACACCGGCGGCGCGGGCATCGCCGACGAGTGGAGCGGCAACGCGCAGGACAAGGATCACTGGCGCGACACCCATTTCCGCCTCGAGGGGCCGGCGGTGGCGCAGATGCAGGCCGCTTTCATGGAGAACTGGATCGAGGTCACGGGCGACGTGCTGCACGGCGAAGCCTATTTCCCCGAGCTCGCCCGGGCGGGCGAGCACCTGGCGCAATTCTTCATCGCCTCGCCCGGCGGCGGCGGCGAGAGCATGCAGCTCATGTACCTCATGTCGATCGCCGCGGCGAAGCGCGCCATTCGCCTGTCGGCGGCCTACTTCGTTCCCGACAACAACGAGGTGGGCATGCTGGCGGCGGCGGCAAGGCGCGGCGTCAAGGTGCAGATCATCACGCCGGGCGTAGAGACCGATTCGCCCGCCGTGCGCCGCGCCTCGCGCTCGACCTGGGGCGAGCTGCTGCGCGCGGGCGCCGAGATCTACGAATTCGAGCCGACCTTCTTCCACTGCAAGGTGATGGTCGTCGACGACCTGTGGGTCTCGGTCGGCTCCACCAACTTCGACACCCGCTCGTTCAGCACCAACGATGAGGCCAACCTCAATGTCTACGACCGCGAGTTCGCGCTGGCCCAGGTGAAGTTGTTCGAGGAGGACCTGAAGCGCTCGCGCCGCGTCACGCTGCAGGCCTGGGAGCGGCGGCCCTGGAGCGAGAAGCTCTGGGAGCACGCCATGGGCCTGTTCAGCTCGCAGCTTTAGGGCAGCTTCTCACAGCGCCCCGGGCGATTTAGGGCTATCCTTGGGGCATTGGGACCCCGAAGAAAGGGCCGGAACATGAGAATGATCGTCCTGCTGGCCGCGCTGGCCCTGACTTCGGCCGTCTGGGCTCAAGCGGAAACGAAGGAAGCGGCGAAGCCCGAGCCGGCCAAGCCGGCGGCACAGAAGGCGGCCTCGAAGCCCGCGTCGGTGGGAAAGAAATCGCGTCGCCACCAGGATGCGCGTCACTGCCTCGCCAAGGCGAGCAACACCGAAGTCATCAAGTGCGCAGAAGCGTATCTGTAGGCGGGCGCGGGGGAAGCCGCTGCCCGTCCCTGGGCCCTGTTCCCGGCGAGCGCCGTACGCCCGGCTCCAGCGGCACATAAAGGTCGGTTTTGCCGCGGCGCACCAGCAGTCCCAGCCCGCCTTGCCGAGGCTGGGTGATGGCCTTGCTGAATTCCTGCAGGCTGCGGATCCTGGTCTGGTTCACCCCGTAAACCACGTCGCCGACGCGTAGCCCGGCCCGCTCGGCCGCCGCGCCGAGGCTCACCACCGCGAGACCGTAGCCCAGGCCGATCGCGCTGAGCGTCGCCCTGGGCAATTCGCGCAGGTTCATCCCCAGACCTTCCTCGGCGTGCACGGTGGCGAGGGTCATTTGGTCTTCCGGCACGTCGCAGGCGCCCAGGGTGAGGATCAAGGCAAGAGCGAGCGCGCGCATCACTCGGGGAAGCTTGCAATCTTCGCTCCCGAGGGTGGATCGGCGATTGCTTCGCCTTGTGCGCAGCAAGCGCGCCCCTGACCGGGTGGGAGCTTTTACAGCGACGAGGATACATGGGTGAAAAACCTGCACTGAAGCGCATGGCCGCGGCGGGATTGGCAGCCGCCCTGGCCGCGTGTGCCAGCATGCCGCCCCCCCAGGCGCAGCTCGCGGCGGCGCGCGCCATGGTGTCGCAGGCGCAGGCGGCGGCAGCGCGCGAGGCGCCGGTCGAGCTGAGCGTCGCGCAGGCCAAGCTCGCGCGCGCGGAGCAGGCGATGAAGCGCGACGATTACGTCAATGCGCGCATTTACGCCGAGCAGGCCGAGGTCGACGCAAAATACGCCTGGACCCTGGCCGAGAACGCACGCGCGCAGCGCGCCGCCGCCGAGGTCGGCAAGAGCATCAACGCGCTGCGCCAGGAACTGCAAAGGAGAAGCCAGTGATTCCAAGGAAGGTTCTGCTCCTTGCGGCAACGCTCGTCGCCGCCGGTTGCGCGATGACGCCGGAAGCCAATCTCTCCACGAATCTTTCCATTGAGAGCGCCCGCTCCACCTACCGTCAGGCGGCGGCAAGTCCGGAGGTCCGGCTGCGCGCGCCGGTCGAGCTGGAGCTAGCCGAGCGCGCGCTGGCCGAAGCCGACCGCTTGCGCAACAGCGGGGCCGATCCGGCGATCGTGGCGCACCACGCCTACCTTTCAGAGCAGCGCGCGCGCATCGCGATGGCGAGCGCCGAGTACCGCAAGGCGGAGGCCGCCCTCGCGATTTCGGGCGAGCAGCGCGACCGCGTGCTGATCGAGGCACGCAATCGCGAGCTCGAGGCGCAGTCGCGCTGACTTCAACCCAGGAAAAGGAAATCCATGGCCACAGCAACCCCGTACCATGACCGGCGCGCCAACGAGCGCCGGCGCAACTATCCGTCCGTCCTGTCCGCCGAAGGCATGAAGGTGTCGTGGGGCGGCATCTTCGGCGGCGTGCTGGTCGCGATAGGGCTTCTGCTCCTGCTTACCGCGCTTGGCGTGGCAGTGGGAATCTCGGCCGCCGAGCCCGGCGAAACCGAGGCTTCGACGCTGGGCGCCGGCGCCGGCATCTGGGCCGGCGTGTCGTTGCTCGTGGCGCTTTTCGTCGGCGGGATGGTGGCCACGCGCATCGGCGCGATCTACGACGGCGCCACCGGCTTCTTCGAGGGCGCGCTGGTCTGGGTGGTCAGCATCCTCCTCATGGTGTACTTCGCCGGCAGCGGCGTGAGCATGCTCGCCGGCGGCGCGTTTCAGATGGTCGGCGGCGCCACGCAGGCGATCGGCAGCGTGATGCAGAGCGGCGGCGGCGCGAACGTGGACATGTCCGGCAGCGTCGATCAGATCATCCAGCGGCTGAAGGACCCCGAGACCGCGCGGCAGATCGCCTCCGCCACCGGCATGCAGCAAAGCGAAGTGCAGGCGATTCTGAGCGAGACGGCGCAGCGGGTCGAGAACAGCCGCGACAATCCGGCGCAGGCGGCGGCCGAGGCGAAGCAGGGCATGGCGCAGCTCATGGAGAAGGCGAGATCGAGCGGCGCGCTGGAGCACAAGGCCCAGGAGGTGCAACCGCAGGCCACCCGGGCGGCCTGGATCACCTTCGGCGCGCTGGTGCTGTCGCTGCTCGCGGCGGTGCTGGGCGCGATGATCGGCCGGCGCAAGCCGGAGGAGGTGCGCGCGTCATGAGAACCCTTTTCTGGCTGGGGCTGGGCGCGGCGGCGATGTACCTGCTGGACCCCGACCAGGGGCGCCGCCGGCGCGCCCTGGCACGCGACAAGATGACCAAGGCGCGCCGCGCGATCCGCGAGCGCGCCTCGGGCACCGCTTCGGGCACCGCTTCGGGCACGAGCGCCCGTGAGATTCAAACCCCCGAAGGGGCGCGCCACCTCGGGCGCTAGAAGCCCAGCAGCTTCTGGCCGATGGTCTGCACCGGGCCGAGGGGATTGCGGTCGTGCTCGTGCTGCGCGATGGAGGGCTGGCCGCCGGTGAGCTTGTAGATCACCACGCCGTTCTTGATGAGCAGCAGGCCGTTGAACTTCCAGCCGGTGATCTGGGTGGCGCGGCTGAAACCGAAGACATCGGCGACGAAGTCGCCGTTGCGGTTCTTGGCGAGGCTGCTCTGGCTGATCTGGAACCCCTTGCAGCCGGTTTTCGCGCTGATGCAAATGCGTACGCCGCCGTCGAGGTCGGCAATGGAAATCGATGCGTGCGGCATGAACCGCATGAGCACATCGGAGTAGTTCAGGATCGCGATGTTGGGGTTCGTGCCGGGCTCGAGCTTCAGCGCCCTCAGGTCCGATTCGGTGGTGACCCCGGGCAGGATCTTGGCAAAGGTAAGCTCCGCTTCCTCGTAGCTCTTCCATGGACTGGCGGTGACCTGC
>CAZJJC010000440.1:0-2484 GCA_964546195.1 uncultured Enterobacteriaceae bacterium | reverse complement strand
CAGCGTTTCATGGTCCGCACGCCGGTGATGCAGCGTCCAGGGCGCCTTGCCGCGAAACACGATCTGGTCGATGCCGACCATCAGCGAGCCGGTGTACAGGCCCTTCGACATCCACGGCTTGAAGTTGCGCGCGCGGTGCAGCTCTTCGTAGAGCCAGCTCGCGCGGAACGCCTCCGGATAGGCCTTCAGCTCGTCGCCCGAGCGGCCCTGCTTCAGCGCCTCAGCGGCGGCGGCGGCCGCCAGCATGCCCGACTTGATGGCGCAGTGGCTGCCCTTGATGCGCGAGGCGTTGAGGAAGCCCGCCTCGTCGCCGATGAAGGCCCCGCCCGGAAACACGAGCCTGGGCAGCGATTGCAGCCCGCCGGCGGTGATGGCGCGCGCCCCGTAGGAGATCCGTTTTCCGCCCTCGAAGAACGTCCTGATCGCCGGATGGGTCTTGAAGCGCTGGAATTCCTCGAACGGCGCGAGGTAGGGGTTGGCATAGCCCAGGCCGACGACGAAGCCCACCGCCACCTGGCGCTCCTCCAGGTGATAGAGGAAGGAGCCGCCGTAGACCGCGGCCTCGAGCGGCCAGCCCGCGGTGTGGATGACCAGCCCCGGCTGGTGGACCTCGGGCCTCACTTCCCACAGCTCCTTCAGCCCGATGCCGTACACCTGGGGCTCGGCGCCTTCGCGCAGGCGGTACTTCGCTTCGAGCTGCCGGCCGAGGTGGCCGCGGCAGCCTTCGGCAAAGAAGGTGTACTTGCCGTGCACCTCCATGCCGGGCTGATAGGCGTCGGTCTTCTCGCCCCTGCGGTCGATGCCGACGTCACCGGTGGCTACGCCTTTCACGGCGTCGTCGCCCAGGAGAACTTCGGCGCCGGCAAAACCCGGAAAGATCTCCACGCCCAGCACCTCGGCCTGCTGTCCCAGCCAGCGGCACACGTTGCCGAGGCTCACCACGTAGTTGCCGCGGTTCTTGAAGCACCCGGGAAGCAGCACCTCCGGGGTGCGGAACGCCTTGCCCTCGGTCAGAAACAGGAAGCGGTCCTCGCTCACCGGCGTGTGGAGCGGCGCGCCTTGCGCCTTCCAGTCCGGAACGAGCTCGTCGAGCGCGCGCGGGTCCATGACGGCTCCCGACAGGATGTGCGCGCCGATCTCGGAGCCCTTCTCGAGCACGCACACCGAAAGCTCGCCGGCGAGCTGCTTCAGGCGGATCGCGGCGGCGAGGCCCGCGGGACCGGCGCCGACGATCACCACGTCGTACTGCATCGATTCGCGGGACATGCGGGAATTATAATCAGCCCCGATGGAACAAAAAAAACTGGTGCATACCGAGCGCATCGCGCTGCGCTGGGGCGACATGGACGCGATGGGGCACGTCAACAACACCGTTTACTTCCGCTACATGGAGCAGGCGCGCATCGGCTGGTTCGAGGCGCTGGTGCCGCAGGGGGAAGCCTGGAGGAGCACCGGCATCGTGATCGTCAACGCCTCGTGCAACTTCAGGAAGCCGATCAACTACCCCGGCACCGTCGAGGTGAGGCTCTACCTCGGCGCCCCCGGCAGGTCCAGCGTGCCGACCTTCTATGAATTGCTGATCGAAAACGAGCTCCACGCCGACGGCGCCGCGGTGGTGGTATTCATCGACATGCAGGCGCACAAGCCGGTGCGCATTCCGGAAAGGATCAGGTCATTGCTCCAGTAGCTCCCTTGTGGACGCCGTCGCCGCAGCGGGTCCGCGAGACCGAGCTCGCCCGCTTCATGGCGCTTGCCCGCAAGCATTCGTACGAGGAGCTCCATGCCTGGTCGGTCGGGCACAGCGAGGACTTCTGGAACCTGGTGTGGGATTTCTCCGAGGTCATCGGGCAGAAGGGCGCGCGCACGCTGGCCGACGCGGACCGCATGCCCGGCGCGAAGTGGTTTCCGGAAGGAAGGCTCAGTTTCGCCGAAAACCTGCTGCGCAGGCGCGACGCGGCCGAGGCGATCGTCTTCTGGGGCGAAGACCGGATAAGAAGAACCCTGACTTTCGGGCAGCTGCACGCGCTCGTCTCGCGCCTGTCGCAGGCGCTGGCCGACGCCGGGGTGAAGAAGGGCGACCGCGTCGCAGGCTACCTGCCCAACCTGCCGGAAGCGGCCGCCGCGATGCTCGCCGCCGCGAGCCTGGGCGCGATCTGGTCGAGCTGCTCGCCCGACTTCGGCGTGCAGGGCGTGCTCGACCGCTTCGGCCAGATCGAGCCCAAGGTGCTGTTCTGCGCCGACGGCTACCTCTACGGCGGCAAGGAGTTCGACTGCCAGGACAAGGTCGAGGCGGTGCTCGCCAGGCTGCCCAGCGTGGAGCAATGCGTGGTGATCGATTACCTGGGGCGTCCTGCGACGGCCGGGGTTTCTCTGCTGGAATTTGTCGACGCTTTCGAACCCGGCGAGATCCGTTTCGAGCAGGTGGAGTTCAACCACCCGCTCTACATTCTGTATTCCTCGGGCACCACGGGCGTGCCGAAGTGC
>CAZJJC010000439.1:0-13621 GCA_964546195.1 uncultured Enterobacteriaceae bacterium | reverse complement strand
CGGGTGAACGATGCCGCTCGCCCCGGGTCGGGCCGATGTCGGGCGCTGGACGGCCACAACCGTGGCGACGACGAACGGCCGCCCAGCCGCCTCGAGCTCCGTGGCGCGGGCGAACGTCGAACGACGATCCGTCACGACCTCAGGACACGCCCTTGTCGTGGAGGATCTTCCAGACCTTCTGCGGGGTGATCGGGATGTCGATGTTCCGGACGCCGAGGTGCCACAGGGCGTCGACGACCGCATTGGCGATCGCCGGCGGAGCGCCGACCGTGGCCGACTCCCCCACGCCCTTGGCGCCGAACGGGTGGTGCGGCGATGGCGTGATGGTCTTGTCGGTCTCCCACTTCGGGCACTCCAGCGCAGTGGGCACGTAGTAGTCGAGGAAGCTGCCGCCGAACACGTTGCCGTCCTCGTCGTAGCCGATCTCCTCGTACAGCGCAGGCCCCACGCCCTGCGCCAGCCCGCCGTGGATCTGGCCCTCGACGATCATCGGGTTGATGATGTTGCCGCAGTCGTCCACCGCCACGAAGCGGCGCACCTTCACCTCGCCGGTGCCGCGGTCGATGTCCACGACGCAGATGTAGCTGCCGAACGGGAAGGTGAGATTGGGCGGGTCGTAGTAGTGCGTCGCCTCCAGGCCCGGCTCCATGCCCTGCGGCATGTTGGTGTACGCGGCGAAGGCGGTTTCCTGGATGGTCTTGAACTTGTCCGGAACGCCCTTGATGAAGAACTTCCCCGGCTCCCAGTCGAGATCGGCCTCGCTGCACTCGAGCAGATGCGCGGCGATCGTCTTGGCCTTGGCGCGGATCTTGCGCGCGGCGAGCGCGGCTGCCGCGCCCGAGGTCGGCGTCGAGCGGCTGGCGTAGGTGCCCAGGCCGTAGGGCGCGGTGTCGGTGTCGCCCTCCTCGACCTGGATATCGGAGGCCGGAATGCCCAGCTCTTCGGCGACGATCTGCGCGTAGGTCGTCTCGTGGCCCTGGCCCTGGCTCTTGGTGCCGAAGCGCGCCAGCGCCTTGCCGGTCGGGTGCACCCTGATCTCGGCCGAGTCGAACATCTTGATGCCCAGGATGTCGAAGTCCTTCGACGGCCCGGCGCCGACGATCTCGACGAAGCTGCAGATGCCGATGCCCATGAGCTCGCCGCGGGCGCGCTTTTCCCGTTGTTCTTTCCTTAAAGATTCATAACCGACGATGTCCATCGCCTTTTTCAGCGCCGCGGGATAGTTGCCGCTGTCGTACTCCCAGCCGAGCACCGACTTGTAGGGAAAGCGTTCCGGCTGGATGAAGTTCTTCATGCGCAGCTCGACCGGGTCCATCTTGAGCTTCTGCGCCAGCACGTCGACCACGCGCTCGATGGCGTGCACCGCCTCGGTGACGCGGAACGAGCAGCGGTAGGCGACCCCCCCGGGCGGCTTGTGCGTGTACACCGCGTCGACCTCGCAGAACGCGTTCTTCAGGTCGTAGGCGCCGGTGCAGATCGAGAACAGGCCCGCGGGGTACTTCATCGGGTTGGCCGAGGCGTTGGTGTAGCCATGGTCGGCGATGGTCTTGATGCTGAGCGCCGTCATGGTGCCGTCCTTCCTGGCGCTGAGCCTGACCTTCATGTGGTAGTCGCGCGCGAAGGAATCGGCCTGGAGGTTCTCCATGCGGTCCTCGATCCACTTCACCGGCTTGCCGATCACCACGGAGGCCGCCACCGCGATGACGTAGCCCGGATACACCGGCACCTTGCCGCCGAAGCCGCCGCCGATGTCGGGCGAGACGATGCGGATGCGCTCCTCCGACAGGCCGACGTGGCCCGCGACCAGCGCGAACACCGTGCGCACCGCGTGCGGCGCCTGCGTGGTCATGTACACCGTGAGCTTGCCCTCGGCGCTGTTGAAGTCGGCGACGCAGCCGCAGGTCTCCATCGAGGCGACATGGATGCGCGGCAGGTAGACGTACGCCTCCGCGACTACATCTGAATCCTTGAGGGCTTTTTCCGTAGCGGCGCGATCGCCCGCCTCCCAGTGGAAGGCGATGTTGTCCTTCTTATCCTTCTTGTCCTTGCGCAGCACCGGCGCGCCCGGCGCGATGGCCTTGAACGGGTCCACCATCACCGGCAGCGGCTCGTAATCGACCTCGACCGCGTCGGCGCCGTCGGCGGCGATATAGCGCTCGGTGGCGATCACCGCGCACACCTCCTGCGCCTGGTACATCACCTCGTCGATGGGCAGCACCATCTGCGTGTCGCCCGAGATGGTCGGCATCCAGTGCAGCTTGTACTTCTCCAGCGTCGGCCCGTCGATCACCGCCAGCACGCCCGGGATCTTGAGCGCCGCGGAGGTATCGATCTTCTTGATCCGCGCGTGCGCGTGGGGGCTGCGCACGATGTCCATGTAGAGCATCCCGGGCAGCTTGATGTCGTCGACGTAGTTGCCCTTGCCGCGGATGAAACGCGGGTCCTCCTTCCTCTTCATGGAGTGGCCCATGCCGCAGATCCTTGCATCCGTTCTCAACTTATCCATGCATCTTCTCCGCGGCGTATTGCACCGCCTTTACGATATTGAGATACCCGGTGCAGCGGCACAGGTTCCCCGAGATCGCCTGCCGGATCTCCTGCTCGCTCGGTTTCTTGTTGCGCTCGAGCAGCGCCGAGCAGGTCATCAGCATGCCGGGGGTACAGAAGCCGCACTGCAACGCGTGCTTCTCGGTGAAAGCTTCCTGCACCGCGTGGAGCTTCCCGCCCTGCTCCAGGCCCTCGACGGTGGCGACGCTGCAGCCGTCGGCCTGCACCGCCAGCACGGTGCAGGACTTGACCGGATGGCCGTCGAGCAGCACCGTGCACACGCCGCAGTGCGAGGTGTCGCAGCCCACGTGCGTGCCGGTGAGGCTCAGGTTCTCGCGGATGAAGTGCACCAGCAGCAGGCGCGATTCGACTTCCGCCTCGCGCGCCGCGCCGTTCACGGTGACGCTTATGCGATGTTTCATGTCAGTTCCCCTTCGCGCGCTCGAGCGCCGCCATCAGCGCGCGGCCACACAGCACGCGCGTCATCTCCCGCTTGTACTCCACCGAGCCGCGCCGGTCGGCACTCGGCGAGGCCGCTTTCGCGGCCATGTGCGAAGCCTCGGCGATGGCTTTCTCGTCGGGCAGCCTGCCGACGAGGTATTTCTGCGCCTCGACGGCTTCCACCGGCGTGGGCGCCACGTTGGTGAGCGCGATGCCGGCATCGGCGAGCGCGCCCTTCGCATCGAGGCTCACCCGCACGGCGAGCGCCGCGGCGGCATAGTCGCCGGTCTTGCGCTTCAACTTGCGGTAGGCGCTGCCGCTGCGCGCCGGCGGCACCGGAATCCGGATCTCGACGAGGATCTCGTCGCTCTTGAGATCCGTGACGAACAGACTCTTGTAGAAACGATTCGCCGGGATGCCGCGCTCGCCCTGCGGGCCGCGCGCGACCAGCTCGGCGCCCAGCGCGATGACGATGGCGGGGCCGTCGTTCGCGGGGTCGCCGTTCGCCACGTTGCCGCCGAAGGTGCCGCGGTTGCGCACCAGCGGGTCGGCGATGAGCGGCACCGCATCGGCCAGGACGCCGTATCGCGATTTGATGATTTCCGACTGCTCGAGAACACGCTGGCGCGTGCCGGCGCCGATGCGCACCACGCCTTTTTCCTCCTTGACGTACTCGAGCTCGGCGATGCGGCTGATGTCGACCAGGTGGCCGAACGAGCCCAGGCGCAGCTTGAGCGTCGGCAGCAGGCTCATGCCGCCGGCGAGCACCTTGGCCTCGGCGCCGTAGCGGGAAAGCAGCCCGATCGCTTCGCCGAGCGTGCCGGGGCGGTGGTAGTCGAACGGCGCGGGAATCATGCGCTTACTCCCTTTTCGAGAAACCTGGTGCGGCAGCCGGCGCAGCAGAAGTAGTACGCCACGCCGCGCACCTCGGCGGTGTGGCGCGCGCGATCGATCGCCACCTGCATGCCGCAGATGGGGTCGGTTGCCTGCGCAGGTTTTTCCTGGATGAGCTCTTTTTCAGCGGGTTTTCGCCCGCGCTGGACAATCTGGGCCATGACGCTGAGCGCGATCTCCTCGGGGGTGCGCGCGCCGATGTCCAGGCCCGCCGGCGCCGCCACCGCGGCAAGCTGCGCTTCGGCCACGCCGCGCGCGGCGAGCTCGCCGCGCACCTGGCCGAAGCGCTTGCGGCTGGCGATCACGCCGACGTAGGCCGGGCGGCTGGCGAGCACCGCGCGCAATACCTCGACATCGTCGTCGCCCATGGTCGCCACCAGCACGTGCGCGCCTTCGGGCAGGCCTTCGGGGACGAACGTCTTCTGCACCCTCTGCGCGCCGGGAAAATCGGCCGCCTCGGCATCGGGGTGGACGACCTCGACGCGATAGCCCATCGCCTGGCCGATGCGCGCGAGGCAGCGCACCGCGGGCGAGGCGCCGAACAGGAAAAGGCGCGGGACGGGCAGCATGGGCTCGACGTAGATTTCCACGGTGCCTCCGCTATCGCAGGTCATCTGCAGAGCGAGCATTCCGGCGCGCGCCGCTGCCCTGTCCGGCGAAAGGCTGATGAACCGCGGCTCGCCGTCGGCGATCGCGGCCTGCGCCTCGCGCACCACCGTCTCGCGCGTGCAGCCGCCGCCGGCCCAGCCGTGGTAGTCGCCGGATTGGGTCACCAGCGCGGTGTCGCCGGCACGCGCCGAGCTCGGCGGCTCGCGGCGCACCACGGTGACCAGCGCAAAGCGCTCTTCGCGCGCCGACAGGCTCGCTGCGAGCGCCAAAAGGTCTGCCCGCATCTCCCCCTCCAAGAGGTTGCGACCATGCTACTCGCTTCCAGCCGCTGGAAACAGCCGGCTCGCGCGCCTTATTCCATTCTTCCCGGACCTGCGGATAAATGCGCGCGGCCTAGCGGGACAGAAAGAGCTCGTTGGTGCGCTTGACGAAGCCGGCAGGGTCGTCGAGCTGACCGCCCTCGGCGAGCAGCGCCTGCTCGAAAAGCAGCCCCGCCCAGTCGTCGAACTGCGCGTCGTCGGGCTGCAGCCGCTTCACCAGGGCGTGCTGCGGATTGATCTCGAGGATGGGCTTCGCCTGCGGCACCTTCTGGCCCGCCGCCTTGAGCAGGCGCGCGAGGTTGCCGCCCACCTCGTGCTCGTCGGCCACCAGGCAGGAAGGCGACTCGGTAAGGCGCGTGGACACGCGCACGTCCTTCACCCTGTCGCCCAGCGCGCCTTTCAGCTTGCGCAGCAGCTCGCGATACTCGCCGACCTCGTGGTCCGGCGTGTCTTGCGCGCTTTTCACTTTCGAAAGATCCACCTCGCCGCGCGCCACCGACGCGAGCGCCTTGCCTTCGAACTGCGGCAGGTTGGCGACCAGCCATTCGTCCACCCGGTCGTGCAGCAGCAGCACCTCGATGCCGCGCTGGCGGAAGATCTCCAGGTGCGGGCTGTGCTTCGCGGCGAGGAAGGTTTCCGCCGTCACGTAGTAGATCCTGTCCTGGCCTTCCTTCATGCGGGAAACGTAGTCGGCCAGCGAAACGCTTTCCGTTTCCTTGTCTTCGAAAGTAGAAGCGAACCTGAGTAAGCGGGCGATCTGCTCCCGGTTCGACGCATCCTCGCCCACGCCCTCCTTCAGCACGCGGCCGAATTCGTTCCAGAAGGTGGCGTACTTGTCCTTCTGCTTTTCGGCGAGGTCTTCCAGCAGGCCGAGGGTGCGCCGGGTGCAGCCGGCGCGGATCGCGTCGACGTCCTTGCTCTGCTGCAGGATCTCGCGCGAGATGTTGAGCGGCAGGTCGGCCGAATCGACCACGCCGCGCACGAAGCGCAGGTAGGCCGGCAGGAGGTGCTCGGCGTCGTCCATGATGAACACGCGCCGCACGTAGAGCTTGAGCCCGCGCCGGTGCTGGCGGTCCCCCAGGTCGAACGGCGCGTGCGCCGGGATGTAGAGCAGCTGCGTGTACTCCTGCCGGCCCTCCACGCGGTTGTGCGTCCAGGCGAGCGGCGCCTCGAAGTCGTGCCCGACGTGCTTGTAGAACTCGATGTACTGCTCGTCCTGGATCTCGCTCTTGGGCCGGGTCCACAGCGCGCTCGCCTGGTTTACTGTTTCATTACCCACGACTACGGGAACCCCGATGTGATCCGAGTACTTCCTCACGATGCCCTGCAGGCGCCATTCCTCGAGCAGTTCGTCCTCGCCTTCGCGCAGGTGCAGGATGACCTCGGTTCCGCGCCCCGCCTTCTCTGCCGCCTCGATGCTGTACTCGCCCGCTCCTGAGGACCCAGTCTCACCTCCTATAGTGCATTCCCAGCGCACCGCCTCGCCCGCCGCCAGGCCGGCGCGCCGCGTCAGCAGCGTCACGCGGTCGGCGACGATGAACGACGAATAGAAGCCCACGCCGAACTGGCCGATGAGCTTCGCATCCTTCGCCTGCTCGCCGGTAAGCGACTGGAAGAACTCGCGCGTGCCCGACCTCGCGATGGTGCCGATGTTGCGGATCACCTCCTCGCGCGACATCCCCACGCCGTTGTCCGATACGGTAACGGTGCGCGCGGCCTTGTCCACGGCGATGCGCACCTTCAGCTCGCCGTCGGACTCGTACAGCGCGTTATTCGACAGCGCCTCGAAGCGCAGCTTGTCCGCCGCGTCCGCGGCGTTGGATATCAGCTCCCTCAGGAAGATCTCCTTGTTGCTGTACAAGGAGTGGATCATCAGGTCGAGCAGCTGCTTCACCTCGGCCTGGAAGCCGAGGGTCTCTTTCGTGGCGGTCGTCATCGCTTTTTCATGGAGAGGGTTGCCCAGGCGGGCGCATGGTCGCTCGCGTGCGCCTGGCCGCGCACCCAGCGATCCACGCCCGCTTCGAGGAGGCCGATTTTCGCATGCAGAAGAAGGTGGTCGATGCGCAGCCCGGCGTCGCGCTGCCAGTGCTGGCGGAAGTAGTCCCAGAAGGTGTAGATGCGCTCCTGGGGATAACGTGCCCGAAGGGCGTCGACCCAACCCTGATTCAGAAGTTTTTCAAAGCATCGCCTTGCTTCAGGCTGCAGGAGCGCATCCTTTTTCCAGGAGCGCGGGTCGTAGATGTCGAAGTCGGTCGGCACGACGTTGAAGTCGCCGGCAAAAACCACCGGGTGCCCGCTCGCGTACAGCGCCCCGGCATGCGCGATGAGCCGTTCCAGCCAGGCGAGCTTGTAGTCGAACTTGGGCCCGGGCTGCGGATTGCCGTTGGGCGCATACAGGCAGCCGACGATCATCCCCTGCACCGCCGCTTCGAGGTAGCGGCTCTGGTCGTCGGCCGGGTTGCCGGGCAGCCCGCGCCGCGTCTCGATCGGGTCGGCGCCGCGCGCGAGGATCGCCACGCCGTTCCACGCGCGCTGGCCGTGCCAGATTGCGCCGTAGCCGGCCTTGCGGATCGCGCCGACGGGAAAGCCCGCGTCGGGCGCCTTCAGCTCCTGCAGGCAAACCACATCCGGCGCCGCCTTCTCCAGCCATTCGAGCAGGTTCGCAAGGCGCGAGGTGATGCCGTTGACGTTGAAGGTGGCGAGCTTGAGCTCCTTTCGGTTCACCCTTTGCGCCACGCGCTCGCGAGCCAGGGCTGCTGCTCGCGCGGCAGCCCGGCCGGGCGGTAGTAGTGGCTCAGCTCGGTGAAGCGCGCGCCGGCGAGATAGCGCCGCCACGTCTCCAGATCGTGGTAGGCGCCGTAGCGCCCGCGTTGCCAGCCTTCCTCGTTGTGCCCGTGCGGGTTGGAGCTGAAGAGCACCCCGCGCGGCCTGAGCGCGGCGTGCAGCTCGCCGAGCACGCGCGGCAGCTCCTGGCCGGGCACGTGGAACAGCGCGGCATTCGCGAACACGCCGTCGAAGCGCTCCCGCGGCAAGTCCAGGCGCAGGAAATCCTGCTCCAGCACCTCGCAGCCGCTTTGCTTGCGCGCCATCGCGGCAAAGCGCGGCGCGCCTTCCAGGCCGACCGCCACATGGCCGAGCGCGCTGAAGGTCTGCAGGTCGCGGCCCGGGCCGCAGCCCAGGTCGAGGATCGTGAACGGCGGCTCGCCTTCGATGTGGCGCAGCAGCTCGGCGATGTTCTGGCTCACATCGTGCTCGCGCGTTCCGCGCCAGAACTCGTCGGCGCGCTCGTCGTAGGACTCGAGCGTGGCGCGCGCCACGCGCCCCAACTCTTCCCTTCCCAGCCTCATAGCGCGGATAATGACTCGCTGAAGGACGGCTCAAACAGGAGAATGCCATGGCCAATCGTGAGCAGCGCGGCAACCGCGAAAAGAAAAAGCCCAAGCAGCCGAAAAAGCCCGTGACGCCGCCGCAGCCCTGGCGCGAGCCGCCGAAGTAAATCGCTGAAACCCCGCGCGCTCGTCGTCGGCGGCTCCCTCGGCGGCCTGTTCGCCGCCAACCTGCTGCACGACCTGGGATGGGAAGTGGAGGTGTTCGAGCGGGTGCCCGACGACCTCGCCTCGCGCGGCGCCGGAATCGGCACGCACGAGGAGCTGCTTGCCGTCCTTGCGAGGCTCGGCATCGCGATGGACGAGCGGCTCGGCATCAAGGTGGGCGAGCGCGTTTGCGTCGACCGCGACGGCAACGAGCTCTACCGCCGCGCTTGGGGCCATACCATGAGCGCCTGGGCGAACGTCTATCGCCCGCTGAAGGACCGCTTTCCCGCGCCGCGCTATCACTTCGGCAAGGCCTTTGCCTCGCTTGCACGCGAAGGCGGCGAAATCGCCGCGCGCTTCGACGACGGCTCCGAGGCGCGGGCGGACCTGCTGATCGGCGCCGACGGCTTGCGCTCGGCCGTGCGCGGCCAGCTCTTTCCCGGCCTTGAGCCCGCGTACGCCGGCTATGTCGCGTGGCGCAGCATCGTCGAGGAAAGCGCGCTCCCGGCCGCGACCCGGCAATGGCTGCGCGACCACTACTGGTTCGTGCTGCCGCCGGGCGAAATGATGCTGTGCTACCAGGTGCCGGCGAAAGCGCCCGGCAGCGCCCCCGGCCTGCGCGACTGGAACTACGTCTGGTACCGCCCGGTCGCGCCGCAGACGCTGCGCGACCTGTGCACCGATGCCGCGGGACGCCATCACGGAGCCGCGATGCCGCCCCCGCTCATCCGGCCCGACCTGATCGCGAGCCTCAAGCACGACGCGCGCAGCCTGCTCGCGCCGCACATCGCCCAGATCGTGGAGCGCTCGCAGCCCTTCTTCCAGGCGATCTTCGACGTCGAGTCGCCGCGCCTCGCGCTCGGGCGCGTGGTCTGCTGGGCGACGCGGCGTTCGTCGCGCGCCCGCATGTCGGCATGGGCGTGACCAAGGCGGCGCTCGACGCGCTCTGCCTGGCGCAGTCCATCGCGGCCAGCCGGGGCGGGCTCGACGCCGCGCTCGAGCGCTACGACCGCCTGCGCGGCGAGTTCGGCCGGCGCTGCGTCGCGCGCGCACGGCGCCTGGGCTCCTACATCGAGGCGCGCGCGAACCCCGGGCGCGGCTGGAGCGCGCAGCAGCTCGACCAGCGCCCCGAGCGCCTGCTGCACGAAGTCGCCGCCGCGCTGTCGGAAATTCCCGAGCTGGCGCTCGAAACCTAACCCAAAGAGACCACGCGATGAGAAAGAAGCCCGCAGCGCGCAAGAGCAAAGTCCATTTCATCCCCAAGGGATACCACTCGGTCACGCCCTATCTCGCCTGCCGCGACGCGGCGCGCGCCATCGAGTTCTACAAGCAGGCCTTCGGCGCCGCCGAGGTGATGCGCATGCCCGCGCCGGGCGGCAAGATCGGCCACGCCGAAGTGAAGATAAGCGACTCGCGCATCATGCTCACCGACGAATACCCGGAGATGGATTTCCTCGGCCCGCAGGCGCGCGGCGGCACCACCGTCCATATCCATGTGTACGTGAAGGACGTCGATGCGATGGTCGAGCGCGCGGTCGCCGCAGGCGCCAAGCTCCTACGCGAAGTCAAGGACCAGTTCTACGGCGACCGCAGCGGCTCGCTGCAGGACCCCTTCGGCCACGTCTGGCACCTCGCCACGCACAAGGAGGAGCTTTCCAAGGCCGAGATGCGCAAGCGCGCCGAAAAGGCGATGAAGGAGATGGGCGGCTAGGGCGCCTGCACGAGCGCGAGGATGTTGCCTTCGCTGTCCTTGAACCAGGCGGCGTTGGCGCCCGGCATGTCGTAGTCCTCGAACTTCACGCCGCGCGCCTTGAGCTCGCGCACCTCGCGCTCCAGGTCGTCGACCTGCCAGAACGCCTGGCTCGCCTTCGACGTGCCGGCGTTGGGCGTCGGATACAGGAAGCAGGCGGTGCCTTTGCCGAACTCGTAGGCCACCCCGCCGGCGATCTCCTGCTTGGGCTTCAGGCCGACCTTCTCCTCGTAGAATTTGCGCGCCCGCGCAAGGTCCTTGGCGGGGATATAGGCATACATGGGCGATTGCTGCAGCATGGAGCCTCCAATGGTGGCGTCAGACTCCCCGTCCCAGCAAAAACCGGTCCGCGAAACGCTCGACGCCGTCTATCGCGAGGAATCGCGCCGCGTCTTCGCGACGCTCGTGCGCCTGCTCGGCGACTTCGACCTCGCCGAAGAGGCGCTGCACGACGCCTTCCGCGCCGCGCTAGAGCAATGGCCGCGCGACGGCGTTCCCGGCAACCCGCGCGCCTGGCTGGTCTCGGCGGGACGCTTCAAGGCGATCGACGCCATCCGCAGGCGCGCGCGCTTCGATCCGCTGGAGGAGGAGCACGCAGAAACGCTCTCGGTAGAGACTTCTCACGAAAAGGAGCTGATCGAGGACGATCGCCTGCGCCTGGTGTTCACCTGCTGCCACCCGGCGCTTTCGCCCGACGCGCAGGTCGCGCTGACCTTGCGTGAGGTGTGCGAGCTGAAGACCGAGGAGATCGCGCGCGCCTTCCTCACCCCCGCGCCGACACTCGCGCAGCGCATCGTGCGCGCCAAGACCAAGATCCGCGAGGCGCGCATCCCGTACGAGGTGCCGGGCGCGGCCGAGCTGCCCGAGCGGCTGGATGCGGTGCTGCGGGTGATCTATCTCGTGTTCAACGAGGGCTACTCGGCCTCCTCCGGCGCGTCGCTGACGCGCGCCGATCTTTGCGCCGAGGCGCTGCGCCTCGCGCGCCTGCTGGTCGAGCTGCTGCCCGAGCCCGAGGCCATGGGGCTGCTCGCGCTCCTGCTGCTGCACGAAGCGCGGCGCGCCGCGCGCAGCTCGACCGAAGGGGATTTGATTCTCTTGGAACACCAAAATCGTTCCCTATGGGACCGCGGGCTCATCGCCGAAGGCATCGCGCTCGTGGAGAAGGCGCTCGGCTCGAAGCGCTTCGGGCCCTACAGCCTGCAGGCGGCCATCGCCGCGGTGCACGCCGAAGCGCCCAGCGCCGCGGCGACCGACTGGGCGCAGATCGTGGCGCTCTACGACGTGCTCGCCAGCATCGATGCTTCGCCGGTGGTCGAGCTGAACCGCGCCGTGGCGGTGGCGATGCGCGACGGCCCGGCGGCGGGTCTTGCGCTCATCGAAGAATTGCTGCGCAAAGGCGAATTGCAGGACTACCACCTCGCCCACGCCGCACGCGCCGACCTGTGCCGGCGCCTGGGCCGCAGCGCCGAGGCGCGCGCCTCCTACCAGCGCGCGCTCACCCTCGTCCGCCAGGCGCCCGAGCGTCGCTTCCTCGAGCGCCGCCTCGCCGAGCTGACAAACTGACCCGAGCTGTCGATTCCGCGCCCGGCCGTTCGACTATAGGGCAAGTACCTTAAACCTCAAGGAGATAGCGATGAGATTCATGATTCTGGTCAAGGCCACCCAGGACTCCGAGGCGGGCGTGATGCCGACCGAGAGCCTGCTCGCCGAGATGGGGCAGTACCACGAGGAGCTCGCCAAGGCGGGCGTGCTGGTCGAGGGCTCCGGGCTGCAGGCGAGCTCGAAAGGCTGGCGCATCAAGTACAACGGCAAGCAGCGGAGCTTCGTCGACGGGCCGTTCGCCGAGACCAAGGAGCTGGTCGCCGGCTACACCGTCATCGACGTGAAGTCCCGGGAAGAAGCCATCGCATGGAGCAGGCGCTTCCCCAATCCCTCCATCGACGGCAAGGAGGCCGAGATCGAGGTGCGCCAGTACTTCGAGCTCGAGGACTTCGGCGACAGCAAGGAGCTCGAGCGCTTCCGCAGGCTCAACCTTAACAAGAATCAGCCGTGAAATACCTTTGCCTCGTCTACGGCGAAGAGAACGCCATGCAGTCGGTGGACGACCGCCACTGCCTGGAATTCGACAGCGGCGTGCGCGCGAGCGGCCACTGCCTCGCCTCCGAAGCCCTCCAGCCGGTGGCCACCGCCACCACGGTGCGCGTGCGCAACGGCAAGGTCTCGGTGACCGACGGGCCCTTCGCCGAGACCAAGGAATGCCTCGCCGGCTTCTACCTGATCGAGGCGCGGGATCTCAACGAAGCGATCCAGCTCGCCGCCCGGATCCCGCCGGCGCGCGTGGGCAGCATCGAGGTACGGCCCATCCGGCCCATCCGCGAGGGCGGGGGATAGTTGCGGTTACGCACGTGGCGCCCCGCAATGGGCGGCGCTTTTCTTGCTCGGGTCCCCCCTATAATTCCCACCCCAGTCCAGGAGAGCCTGCAATGCCCGCGTCCGCCTTCATCCGCCATACCGCTTTTACCCTTGTTCTCGCGCTGTTCAGCGCGCTCGCCCTCGGGCAGGCGCAGAAGGCGCCTTCGGCCTACAAACCCTCGGTCGGCCAGGAGGGCAAGGACGTGGTCTGGGTGCCCACGCCGCAGGCCCTGGTCGACAAGATGCTCGACATGGCCAAGGTGACCCCGAGCGACTATGTGATCGACCTGGGCTCGGGCGACGGGCGCACGGTCATCACCGCCGCGAAGCGCGGCGTGCGCGCCCTGGGCATCGAATACAACCCCGAGATGGTCGAGCTCTCCAAGGAAAATGCCGATAAGGAGCGGGTGAGCGAGCGCGCGAGCTTCATGAAGGCGGATCTGTTCCAGAGCGACTTCTCGAAGGCGACCGTGATCACCATGTTCCTGCTGCCCGACATCAACCTTAAGCTGCGCCCGAAGATCCTCGGCCTCAAGCCCGGCACGCGCATCGTCTCGAACACCTTCACCATGGGCGACTGGGAAGCCGACGAAACCGCCACGGTGGACAAGGACTGCAACGGCTCCTGGTGCACCGCCCTGCTCTGGATCGTCCCGGCCCAGGTCGGGGGCACGCACCAGCTGCCCGAGGGCGAGCTCACCCTGAAGCAGAGCTTCCAGAAGCTCTCCGGCACCCTGCGCACGAACGGCAGGACGGTGCCGGTCGAGGGCAGGGTGCGCGGCGAGGAGATCGCCTTCACCGCGGGCGGTCGCGAGTATCGCGGCAAGGCGAACGGCAAGCGCCTCGAGCTGCGCTGAGCCCGCCTATCGAGTGGTTTCCCGGCCACATGGCCTCGGCACGCAAGAAAGCCGCCGAGACCCTGGGCAGGATCGACGTGGTGGTCGAGCTGCTGGACGCGCGGCTTCCCGGCGCGAGCAGCAATCCGCTGATCGAGCGGCTGCGCCGCGACAAGCAGCGGCCCTGCCTTAAGCTGCTCAACAAGGCCGACCTCGCCGACCCGCAAGCGACCGCCGCCTGGCTAGGCCACTTCGGCGGCGAGAAGCAAGTAAGAGCGG
>CAZJJC010000438.1:0-4512 GCA_964546195.1 uncultured Enterobacteriaceae bacterium | reverse complement strand
TCCTGCGCCCAGAAGCGGTCGAACTTGCGGTTGACGACCGCCTCGGCGGCGAGCTGCGCGGCCTTGGTGCGCTCGTAGTCGGAGAAATTGCCCGCGAAGGAGAGGAGCCGCCCGCGGTCGGGCGCGAGCGCGCCGAGGATGAGGCGAATGAGCGTGGTCTTGCCCGCGCCGTTGGGGCCGATCAGCCCCAGGCGGTCGCCGCGGCTCACGATGAGCTCGAGATCCTTGACGATCGCCTTGCCGCCATAGCTTTTCGAGACCTCCTGGAATTCGCACACCAGCTTCCCCGAGCGTCGCCCCGCGCCGATCGCGAGCTTCACGCTGCCGAGCTGCTCGCGGCGCGCCGCGCGCGCCTCGCGCAGGCGCTCCAGGCGCCGCACGCGGCCCTCGTTGCGCGTGCGGCGCGCCTCGATGCCCTTGCGGATCCAGGCTTCCTCCTGCGCCCAGAACCTGTCGAACTTGCGCTGGGTCACCGCCTCGGCGGCGAGCTCGCCCGCTTTCAGGCTTTCGTAGCGCGAGTAATTGCCGGCATACGAAAGAAGCTGTCCCCGGTCGAGCTCGACGATGCGCGTGGCGACGCGGTCGAGGAAGGCGCGGTCGTGGGTGATGACGATCGCCGCGGGCTGCTTCGCGACCAGGCCCTCCAGGATCTCGATTCCGTGGATGTCGAGGTGGTTGGTGGGCTCGTCGAGCAGCAGCAGCTCCGGCTCGAGCGCGAAGGCGAGCGCGAGCGCCGCGCGCTTGCGTTCGCCGCCCGAGGCGGCGGCGGGTGAGGCCTGCGGCTCGACCCGGAAGAGATCGAGGTACTTGTCGAGCTTGTGCGTCTCGGGCACCGCGGCGCGCGCGAGCAGGCTTTCCTTCAGCGTGGGCCTGTCCGGCAGGACCGGCTCCTGCTCGACCAGCGCCACCGTGAGCCCGTCGCGCCTGCGCAGCTCGCCGTCGTCGAGCGCGGTGCGCCCGGCGATGACCCCGAGGAGCGAGGACTTGCCGGTGCCGTTGCGCCCGATGAGGCCGATGCGCTCGCCCGCGTCCAGCGACAGCGCCGCGCGGTCGAGCAGCGGCAGCTCGCCGTAGGCGAGCTGGGCGTCCTGCAGGGTCAAAAGCGGCATGCCAGTGACATAGTTAATTTGAGGAGTCGCGCAGCATAGATGATCATGGCGCCAGCGACGCCCGGAATAGGGAGGGAAGCTTGCGAAGAAGGCGAAACGAGGGGTTCATCATCGATCTGTTCGAGCTGGCCGCCAGGCTGGTTGGCCGGCACAGGCGCGCAAGCTTTGAGTCCATGCCCCCGCGGATCGAGCCATACCTGGGTAAACCCGCGTGCCCGCGCTGCAGCCGCCCGATGCTCGAGCGGATCGGCAAGCAGGGATCGAGTGCCGGGAAGTCCTTTTGGGGCTGCCCGGCCTTTCCCGACTGCCGGGGAACCTTGCCGGCCGGCTGACGCCGGCGCTCCGCCGTCGTTCCACCGTGCGCCTAAAATGCACGGCATGAAGCTCAGGATGAGCGAGAACTCGCTGTTCGCGATCCTGCTGCGCTCGCCGTGGTGGATGAGCGCGGCGCTCGCGCTCGGCGTGTTCCTGGTGGCGCGCCTTTTCGTGCCGCCTTTCTATGCAGCGTTCGTGCCGCTGCCCTTCCTGGTCATCGCCGGCGTGGTGCTCTCGCGGCGCCTGAGGAAGCCCGGCGCCCGCAAGGTCGCCGCCAGGCTCGGGGCGCTGCGCGCGATGCCGCGCGAGTCGTTCGCCGCGGCGCTGGAGCAGGCCTTCCGCCGCCAGGGCTACGGGGTGAGCCGCGACCCGGGCGGCTTCGAGCTCACCAAGGGCGGGCGCACCTCGCTGGTCGACTGCAGGCGCTGGAAGGCGACGCGCACCGGGGTCGAGCCGCTGCGCGAGCTGCATGCCGCCGGCCGGAAGCGCGAGGCGCACGAGCTCATCTACGTCGCCGCCGGCGAGGTGACGGCCAACGCCCGCTCGTTCGCCAAGGAGAAGAACATCCGGCTGCTGGATGACGCGGAGCTCGCGCAGATGCTGGGCTGACATGAAGAAAAAGCCGGACGCGCGTTCGTACCGCGAGCAGGCGCTGAAGCTCCTGCCCTGGATCTGCGCGCGCTGCGCGCGCGAGTTCGCAGCCGAGCGCCTGCGCGAGCTCACCGTGCACCACAAGGACGGCAACCACGACCACAACCCGCCCGACGGCAGCAACTGGGAGCTGCTGTGCATCTACTGCCACGAGAACGAGCATGCCCGCATCGAAGACGCGAAGGCGGGTTCCGAGCCGGAGCAGAAAGAAAAAACCTCTACTTACCGGCCGCTCGAGGGCCTGGCCGGCCTATTGAAAAAGAAGGACAAAGACTAAGCGCGCGGGCGTACAGACCCGCCTGCCGCGGGAGCGCATAGTCGGCACCTGAAAGTCGCACATCGAGGCAGCCGATCCGCTGCCAACAAGCGCAAAGGATACAAATGAACTGGGATCGCATCCAAGGCAATTGGAAGCAATACAAGGGCAGCGCCAAGCAGCAATGGGGCAAGCTCACCGATGATCAGCTCGACGTAACCTCGGGCAAGCGCGAGGCGCTCGTCGGGAAGATCCAGGAGGCGTACGGCATCTCCAAGGACGAGGCCGAGAAGCAGATGACCACGTGGCAGGGCTCGCAGAAAGAAGTGCAGTCGCAGCCCGGCAAGTAGCCGCAGCAAAGCGGCCGGTGTCCAGCCTCGTACCGGCCGCTCCGGCTGCACCGACGAAGGGAACCCGATGAACAGCGAAACATTCCGTGAATACAGCGCCAGGCTGACCCTGGTCTACACGCGCTACCTGGACGCCTTGCACGCCGCGCTCTTCCCGAGCGCGCCGCGCACCGTGCGCACCCGCCCCGAGAAGCCCCGGAAGCGCTAGCCGCCGCAGTACACCCTCGCCCATACTGGAAGTATATACAGCTATCGCCTATAGTCGCGGCGATGGCTGCCTTCGAGACCCTGAACCCGCGCCAGCGCGAAGCGGCGACCTATGGCCAACGCGCCAAAGGCGCGTTCCATGCCGGCCCGCTGCTGATCCTCGCGGGGGCCGGCACCGGCAAGACCAACACCCTCGCGCACCGGGTGGCGCATTTGATCCTCGAAGGGATGAGCCCCGAGCGCATCCTGCTGCTCACCTTCACACGGCGCGCCGCGCTCGAGATGACGCGCCGCGCGCAGCGCATCGTCGGGGAACTCATGAAGGAAGTCCGGCTGCCCTGGTCGGGCACCTTTCACTCGATCGCCAACCGGCTCATCCGCCGGCATTGCAAGGCGGTGGGGCTGGGAGAAACTTTCAGCGTGCTCGACCGCGGCGACGCGGCGGACCTCATGGACCTCGCGCGCCACGAGCGCGGCCTGTCGAAGGCCGAGAAGCGCTTTCCGCGCAAGGACACCTGCCTCGCGATCTATTCGCACCGGGTGAACACGCAGCGGCCGCTCGCCCACGCGCTGCAGGAAGTGTTTCCGTGGTGCGCCGAGTGGGAAGCCGAGCTGAGCGGGCTGTTCAGGGACTACGTGGAAAGAAAGCTCGCCAACCAGGCGCTCGACTACGACGACCTGCTGCTGTACTGGCACGCGATGATGTCGGACCCGGCGCTCGCGGCGCACATCGGCGCGCAGTTCGACCACATCCTGGTCGACGAGTACCAGGACACGAACGTGCTGCAGGCCGAGATCCTGAAGGGGCTGCGGCCCGCGGGGGAAGGGCTGACGGTGGTCGGGGACGATGCGCAGGCGATCTATTCGTTCCGGGCGGCTACGGTGGAGAACATTCGGGATTTTCCGAGGCAATTCCCCGGGGTTGCAGTCATCGCGCTGGAGGAGAACTACCGCTCGACGCAGCAGGTGCTCGACGCGGCCAATGCGCTCATCGGCAAGCAGCTCTACTCGAAAAAACCGGGCGGGCCGAAGCCGCGCTATGTCAGCGTGGCGGACGACGCGGCGCAGGCGGGCTACGTGGTGAAGCATGTGCTCGAGGCGCGCGAGCGCGGCGTGCTGCTGCGCCGCCAGGCGGTGCTCTTTCGCAGCTCGCACCACTGCGACCTGCTCGAGCTGGAGCTCGTGCGGCGCAATATCCCCTACGTGAAGTACGGCGGCCTGAAGTTCCTCGAGGCGGCGCACGTGAAGGACCTGCTCGCGGTGCTGCGCTGGGCGGACAACCCGAAGAACCGCGTCGCCGCGTTCCGCGCGCTGCAGCTCGAGCCGGGCGTCGGGCCGGCCACCGCCGCGCGCCTCTTCACGCGCTTCGAGGCGCAGGGACATTCGTGGACGGCGTTGAACACCGCCTGTTCGCTTTTCGATGAGCTTATGCAGTCCCTGGCAACGATGACCTGGGAGGGACAGCTCCAGAAAGTGCGCTCGTGGTACGAGCCGCACCTCGAGCGCCTCTACGACGCGGCGCAGGTGCGCGCCGGCGACCTGGTGCAGCTCGAGCGCATCGCCAGTTCTTTTCAGACCCGGGAAGCCTTCCTGACCGAAATGGCGCTCGACCCGCCGAGCGCCA
>CAZJJC010000437.1:0-4346 GCA_964546195.1 uncultured Enterobacteriaceae bacterium | reverse complement strand
TTGCGCCTGCGCGGCGAGCGGCGCGTAGTGCAGCGCGTTTTCGACATTGGCATCGCCGAGCACCTCGGTGATGCCGCAGTTCACCAGGAACTGCGCCTGCGTGGCATAGCCGAGCACCTCCAGCCCCGCGCCGGCGGCGGCCTGGGCGAGGGCGCTGAAGTCCACATGCGCGGTGACGTCCTGCTCCCCCGGGTGGGCGAAGGGGTCGCCGTGCGCCTGGTGCCGGTGATGGCACATCAAAGTGCCGCTCGCGCGCTGGGGGTGGTAGTACTCGTGCCGCGGAAAGCCGTAGTCGATTATGAGGATCATCCCCTCCTCCAGCCGCTCGGCGAGCGCGCGCATCCAGGCGCGCGCGACGAGGCCGATTTCGCTTTCGTAGGGAACCGGCACCTCGATCTTCTGCGCCTCCTCGAGCAGCGCGCCCGTTGCTGGCCGCTCGTTCCAAGCGAGCTTGCCGCCTGCAAGCGAAACCCCGCGCTCCAGGATGCCTTCGGGGCGCCACGCCACCGCGTGCACCGGCATGGCGTCGAGCACCTCATTCGCGATCACCCAGCCGCGGATGCGCTCGGGCAGCCGCTCGAGCCAGCGCACGCGCTCGGCGAGCCGCGCCTGCTGGCGCTCGCGCAGGTCCGCGCTGGTCTCGAGGATGGAGTACTCCAGGCCCGCCCGGCCGAGGAGCGATTCGGCGAGCGCGCCGCTCCCGGCGCCGAATTCCAGTACGGGCCAGTCGAGCTGGCTCAGCTGGCGCGCGAGCGTGCGGCCGAAAAGCGTTCCCAGCTCGGGCGCGGTGACGAAGTCGCCCTCGGCCCCGAACTTGCGGGCCAGGCCGGCGTAGTAGCCCAGGCCCGGCTCGTGCAGCACGAGCTCCATGTAGCGTGCGAAGGAGATCCATCCGTCGGCGCGCGCGATCTCGTCTCGCAGGCGGGAGAGCACGCGGGGAATTTACCCTAGAATTCAAGGCCCTCATGGACGAATCGCTGACCGGGAAGGCCGCGCTCATCACCGGCGGGGCGCGGCGTGTCGGCGCCGCGATCGCGCGGCGGCTGCATGCGGCAGGCGCGAACGTGCTGCTGCATTACCGGGATTCGGAGGCCGACGCGGCGAAGCTCGAAGCGGCGCTCAACGCGCTGCGCCCGAAAAGCGCCGCCAAGGTCAAGGCCGAGCTGCTTGCGCCGATCGCGCCGCGGGCGCTGCTTGCCGCGGCACGCGACAGCTTCGGCCGGCTCGACCTCTTGGTGAACAACGCCTCGAGCTTTTTTCCGGTCGAGCTCGGCGCGATCGAGGCTTCGCACTGGGAGGAGCTGATCGGCTCCAACCTGCGCGCGCCGCTGTTCATCTGCCAGGAAGCGGCGCCCGAGCTCGCGAAGACCCAGGGCGCGATCGTCAACATCGTCGACATCCACGCCGAGCGGCCGCTCAAGGGCTATTCGGTCTACAGCATCGCCAAGGCCGGCCTCGCCGCGCTCACGCGCTCCCTCGCGCTGGAGCTCGCACCGAAAGTGCGCGTGAACGGAGTCGCGCCCGGCGCCATCGCCTGGCCCGACGACGGGCAGTTCGAGAACGCCGAGCGCAACCGCATCCTGGCCACCACGCCGCTCGGACGCCTCGGCTCCCCCGAGGACATCGCCCAGGCGGTACACTTTCTCGCCTGCGCCCCCTATATCACCGGGCAGGTCATCGCGGTGGACGGCGGGCGCTCGATCTTTCTCTAGAAAGTACGGATGGCGTGGATCTGGCTCAGCCTTGCGGGACTCCTCGAGGTGGTCTGGGCGATCGGGCTGAAATACACCGATGGCTTCACGCGCCTATGGCCCTCGGCGATCACCGGCGCGGCGATGGTGGCGAGCGTCTATTTCCTCGCGCTCGCCGTGCGTACCATCCCCATCGGCACCGGCTACGCCGTATGGACCGGCATCGGCGCGGTCGGCGTGGCGATCCTCGGAATCGTCCTGTTCAACGAGCCGAAAGGTTTGCTTCGCATTGGGTCGATCCTATTGATCATCGCCGGCATCGTCGGTCTCAAGCTGGTCAGTCCGAAATAGCACTTATTGGCGCGGGGTAAAGCCGATCGGTCTGCGCTTCGTGGCCGCGGGGGGTGTTTGATGTCGCAATTTGCGACATCAAAGCCATAAACTCGTGACCGATACTGGGCGCGGTACACTTTGTGCCCTTATGTCCAGTCAACCTGTCCGCTTGCAACGCGACGCTCGTAAGGATGACTACGAGTCGGCGAAATTAGCCAAGCGCATCCGCCGCCAGGTGGGCGAGGCGATCGCCGACTTCCGCATGATCGAGGCGGGCGACCGCGTCATGGTGTGCCTGTCGGGGGGCAAGGACAGCCATGGCCTGCTCGACGTGCTCCTTTCATTGAGGGAAAAGGCGCCGGTAGCGTTCGAGTTGATTGCGGTCAACCTGGACCAGAAGCAGCCCGGCTTTCCCGAGCACGTGCTGCCCGCGTACCTCGAGTCGCGTGGCGTGCCGTTCAGGATCATCGAGCAGGACACCTACTCCGTGGTGAAGCGCGTGATCCCGGAGGGCAAGACGATGTGCTCGCTGTGCTCGCGGCTGCGCCGCGGCGTTTTGTACCGCGTGGCGGGCGAATTGGGGGCCACCAAGATCGCGCTCGGGCACCACCGCGACGACGTGCTGGCCACCTTCTTCCTGAATCTCTTCCACGGCGGGCAGCTCAAGGCCATGCCGGCGAAGCTCGTCTCCGACGAAGGCGCTCATGTGGTGATCCGCCCGCTCGTTTACGTGGCCGAGGCAGACCTCGCGGCGTACGCCGAGGTGAAGCAATTCCCCATCATTCCCTGCACGCTGTGCGGCTCGCAGGACAACCTGCAGCGCAAGCGGATCGGCGAGATGCTGCGCGACTGGGACCAGCGCCATCCCGGGCGCATCGAGTCGATCCTGCGCGCGATGACCGAGGTGCGTCCTTCGCACCTGCTCGACCGCAAGCTCTTCGACTTCGCGAGCCTATGAAACCTACCGTCCTGGAGCTGCGCCGGAGCAAGGGCGCGCGGCTGGCGATGCTCACCGCCTATGACTTCCCCAGCGCGCGCCTGGTCGCCGAGGCGGGCATCGAGCTCATCCTGGTGGGCGACTCGCTCGGCATGGTGGTGCTGGGCTACGACTCGACGCTGCCGGTCACCATGGACGACATGGTGCACCACACCCGCGCCACGCGCCGCGGCGCGCCGCAGGCCTTCGTCATCGCCGACATGCCGTTTCTTTCCTACGGCACGCCGCAGCAGGCGCTCGACAACGCGGCGCGCCTCATGAAGGAGGCGGGCGCCGATTCGGTGAAGCTCGAAGGTGGCGAGGAAGCGGTGCCTATCGTCGAGGCGCTGGTGCGCGCCGGCGTGCCGGTGCTGGGGCATGTCGGGCTTACGCCGCAGACTGCTTCGGCGCTGGGCGGCTACAAGCTGCAGGGCAAGGACGAGGCCGCGGCGAAGCGCATCCTGGAAGGCGCGGTCGCGCTCGAGCAGGCGGGCTGCTGGGGGGTGGTCCTCGAGCTGGTGCCGGCACCGCTGGCCAAGCTCGTCACCGAGCGCATCAGCATTCCGACCGTCGGCATAGGCGCCGGCGCGGATTGCGACGGCCAGGTGTTGGTGTTCCACGACATGGTCGGCATGTTCTCGGGGTTCACCCCGACTTTCGTCAAGCGCTATGCCGAGGCCGGCGCCGCCATCAAGGATGCCGTGGCGCGCTACGCGGCCGAAGTGCGCGAGGGCAGCTTTCCCGGCGAAGGCAAGAGCTTCGGCATGAAGGACGAGGTAATCAAGCGCCTGTACGGCACCTAGGGCCCGGCTGATCCGGGTCATCGAAGCAGGCTAGAATCGTCAACCTGCCGCTTCGCGCCGCGTTATCCGACGAGCTCTGCCGAGAACCCAGCAAAAAATGAAACGCAGCTTCCTCTACCCCTTTTATGCCTTCATGGTGTTGCTGTTCGCCGCGGCAGGAGCGAGCGTGATCGCCCAGGACTGGAGAAATGCAAGCCGCGAGCCGGTCGGGCTCGCCCCCGACCCGCTGGTGGTCACCGAGCCCGTGGTGCAGGTCTACGGCGCGCGCGCGGTCGGGGCGAAGGGCCTTTTCGGCGTGCATACCTGGGTGGCGGTCAAGCCGGCCCAGGCCCCGAGCTGGACGGTGTATGAGGTCATCGGCTGGCGGCTGCGCTGGTCGGACTCCGCGGTGGTGGTGCGCACGCGCGAGCCGGACGGGCGCTGGTTCGGTTCCGAGCCCGAGCTCTACGCCGAGAAGCGCGGCGCGGGCGTCGAGGAGCTGATCAAGCGCATCGACAAGGCGGCGCGCGAATATCCCTTCGCCGGGGAATACAGCGTCTGGCC
>CAZJJC010000436.1:0-1515 GCA_964546195.1 uncultured Enterobacteriaceae bacterium | reverse complement strand
GTCGTCCTCGGCGGCGTGGATCGTCTCGCGCGACGGATCGGCCGGCGCGTCGTCGTTGCCGCCGCCGAAGATCAGGTCGTCGTCGGCGAGGCCGGCGTTCGTCACGTTGCTGCCGTGGATCAGATCGTTGCCGCCGATCGTCTCGTCGACCGTCAGCATCAGCACCGCGGGCCGGATCACGCCGTCGGTCTTGTCGCCCGGGCCGCCGTGGCCGAGCACGGCCACCGCCAGCGCCTCGAGCTGCGGAAGCGTCAGACCGAGGTCGGCCAGCGCCGGATCGGCGAAGAGCCCTTTTTTCACCCGTTCCGAGCCCTTCGGGTCTAAAGGCGAGCATGCGCAGCAGCGTCATGACGAAGCCGGCGTGCTCGTCGGGCGCGAGCGGCAGGTCTTCCCGGCCCTGCAGCGCGATCTGGTAGTAGAGCTGCACCGTTTCGGCGTCGAGCCGGCGGGCGAGCGCGTCGATCCGGTTTCTTTCCGGAAAATCCTCGAGCGCCGCGGGAACCGACTGGGCGAGCGCCATGCGCAGCAGCAGGCTCGCCAGGTCGGCGAGCGCGCCGTCGAACGAGAGGCTGCGCGCCTGCATGTCGTCGGCGATCGCCAGCGCGCCGGCCGCGTCTTCCGCGGCGATGCATTCGGCCAGGCGCAAGAGATAGCCCTGGTCGATGGCGCCGAGCATCTCGCCCACCGCCTGCGCCGCCACCTTCCCGCCGCCGTGCCCGATCGCCTGGTCCAGCAGCGAAAGCGCGTCGCGCATGCTGCCCGCGGCCGCGCGCGCGATGAGCGGCAACGCCTCGTTCTCGAACGCGATCTCCTCTTGCGCCAAAATCTTCTGGAGATGCGAAACGATCGCTCCGGGCGGCATCTGCTTCAGGTTGAACTGCAGGCAGCGGCTGAGCACCGTGACCGGAATCTTCTGCGGGTCGGTGGTCGCCAGGATGAACTTCATGTGCCCGGGCGGCTCCTCGAGCGTCTTGAGCATGGCGTTGAACGCCGAGGTGGACAGCATGTGCACCTCGTCGATCACGTAGACCTTGAAGCGCCCGCGCGTCGGGGCGTACTGCGCCGTCTCCAGGAGCTGGCGCATCTCGTCGACCTTGGTGTTGGTCGCGGCGTCGACCTCGAGCAGATCGACGAAGCGCCCGCCGTCGATCTCCAGGCAGGCCGAGCATGCGCCGCAAGGCTGCGGCGTGATGCCGGTCTCGCAGTTCAGGCACTTCGCCAGGATCCGCGCGAGCGTGGTCTTGCCCACGCCGCGCGTGCCGGTGAAGAGATAGGCGTGGTGCAGGCGCTGGTGCTCCAGCGCGTGGCGAAGCGCGCGCACGACGTGCTCCTGCCCCACCAGGCTGCCAAAATCCCGCGGCCGCCACTTGCGGGCAAGTACTTGATAGCTCATCGTTTAGTCAATTCGTGGCGAGCCTGACCCCCGGCACCTGCAGCGGCCGGCTGTGGCTGCTTCCTTCCGGATCTGACCAGGTTCACCGGACTGCAGTGCGGGGAGGCCCGCCGGCTCCAATT